>NZ_JAVREO010000008.1:0-332692 GCF_031845445.1 Streptomyces chisholmiae | reverse complement strand
TCCGGGCCACTGTCCGCCGGCCCGGCCGCGCGGGGGGGGGGCGGGGCCCCCCGACTCGTTTCGCGTCCGACCGCGTCTACACCTCTCCGGCCATTTCGTGTCCGTTCTGTGACCGGCTGGCGAACAACCTTCTCCGGGCGTGGTTGGTCATCACACCTGCACGACGGTTCACGAGCCGTGCCCCATGACCGGAGGGGCCCGTTCCCTTTCCCCCGAAGGGTTCGGGCCTCTCCGCCGTTTCCGGGCGGTGCCGACCGTCCGCCGCCGGCCGGCCGAGCCGCGGGCTCAGTGGTCCCGGTCGGTGGCGTCGCCCTCGGGGGCCTCGGCCGGCTCCGCGCGGTCGGCCGCCGGGTCGGCCCGGCGGGGTGGCACCCGGGGCACCGGCAGGGTCACCGGCAGCCGGAGCGCGCCGAAGGCGTCCGCCGGCACGGCGGGCCGGGCCGGCGGCACCGGCGCCAGCGGGCGGTAGCCGGCCGGCTGGGCGGGGCGCGGGTCCTGTTCCCCCTTGTTGGGCCAGAGCGCGAAGGCGCGTTCCGCCTGGGCGGTGATGGTCAGCGCCGGGTTGACGCCGAGGTTGGCGGAGACGGCGGAGCCGTCCACCACCGAGATCCCCGGGTGCCCGTACAGCCGGTGGTAGGGATCGACCACGCCGTGCTCCGGGTCGGCGCCGATCGGGCAGCCGCCGAGGAAGTGCGCGGTGAGCGGGGTCCCGATCAGCTCGCCGACGTTGGTGCCGGCGAACCCACCGATGTCGGCGGCGAGTTGGCGGGCCGCCTCGGCGCCGGCCGGGATGAAGTCCGGGTTGGGCTCGCCGTGCCCCTGGCGGGCGGTGAGCAGCCCGCGGCCCGGGCGGCGGCTTCTGCGGTAGGTGGTCAGCGAGTTGTCGTGGGTCTGCATCACCAGGCCGATGATGGTCCGCTCCGACCAGCGGTGGTTGGACATCGACACCAGGAAGAGCCACGGGTGCCGCACGGTGGTGGCCGCGTAGGCGAGTGCCCTGGGCAGCCGGCCGCCCTGCCGGAACTGCTTGATGGAGAGGAAGCCCATCGCGTTGGAGCCGCGCCCGTAGCGCACCGGCTCGATGTGGGTGTGCGGGTCCGGGTGGATGGAGGAGGTGATGGCGACGCCCCGGGTGAAGTCCAGGGTGGCGTCCCGGCCGTGCCTGGCCCGGTAGCGGCGTGGGTTGGTGCGGGCGCCCACCAGGGCCTCGGAGTTGGTGCGGGTCAGGGTGCCGAGCCGGTCGGAGAGCCGGGGCAGGGTGCCGGTGTCCCGCATCCGGTGCAGCAGCGTCTGGGTGCCGTAGGTGCCGGCGGCCAGCACCACCTGGCGGACCCGCAGGGTGCCGCCACGGCGGCGGCCGCGCGGGCCGGCACCGGTGGGGGCCCAGCGGACCAGGTGGCCGGCGCCGGCGGGGAGTTCGGCCACCGCGGTGACGGTGGTCAGCGGCCGGATCTCGGCGCCGGCGCGTTCGGCGAGGTACAGGTAGTTCTCGTTGAGGGTGTTCTTGGCGCCGTGCCGGCAGCCGGTCATGCACTCGCCGCACTCCAGGCAGGCGCGGCGGCTCGGGCCGGCGCCGCCGAAGTACGGGTCGGGCACCTCGTCGCCGGGGTCGGCGGGGTGCGAGCCGTCCGCGTCGGCGGCGTCGCCGAAGAACACGCCGACCGGGGCCGGGTGGTAGGTGTCGCCCACCCCCATCCGCTCGGCGGCCGCCTTCAGGTGCCGGTCGGCCGCGGTGGTGGTGGGATTGACGCGCGCCCCCAGCATCCGTTGGGCCTGCGCGTAGTAGGGCGCCAACTCGTGCCGCCAGTCGGTGATGTCGCGCCACTGGCGGTCCTGGAAGAAGGCGTCGGGCGGCACGTAGAGGGTGTTGGCGTAGTTGAGCGAGCCGCCACCGACCCCCGCACCTGCCAGGATCATGACATTCCGGAGCAGGTGGATGCGCTGGATCCCGTGCAGGCCGAGCCGGGGCGCCCACAGGTAGTCCTTCAACCGCCAGGAGTTCCTCGGCAGTTCGGACCGCTCGAAGCGGCGGCCGGCCTCCAGCACCACCACCCGGTAGCCCTTCTCGGTCAGCCGCAGCGCGGCCACCGCGCCGCCGAAGCCCGAGCCGACCACCGCCACGTCGTAGTCGAGACCGCCCTCCCCCGCCGGCGCCCGCCGGCCGGCGCTCACCGCAGCCCCAGCGACTTCATGGCCCGCAGCGAGCGGCTGATCAGCGCCGTGTACCGGCGGTCGTCCAGGCCGTGCGAGGGGGCCAGCGGCAGCAGCCGCTGGCGGGCCACGGTCTGCGGCTCGGTGAACTTCAACAGCCCCTCGGCGCCGTGCCGTCGGCCGAGCCCGGAGTCGCCCATGCCACCCATCGGGGCGCGCACACTGCCGTAGGCGGCGGCGTAGCCCTCGTTGATGTTGACCGTGCCGCAGCGCAGCCGGGCGGCGATCCGGCGGGCCCGGCGGGCGTCCCGGGACCAGACGCTGGCGTTGAGCCCGAACCTGGTGTCGTTGGCCAGCGTCACCGCCTCGTCCTCGGTGGCGAAGCGGCGCACCGAGACCACCGGGCCGAAGGTCTCCTCGGCGCAGACCCGCATCGGCGGGGCGACGTCCGTGAGCACGGTCGGCTCGTGGAAGTAGGGCCCCAGGTCGGGGCGCGGCCGGCCGCCGGCGAGCACGGTGGCGCCACGCGCCCTGGCGTCCTCGACGTGCTGGACGACGGTGGCCAGTTGGGCGGCGGAGCTGAGCGACCCGACGTCCACCCCGTAGTCCAGCTCGGGGCCGATCCGCAGGGCCTCGACCCGGGCCAGGAAGCGGGCCAGGAAGGCGTCGGCGACCGAGGCGTCGACCAGCAGCCGCTCGATCGAGACACACAGCTGCCCGGCGGACGAGAAGCAGGCCCGCACGGCACCCTCGGCGGCCCGGTCCAGGTCCGCGTCCCGGAGCACCAGCAGGGCGTTCTTGCCGCCCAACTCCAGGCTGCTGCCGACCAGTCGGGCGGCGGCCCGCTGGGCGACGGTGCGGCCGGTGCGGGTCGAGCCGGTGAACGTCACGTAGTCGGCGTGCTCCACCACCAGCGGCCCGACCACCGGGCCGGCGCCCAGCACCACCGTCCAGACCTCGGCGGGCAGCCCGCACTCGATCAGCAGCCGGCGGGCCCACAGCGCCGTGAGGGCGGTCTCGGTGTCGGGCTTGTGCACCACCGCGTTGCCGGCGAGCAGCGCCGGCAGCACGTCGCCGGCGGACAGCTCCAACGGGTAGTTCCAGGGCGAGATCTGGCCGACCACACCGTGCGGCCGGCGGGCCTCGCGGACCTGGGTCAGCAGCGGGATGGCGCCCAGGTGGCGGCGGGGCCGCAGCAGGCCGGGCGCGGTGCGGCCGTAGTAGCGGGCCGCCATGGCCACCGACTGCACCTCCTCGTGCGCCGAGAGCCGGCTCTTCCCGGTCTCCAGCTGGATCAGGTCGAGCACCTCGGTCTGGCGGCGCAGCAGCAGGTCGTGGAAGCGCAGCGCGATCCCGGCCCGCTCGCGCGCCGGCCTGGCCGCCCAGCCGGGCTGGGCGGCGCGGGCCAGGTCGAAGGCGGCGGCGACCTCGTCCTCGGTCGCCTCGGGCAGCTCGGCGAGGCGCTCGCCGGTGAACGGGCAGTGGCAGGCGGTCTTCCCGCTGCCCACGACCCCCCGGGTGAGGGACGCGACCAGGGAGTCGGTGACGGTCCGGGCGGCCGCGGCGCCCGCCTCTGACTGCGCTGTCGTCATAGCCGGAGGGTACGACGCGGCGCGACGGCTGCCTACCCGTTGGTAATCAGTTTTTGCCAGTGATCGCTGGCAGCGAGGGCGGCCGGGCCGACCCGGGTCAGAGGGCGAAGCGCAGCTGGCTCAGGAACGTCTCGTAGAGCTGGTCACCGGCCGCCCGCCCCGCGCCCTCGGCGCCCAACGTGGTCACCTGCACCTGCCAGTTGGAGCCGGCGCTCGGGCCACCGAAGAACAGCGAACGCCGCAGCACCGGCGCCGCGCCCGGGTCGCTCGCGCTGGTGGTCAGCACGGTCAACTCCACGGCCTCCCCACCGGCCTGGAAGTCCACCGGGCGGATCTCGTCCGAGACGCTCGCGTAGTTGGCGTCGGCCCGGTAGCCGGCGACCTGGTGCTCCGCCTCGGTCCGCGGCGGCGAGGCGAAGCCCGGGTAGTACCAGAGGTCGATGGAGTGCGCGCCGTCCGGCGACCGGTAGCTGACCTGCCGGTCGGTGTTCGGGTTCGGGTCCCGGGTGAAGCCGTCGGGCAGCGACAGGGTCATCGCCAGCGCCGGCTCGTCGCGCGGTCCCCAACCGCCGTCCCCGTCACCCGCGTCCGGGTCGGCCGGGGCGCCGTCGCCGGGCCGCTCGCCCCCCGCGCCGGCCGGGTCCTCCGGGTCGGCGTCCGGATCGTCCGCCGGGTCCTCGGGGTCGGCGTCCTGGGCGTCGGGATCTGCCGGGTCGGCCGACCGGCCGGCGGTCTCCCCGCCGTCCTCGCCGTCGTCGCCTGCCTCGTCCGCCTCCGTGGTGTCCTTGTCGTCGTCCGTCGGATCGACGACGGATGTCTGCCCGTCGGTGGTGGGGTCGGACAGGCCGGGGCGGCCGCCCTCGGCCAGCGCCCCGCCGCCGTCCGGCCACAGCGCCACCAGCAGGGCCGTCACCAGCGCCACCGAGCCGACCGCGGCACCGGCCACCCAGCGGCCGCGGCGCCCGGCGGCGAGCCGCCGCCGCCAGCCACCGCCGCCGCCACCGGCCCCGCCGCCGGCGGCGCCACGGGCGGCCTCCCGTTGCAGCACCCGCCGGATCTCCGCCGGCTCCGGCCGGGCCGCCGGCCGCTTGCTGAGCAGCCGCAGCACCAGGTCACCCAGCGCGTCCTCGCCCCGCGCCAACGGCCGGGGCGGAGCGGAGATCACCGCCTGGATGGTGGCCGCGAGCTGGTCGCGGCGGAACGGCGACGCGCCCTCCGTCGCCATGTACAACAGCACCCCGAGCGACCACAGGTCGGCCCCGGGGCCCGGCCGTTCGCCCAGCGCCAGCTCGGGGGCGACGAACTCCGGCGAGCCGATGAACGCCCCGGTGTCGGTGAGCGCCTGCTCGCCCTCCACCCGGGCGATCCCGAAGTCCGTCAGCACCACCCGGCCGTACGGCCCCAGCAGCACGTTCGCCGGCTTGACGTCGCGGTGCAGCACCCCCGCCCGGTGGGCGGCGTCCAACGCGTCCAGCACGCCGAGACCGATCCTGGCCGCCTCGGCCCGGTCCAACGGCCCGTTCGCCAGCAGTTGTTCGAGCGAGCCGCCGCGGACCAGCTCCATCACCAGCCAGGGCCGCCCGTCCTCCAGCACCAGGTCGTGCAGGGTGATCACGGCCGGGTGGTCGATCCGGGCGGCGGCCGTCGCCTCCCGCCGCATCCGGGCGAACGCCCGGCGCTGGCGGGCCGGATCGACCGCGCTCGGCAGCCGCGGCTCCTTGACCGCGACCTCCCGGCCCATCACCTCGTCCCTGGCCCGCCAGACGGTGCCCATCCCGCCCCGGCCCAGCAGCTCGATCAGCAGGTAGCGGCCCCCCAGCAAGGTGCCCTGCCGTTGGCCCGCCCCGCGCCCTGATGCGGCGTGCGCTCCTTCGTTCACCTACCCGATCCCCGTACTCCCCCGAGTTTTCGGTCGCGCGCGACCGGTGGACCGCCCGTCGCCCCCGGCCGGGCCGTCCCGGCGCCCACGGCACCGGGAGGGCGTCCCCTGGGCACATCCGCCGCGCGCCGGACGGCTGGTCGAGCCGGTGCCGGCGGCCCCGCTTTCTGGTCGAGTCGGCGGGGGGCGGGCGGTGACAGCGGGGCTGGGGGCGGTTCGTCAGTCGGCGCGTTGGTAACTCTCCGCTGTGACGTCGTAGGTCTCGGCGACCCGGTCCCTGAGGTCCGAAGGGCCGCGCACCTGGACGACATGGTAGTCGCCGGCGATGAGCAACACCCGGTTGTACGCGACCAGGTCGCGCCCGCCCTCGCGCCAGGCGAAGACCCCCTCGGCCATCTGCACGTCGCCCACCCGGGTCTCCAACAGCCCGCTCTGCTGGGCGAACTGGTACTCCCGGAAGGCCGCCAACTCGGGCTGGCTGGTCAGCTGGTAGTTCATCGGGGTGTCACCGAAGTCGGCGACGCTGTCCCGACCGGGGACCACCAGGATCTCCAACTCGCCGTCGCCGTAGGAGATCCCGCCCGCCTCGGCGGTCTCCCGCCGCCAGTCCGCCGGCACCGCCAACGCGAAGCCGGCCGCGTCCGACACCACGACGAAGCCGTCCGGCGGCGGCGCCGGCTCGCTGTCGCCCTCCGCCGGCGACGGCTGGGTCGCGCCCTCGGTCGGCTCGGCCGACGCCTCGTCCTCCGGCGCCTCCTCGTCCTCCCCGCCGCCCGGGGCGCCCGGCGGCGCCGGATCGACGCCCTCGTCCGGCGTGCTGTCGCCGTCCGGGCCGCGGCCCTCGCCGGTCGCGCCGCCCGCGCCCCGCTCGCCCGGCGCGAACGCCAACACGTAGGCCACCGCGCCCGCCAGCCCCAGCAGCACCAGGGTCAACAGCACCCGGCCCAACCGACGCGGCCGGTGCTCCCCGCGCTCGCGCGGGCGCCGGCGCGGGCCGACCAGCTCACCACGGCGCCGCAGTATCGGCAGCCGCCTGGGGTCGGCCGGGCGGCCCGGCTCCAACGCCGGCGGCGGGGCGGTGACCAGGTGGCGACCGACGTCCGGCTCCGGCGCGCCGCGCAACAGCGAACGCAGCCAGCCGCGCAGCGCCTCGGCGCTGGGCCGCTCCGTCGGGTCCTGCCGCAGCAGTGACTCAACGATCGGCCGCAGCGCGCCGCAGTCCTCGGCGAACGCCGGCTGCTCGGCGCAGACCGCCTGCACCAACTCGGCGGCGCTGTCCTCCGGGTAGGCCGGATAGCCCTGCACCGCGCGGAAGAGCAGCGCGCCGAGCGCCCAGAAGTCGACCGCCGGGCCGACCGGCGGCGCCAGCCGCCAGTGCTCGTAGACCGGCCCGGCCTGCTCGGGCGCCCAGCGCTCGGTGACCGCGCCCACCACCATGATCCGCGCCTGCCGGGCGCGTTCGGCGGCCAGCGCGCTGTCCGGGCCGCGGTACCTGTCGTCGGCGGCCTCGCCGGCCCCGGTGGCCGCCGGGGCGCCGGCCAGCGCCGACGGCCCGCCCTGCGGCGTCGGGACGACCTGCGGGGTCGGGACGGGGGCCTCGCCCGGGCGCTGGGCCGGTAGGCCGGGGCCGGCAGGCCCGCGCCGGTCGGCGGCCGGCCCGGCCGGCGGCACGGCGGACAGCTGCCCGGCGCGCTCGCTCGGGCGGGCGCGGGGGCGGTCGTCGGCCCGCTCCACCGACCACTCGCCGGTCGGCTCCGGCCCGCCGGGGCGGGGGGCGCCGGGCAACTCCCAACCGGCGCGCACCGGCTCGCTCGGCAGCCGGGGGCCGGGCGGCTCCGGGGCGCCGGCGCCCCGGCCGCCGTCGGCGGCCTCCCCGCCGCCCCCGTCCTGGGGGCGCCCGGGGTGGTGGGCACTGCGGGCCGCGCCGGCCCGCGCGCCGGCGCGGTAGGCGGCGATGGCGCCGCTGCGCGCCGCGCGCTCCGCGGCGGCCCGCTCCGCCGGCGTCTCGGGCGGCCGGTGCTCGCCGGTGGACTCGGGGCCCCCGAAGCCACCGGGCTGCCGGGCGCCGCCCTCGAAGTCCCAACTGGACGGCAGCCCGTCCCGCTCCCCGGGCGTGCCGGCGGCCGGCGGGGCGCCGGGGCCGCTGTCCCACCGCTGGTACCCGTCGGGCAGCTCGCCCTGCGGGGCGCCGGACGCGAAGCCGGGCGGCAGGTCGCCCGGTGTGTCCTCGGCGGACGGCACCGCGCCGGGCGCCTCGCCCGGCCGCGGCGCACCGGCCGGCTCGACGCCGGGCGGCCACTGCCGCTCGGCCGAGCCCCAGTAGCCGGCGCCGGCCGGCGGTGCGGCGCCGTAGCCGGCGGAGACCTGGTACCCGCCGGCGGCCGGCTCGGCCGCCGGGCCGGGGGGCGCGTCCCAGGCTCCGGGGCCGACCGGCTCGGCCGGCGCGCCGGCCGACAACCAACTCCCGGCGGCCGACGCCCCGTCAGCGGCCAGCGGGGTGCCGGCCGAGCCGGTCGGCCGGGCCCCGCCGTTGCCCTGCCCGGCCCCGCCGCCGTTGCCGTTGCCGCCGTTGCCGTTGCCGTTGCCGCTGTCATATCCGCCGGCCGGCGAACTCCCGCCGGCCAGGCCGCCGTTGCCGGCCGCCGGCCCGGGCGGGGCGCCGGCCGGGCCCCGGGACCGGGGCCGGGCGGCGAAGGTGTCGGGGATCTCCGGCGCCGGCAACGGGTCGTACCCACAGAGCACTTCCTCGGCCGCGCCGGCCGCCAGGCCGGTCAGTACGGCCCGCCCGTCGTCGCAGATCAGCACCGTGCGGGCGGTGACGTTGCGGTGCGTCCAGCCGTTCGCGTGCACGATCCGCAGCGCGGCGAGCAGGTCGGCCGCCACCTCGGCGGCCCGGTAGGGGCCGATGCCCTCCTCGGCGAGCAGCGCGGCCAGCGGCCTGGCCGGCACCGCCTCGCTGACGATCCACAGCCCGTCGCCCTGCACGAAGACGTCGAAGACCTGGTCGAGCCTCGGGTGGTCGGGCAGCGCTGCCGCCGCCACCGCGGCCTCCAGGGCCCGCCGGACCAGGGGGTCGTCGGGCGTCCTGGTCGCCCGGTCGGCGAACCCACCGCGCGCCCCGGCCGCCGCCGCCCCGCCGCGCCGGGCGTCGCCGTCCACCAGCTCGGCGTCCACCACCTCGGGCAACGGCACCTGCCGGACCAGGACCTCCTGACCGCTGGCGGTGTCGAACGCCCGGGACTCGACGAACTCGAACTCGTCCGATGGGGCTTGCGGCAGCCGGTAGCGATCGGCCAGCAACCGCCCCGCGTACTTCTCCACGATGCGCCTCCCCACCGCGTGCCCGCCCACCGAAACGGCTCCCACGATACGGCGCGGGGGACCCGTCCGGCTACGGTCCGTCAACTGGCGATTCTTCTCAGTCCTGTTCAGTGGACCCGTCGAGTCGGTCCCGTTCGGTCAGGCGCGTTCACCCTGACCCGATGCCGGACCGCCGTGTTCACTCATTCCAGTGGCTCGAACGTCGCGAAGGCCGTCTCGCGCAGCGTCACGCACGTCGCCCCCTCCCACTCCTCCACCGGGCAGGTGATCATGATCGCGTAGCCCCGGTCGTCGTCGACCTTGAAGCCACGGTTGAGCACCCGGACTCTTTCCCCGTCCTCGGTCCTTTCGAACTGCCAGTCGGCGACGGTGGGGTAGTCGTTCCAGTCGACGGGCTCGATCCCCAACCCCTCGTAGTCCGTGCTGAGTCGGCGGGTGGTCGGCTCCAACTCGCGCCAGGAGGCCTCGGCGTCGTCGCCCGGGCTGTTGGTGAAGTCCACCTGTGCCTTGATGGAATCGCCCTCATCGGCGGCGTAGATGACCCCCGAGTTCTGCCCGGAGGTGCCTATCGCCCGCCAGCCCTGGGGCAGCGAGATGCTGAAGTGGAAGTCCGGGTTGACCACCTCGGCGTAGCCGGTGGGGCTGTCCGGGCGGGCGTCCGGGTCGTTCTCCGGAGTGGTGCCTGGCGGGGCGCCGTCGTCCTCGCCCGGCGTGCCCGCCGTCTCCTCCTCCTGCTGCTCCTGGCCGTCGCCCGCGGACTCGCCGCCGCCCGCGTCGGGGTCGGTCTCCTCGCCCTCCGCGTCCGCGTCGCCCTCCGGCACCGGGTCGTTGCCCTCCTGCTCCGGCTGGCCCGCGCCCTCGGTCTGCTCCTGCCCGGTGTTCGCACCGCCGTCGCCGTCATCCCGGCTGTTGAGCCAGAGCACCACGGCGACGCCGAGCACGACCAGGGCCACCACCACGGCGCCGACGGACAGCAGCAGACGCCGCCGGTCGGCGTCCGCCGCACCGCCACCGGCCGGCGCGACGGGCGACGGCGGGCCGGCCGCACGGCCGGCCCCACCGGACGCGGAACCAACGGAGGCATCGGGCGCACCCGAAGCGTTGGCGGGCGGGACGGCGGGCACCGGGTGCGCCGGCGTGCGCGGGTCACTCGCCCCGGGACGCGGCCGAACCACCGACTTCCGCGGCGCCGGCGTCCGGTCGCGCGGCTGCTCCGACGTCCGCCCCGGCTTCGGCGCCTTGCCCGTCTTCGGCGTGGCGGACTCCGCCCCGACCTGGGGCTTCGCGCTCCGGCCGACCATCAGCGTCTGGTGGTCGGTGACCGAGCCGATGCCGTCGCCGCCGGCCAGCACCTCGTTCAACAGCTGCCGCACCCGCGGCTCCGCCGGCCGGTCCTCCGGCTTCTTCTGCAACAACTCGACGATCAGCCCGGTCAGTTCACCGGCCTGGGTGGGCTCGGGCACCGGGTCGTGCATCACGGCGGCCAGGGTGGCTATGGCGCTGCCCTCGTCGTAGGGCGGCCGGCCCTCGACACAGCAGTAGAGCAGGCCGCCGAGCGACCACATGTCGGCCGGCGGCCCCGGCGACGCGCCCCTGGCCCGCTCGGGCGAGATGTACGAGGGCGCGCCCACCAGCATGCCGGTGGAGGTGATGGACGGGTCCCCCTCGACCTTGGCGATGCCGAAGTCCGTCAGCACCACCCGGCCCTCGTCGTCCGCCACGATCACGTTGGACGGCTTGACGTCGCGGTGCAGGATGCCGGCGTCGTGCGCGTCGCGCAGCACGTCCAGCACGGCCAGGCCGATCTCGGCGGCCCGCCAGGGGGACATCGGCCCCTCCTGCCGGATGATGTCGGCGAGCGAACGCCCCTCGATCAGCTCCATCACGATCCACGGTCTGGCGCCCTCGTCCACCACGTCGTAGATGGTGACGACGCCCCGGCTGCGGATCGTCGCGATCGCCTTGGCCTCCCGCAGGGTGCGGGTGATCATGCGCTTCCGCTCGGCCTCCTCGACCCCGGCCGAGAGGCGCAGCTCCTTGACCGCGACGGTGCGGCCGAGCACCTCGTCGGTGGCCTCCCAGACCGTGCCCATGCCACCGCGCCCCACCACGGAGCCCAGCCGGTACCGGCCCTTGAGCAGCCGGGACGAGCCGCGGCGCATCGGCTGCACCCGGGTCGTGGGGCGGTCCTCCGCGCCTCCGGCGCCGGGGGCGTCGCCGTGGCCGGCCCCGCCCATCGCCAGGGCGCCCGCGTCCGCCGCGGGCGCCGGGCCGGCGGCGGCCCGGGCGGCCGCGCCGCCGGCCGGCTCCTCGGCCTTCGCCGGTGCCGCGGCGTCCGCGCCGCGCTCCGGCTCCGGGGCCTCGGCCGGCCGTGCCCCCTCGGCCGACCCGGCGTCGGCCGGCCGGACGCCCTTCCCCGCCGGGCCGGCCGCCGTCGGCACGGCACCCGCCTCGGCGGGCCTCCCGGCCGCCGCACCCGCCGGGCCGGCCGTGTCAGCTCCGGCCAGGCCGGCGCGCGCGGCGCCGCCCTCGGCCGGCTCCGCCGCCGCCGTCCCCGCCGTCGTCGTCTTCCGCGCCGTGGCCGTCTTCCCGGCCGCCGGCGCCTTCTTGCCCGCCGTCTTCCCCGCAGCTGTCTTCCCCGCAGCCGTCTTCTTCGCAGCCGCCGTCTTCCCCGCAGCCGTCTTCTTGGCCGTGGTCGCCTTCTTGGCCGTGGTCGCCTTCTTGGCCGCCGGCGCCTTCCGCGCGGTCGACGCCTTCTTGGCACCCCCGCCCGCGGCGCGCGCCGCGCCGCCCGCGCCGGCCCGCACGCCGTCCGCGTCCGCCGACCCGCCGCCAGCCGACGCGCCGCCCGCCGGCGCATCAGCGCCCGCGGCGCCCGCTGCTTCGGCTCCGTCGGCGCCGGCGGCGCCGGCGGCGGCTCGCCCGGCAACCTCCCCGCCGTCGGCCCCGGCTGACGCGCCGACGCCCCCCGCACCGGCACCGCCGGCACCGGCGTCGGGCGTGCCCCCGCCGGCCTCGGCGTCGGCGGCGGCCCCGCCGCCGTCCTCGACCTCGTCCGGCTGCCGGCGCAGCCCCGACTCGTTTGCCCCGCTGTCCTGGCCCATGCGTGCGTCCCCTCCGGCTTCCCGGCCCATTGTCACCCATGCGTATGACATCCGGGGCGCCGGGCGACCCGGCCGCGGAAGTGGATCAGTAACGAATCGGCGCGTCCTGAGGTCCCGTCAGGGGCGGCGCCGGCCGCCCCTGACAGCGCCGTCTCACAGCGGAACGGTGTCCGGGGCGCCGAGCCGGGCCGCGTCGGCCGTCTGGTCGTCGGGCTGCAGTTGGGACTCCCGTTCGGCCTCCACCCGCTTCAGATAGTGCTCCACCTCACGCTCCACCTGCTGGTCGGACCAGCCCAGCACGCCGCCCATCAACTGGGCGCACTCCTGGGCGCTTCGGGTGCCCCGGTCGAAGGTCTCGATCGAGATCCGGGTCCTGCGGGTGAGCACGTCCTCCAGGTGCCGGGCCCCCTCGTGCGAGGCCGCGTAGACGATCTCGGCCTTCAGATAGTCGTCCGCCGCGGGCAGTGGCTGGCCCAGCCGGGGGTCGGCGACGATCAGGTCCAGCAGTTCCTGCGTCAACGAGCCGTAGCGGTGCAGCAGATGCTCGACCCTGGCCTCGTGCAGGCCGGCCCGGGCGGCGATCCGGGACCGCGCGTTCCACAGCGCGGCGAAGCCCTCCGCGCCCGCCAGCCTGACCTCCTCCGTGCAGCACTCCGCCACCCGCTGGTCCAGGCCGTGCACCGCCGCGTCCACCGCGTCCTTGGCCATCACCCGGTAGGTGGTGTACTTGCCGCCGGCGACCACCACCAGGCCGGGCACCGGGTGGGCGACGGTGTGCTCCCTGGAGAGCTTGCTGGTGGCGTCCGACTCGCCGGCCAGCAGCGGACGCAGGCCCGCGTAGACGCCCTCCACGTCGTCCCTGGTGAGCGGCGTGGACAGCACCGAGTTGACGTGTTCCAGCAGGTAGTCGATGTCCGCGCTGGACGCGGCCGGGTGCGCCTTGTCCAGGTCCCAGGCGGTGTCCGTGGTGCCGACGATCCAGTGCCGGCCCCAGGGGATCACGAAGAGGACGCTGGTCTCGGTGCGCAGGATCAGGCCGGTCGTCGAGTGGATGCGGTCCTTGGGCACCACCAGGTGGATGCCCTTGGAGGCCCGGACGTGGAACTGGCCGCGCTCGGCGATCATCGCCTGGGTGTCGTCCGTCCAGACGCCGGTGGCGTTGACCACCTGGCGGGCCCGGATCTCGTAGGCGCGGAACTGCTCGTCGCCGTCGCCGGGGCCGCCGCTCTCCAGGTCCAGCACCCGCACGCCGACCACCCGCTCCCCCTCCCGGAGGAACTCGGTGACCCGGGCGCGGTTGGCCACCCGGGCGCCGTAGCTGGCCGCGGTGCGCACCAGGGCGGCGACGAAGCGCGCGTCGTCCACCTGCGCGTCGTAGTACTGCAACGCGCCGACCAGCGCGTCCTTCCGCAGGCAGGGGGCCACCCGCAGGGCGTGGCCGCGGGTCAGGTGACGGTGTCTCGGCAGCCCGCGCCCGTGGCCGGAGGAGATCGACATGGCGTCGTAGAGGGCCACCCCGGAGCCGGCGTAGAACCGCTCCCAGCCGCGGTGTCGCAGCGGGTAGAGGAACGGCACCGGGCGGACCAGGTGCGGGGCGATCCGGCTGAGCAGCAGGCCGCGTTCCCGCAGCGCCTCCCGCACCAGGCCGAAGTCCAGCATCTCCAGGTAGCGCAGCCCGCCGTGGATCAGTTTGCTCGACCGGCTGGAGGTGCCGGCGGCCCAGTCCCGCGCCTCCACCAGTCCGGTGGACAGGCCCCGGGTGGCGGCGTCCAGCACGGTGCCGGCGCCCACCACGCCGCCGCCGACCACCAGGACGTCCAGTTCTCGTTCCGCCATCCGGGCCAGTGCCTCGGCCCGCTGTTCCGGTCCTAGCGTCGCTGTCCTCACCGCTGCCTCCCTGGCTGTCGCACTGCGTCCGCTGCCTGGTCCCGCTGACGATGCTCTCCCAGCTCCGATCCGTTCGCCCCCCGAGCGCGTCCCCTCGGCCCCGTTGACCCGCCCAATCCACCGCATCTGTCATATATGCCCGTAACCTGACAGGTAGTGCATATGCCCTCCCCCGGGGGAGGGGCCGAGGGAAGGGAGCCGCCCGCGTATGCCCGCCGATCTCGCTGTTCTGGGCCTTGGGCCGATGGCGCTGCCCGCCGCCAGGGCGGCCACCGCCGCCGGTGTCCACACCGTCGCCTTCGTACCGGATGCCCGGACCGCCGCCGGCTTGAACGCGGGGAGACCTCCCGTGGACGGCTCGCTGACCGCGCCGGCGCTGCGCCGGATGGTGGCCGGCGGCTTCCGGGCGGCGAGCGACCCGGGCGTGCTGAGCCGGGTGCGGACCGCGCTGATCTGCGCACCCACCCCGCCCGACGACCGGGGCGCGCCCGACCTGGACGCCGTCCGGGCGGCGGCGACCGCGCTGGCCCCCCGGTTGCGCCCGCGCACGCTGGTGGTGCTGGAGTCCACGGTGCCGCCCGGCACCACCGAGGGGGTACTGCGCCCGGTGCTGGAGCGGGGCTCCGGGTTGCGCGCCGGCCGGGACTTCCAGCTGGCGTACGCCCCCGGCCGGGCCGAGCCGGTCGGCCCCGGCGGCCACGCCGGCGTCCCCCGGGTGATCGGCGGCCTCACCCCGGACTGCACGGAGGCCGCCGCCGCCTTCTACGGCCGGCTCACCGACAAGGTGGTGCGGGCCAGGGGGCTGCGGGAGGCGGAGACGGTCAAGGTGCTGGAGACCAACGCGCAGCACGTCAACATGGCCCTGATCAACGAGATGGCGGTGTTCTGCCACGAGTTGGGGATCGACCTGTGGGACGTGGTCCGCTGCGCCGAGGCGCGGGCGCCGGCCCCCGGCGTCCGCCGCCCCGGGCCCGGCGTCGCCGGCCCGGACGCGCCGGTCAACCCGGGGAACCGGCTGCGGCTGGTGGGCCTGGCCCGCGAGCTGAACGAGCGGATGCCCGGCTATGTCACCGAGCGGGCCACCACGCTGCTCAACGAGCACGGCAAGTCGGCACGCGGGGCCCGGATCCTGCTGCTGGGCGTCACCCACCGGCCGGAGCTGCCGGCGCCGGCACGCGGCCCGGCCCGGGAGGTCGCCTGCCGGCTGCTGTCGCTCGGCGCCCAGCTCAGCTTCCACGACCCGTATGTCAGCGACTGGCGGCCGGCGGGCCGGCCGGTGCCGCGCGCCGACGCGCCCTACGAGTCGGCCGCCGCCGCCGACCTGACGCTGCTGCTGCACCACCACGGCACCTACGACCTCCAGGGCCTGGCCGCCAAGGCGCAGCTGCTCTTCGACACCCGGGGCGCGACCCCGGCCGGGGCGGCCCACCGGCTCTGACCGGCCGGCCGCCCGGGGGCGTCAGCGGGAGCGGGCCACCGTGACCTCCACCCGCTGGAACTCCTTCAGCTCGGAGTAGCCGGTGGTGGCCATCGCCCGGCGCAGCGCGCCGAAGAAGTTCATCGAGCCGTCGGGGGTGTGCGACGGGCCGAGGAGCACCTCCTTGGTGGTGCCGACCGTGCCCAGGTGCACCTTCTTGCCGCGCGGCACCTCCTCGTGCACCGCCTCCATGCCCCAGTGGTGGCCGCGGCCCGGGGCGTCGGTGGCGCGGGCCAGCGGGGAGCCGATCATCACCGAGTCGGCGCCGCAGGCGACGGCCTTCGGCAGGTCGCCCGACCAGCCGACGCCGCCGTCGGCGATCACGTGCACATACCGCCCGCCGGACTCGTCCAGGTAGTCCCGCCGGGCCGCCGCCACGTCGGCGACCGCGGTCGCCATCGGCACCTGGATGCCGAGCACGTTGCGGGTGGTGTGCGCGGCACCGCCGCCGAAGCCGACCAGCACGCCGGCCGCGCCGGTGCGCATCAGGTGCAGCGCCGCCGTGTAGGTGGCGCAGCCGCCGACGATCACCGGGACGTCCAGCTCGTAGATGAACTGCTTGAGGTTGAGCGGCTCGGCCGCGCCCGAGACGTGCTCGGCGGAGACCGTGGTGCCGCGGATCACGAAGATGTCCACGCCGGCGTCCAGCACGGCCTTGGAGAACTGCGCGGTCCGCTGCGGGGAGAGCGCGGCGGCGGTGACCACGCCCGCGTCCCGCACCTCACGGATGCGCTGGAAGATCAGCTCCTCGCGGATGGGCGCCGCGTAGACCTCCTGGAGCCGCTGGGTGGCCCGCTCCTCCGACAGCTCGGCGATCTCGGCGAGCAGCGGCTCCGGGTCCTCGTACCTGGTCCACAGACCCTCCAGGTTGAGCACCCCGAGGCCGCCCAGCTCGCCGATGTGGATGGCGGTCTTCGGGGAGACCACCGAGTCCATCGGCGCGGCCAGGAACGGCAGCTCGAAGCGGTAGGCGTCGATCTGCCAGGCGATCGAGACCTCCTTCGGGTCACGGGTGCGGCGCGAGGGCACCACGGCGATGTCGTCGAAGGCGTAGGCGCGCCGCCCACGCTTGCCGCGCCCGATCTCGATCTCAGTCACAGGTAGAGCCCTTCCGTACGGTGTGCGCCCCCCAGTATCCCCGATGCCGCCGCGGCGGCCCCGGGCGCTACCGCCGCGCGTAGTTGGGGGCCTCCGTGGTCATCTGGATGTCGTGCGGGTGGCTCTCCTTGAGCCCCGCCGAGGTGATCCGGACGAAGCGGCCGTGCTCCTTGATCTCGGGAACGGTGCGTCCGCCGAGGTAGTACATCGACTGGTGCAGGCCGCCCACGAGTTGGTGGACCACCGAGGCCAGCGGGCCACGGTAGGGCACCTGGCCCTCGATGCCCTCAGGGATCAGCTTGTCGTCGTCGCCGACGCCCTGCTGGAAGTAGCGGTCCTTGGAGTAGGAGCGGCGCTCCCCCCGGGACTGCATGGCGCCCAGCGAGCCCATCCCGCGGTAGGACTTGAACTGCTTGCCGTTGATGAACTGCAACTCCCCGGGGGACTCCTCGCAGCCGGCCAGCAGGCTGCCGAGCATCACCGTGTCGGCGCCGGCGACCAGCGCCTTGGCGATGTCGCCGCTGTACTGGAGGCCGCCGTCGCCGATCACCGGGACGCCGGCCTCGCGGGCCGCGAGCGCCGCCTCGTAGATCGCCGTGACCTGCGGCACCCCGACGCCGGCCACCACCCGGGTGGTGCAGATCGAGCCGGGGCCCACGCCCACCTTGATGCCGTCGACACCGGCGTCCAGCAGGCTCTGCGCGCCGTCCCGGGTGGCGACGTTCCCCGCCACCACGTCGACCTGGCCGTGGTTGGACTTGATCTTGGCGGCCATCTCCGGCACCAGCCGGGAGTGGCCGTGCGCGGTGTCCACCACCACGAAGTCCACGCCGGCCTCGATCAGGGCCTGGGCCCGCTCGTAGGCGTCGCCCGCGACGCCCACCGCGGCGCCCACGATCAGCCGGCCCTCGGCGTCCTTGGCGGCGTTCGGGTACTGCTCGGCCTTGACGAAGTCCTTGACCGTGATCAGGCCCTTGAGCAGGCCGGCGTCGTCGACCAGCGGCAGCTTCTCGATCTTGTGGCGGCGCAGCAGCTCGACCGCGTCCGCGCCGGAGATCCCGACCTGGCCGGTGACCAGCGGCATCGGGGTCATCACGGCCCGCACCTCGCGGGAGCGGTCCGACTCGAAGGCCATGTCGCGGTTGGTGACGATGCCCAGCAGCTTGCCGGCCGCGTCCGTCACCGGGACGCCGCTGATCCGGTACCGGCCGCACAGCTCGTCGGCCTCCCGGAGGGTGGCGTCCGGCCGGATCGTGATCGGGTCGCTGACCATGCCGGACTCGGAGCGCTTCACCCGGTCGACCTGGGCGGCCTGCTCCTCGATCGAGAGGTTGCGGTGCAGCACGCCGGCCCCGCCCTGCCGGGCCATGGCGATCGCCATCCGGGCCTCGGTGACCTTGTCCATCGCCGCGGAGAGCAGCGGGACGTTCACCCGGACGTTGCGGGAGATCCGCGAGGAGGTGTCGATGTCCTCGGGCGCCAGATCCGCCGCGCCGGGCAGCAACAGCACATCGTCGAAGGTCAGCCCGAGCGCAGCGAACTTCTGCGGCACCTCACCCACGTGATCAGTCATGACACCACTTTTCCGAATGAACCAACGAACTGGACGGTCTCCCCACTGGCTCACCGGCCGGGGTGTCCAGCTTACGACCCTGAAACCACTCGCTCGGCCCAGCGCCGTCAGCGCCCGGCGAGCGCCCGGAGCCGGCTGAGCGCCCGGTGCTGGGCGACCCGCACCGCGCCGGGCGACATCCCGAGGCGGTGCCCCGTCTCCTCGGCGGTCAGCCCGACCGCGACCCGGAGCAGCACCAGCTCGCGCAGGTGGGCGGGGAGGTTGGCGAGCAGCTTGCGGGCCCACTCGGCGTCGCTGCTCAGCAGCGCCCGCTCCTCGGGGCCCAGCGAGTCGTCGGGCCGCTCGGGCATCTCGTCGGACGGCACCGCCATGCTGCCCGGGTGCCGCAGCGCGGCCCGCTGGAGGTCGGCGACCTTGTGTTGCGCGATGGCGACGACGAAGGCGTCGAACGGGCGCCCGGTGTCCCGGTAGCGCGGCAGCGCGCAGAGCACCGCCAGGCAGACCTCCTGCGCGAGGTCGTCCACGAAGTGGCGAGCCTCACCCGGGAGGCGGGAGAGCCGTACCCGGCAGTAGCGCTGGGCCAGCGGATGCACGTGGGCCAGCAGATCGTGAGTGGCCTGGGCGTCGCCCATGGCCGCGCGATGCGCCAGGGCGGCGATCGCCGAGGTGTCGTCATCGCGCATCGGTCCATGGTGCACCCCCGCCGGCCGCTCAGCGGCCGCTGTGGCGGAGTTGTGCACCGAAGCGTTATGCGCGGGAGCGCTGAAGGTCACGTTCCTGGCCCTCCCCTTCACACCCGGCTGGCTCGTCCCCAAGGAGCTTCATGCTTCCAGGATGCGACACCGGTGGACCGTTTGGGCCCCGCTCCCCACCGGACGGGGTGGAGCGCCCGTGGCGAACACCCCGTCCAAACCCGTGTGCCGGGTGCGGTCAGCGGACCAGTCCCCAGCGAAAACCCAAGGCCACGGCGTGTGCGCGGTCCGAGGCACCCAACTTCTTGAAGAGCCGGCGGGCGTGCGTCTTGACCGTGTCCTCCGAGAGAAACAACTCGCGGCCGATCTCCGCGTTGGACCGCCCGTGGCTCATCCCCTCCAGCACCTGGATCTCCCGGGCGGTGAGCGTGGGGGCCGCGCCCATGTCGGAGGAGCGGAGCCGGCGGGGGGCGAGCCGCCAGGTCGGGTCGGCCAGGGCCTGGGTGACCGTGGCCCGCAACTCGGCCCGGGAGGCGTCCTTGTGCAGGTAGCCGCGGGCGCCGGCGGCGACGGCCAGCGCCACCCCGTCGAGGTCCTCGGCGACCGTCAACATGATGATGCGGGCGCCCGGGTCCGCCGAGAGCAGCCGGCGGACCGTCTCCACGCCGCCGAGGCCGGGCATCCGGACGTCCATCAGGATGAGGTCGGAGCGGTCGGCCCCCCAGCGGCGGAGGACCTCCTCGCCGTTGGCCGCCGTCGTGACCCGCTCGACGCCGGGCACCGTGGCGACCGCTCGACGGAGCGCCTCCCGGGCGAGGGGGGAGTCGTCACAGACAAGGACAGAAGTCATGGCCGCCCTCCGCAGCTGATGCGCGTCACCTTGTGCCTCCAGGGAGTTTGAGTCGTCATCCGGGCGATCGGCAGCCGAGCCAACCGCCTCCGCCCTCTCAACGATGGTCACCCGAAAGAGTTACGGCTTCCCACCTCACAGCATCAGCACTGTACGTGACCAGCTCATCACGCAGTAGCCGGGTCCCGACCAACACGCGAGTGATTGAGTTTTGCCCTATTTAGACCTTCTTTTCCGCTTTGTCGTGTCTAAGGCTATATTCGGCTGGTAGTCATATTTACATCTACTTCCGTGGCTCTTTGGTTCTTGCTCGGTCGCGAAGACGACTCGCTGACGACTCGCTGACGATGGGACACTGTCATGGCAGATTTCTCCCGCCTTCCCGGCCCCAACGCCGACCTCTGGGACTGGCAGTTGATGGCCGCCTGCCGGGGCGTGGACAGCTCGCTGTTCTTCCACCCGGAGGGGGAGCGCGGCGCCGCCCGGAGCGCTCGGGAGGAGGCGGCGAAGGAGGTGTGCACCCGCTGCCCGGTGCGCACCGAGTGCGCGGCGCACGCGCTCGCGGTCCGCGAGCCCTACGGCGTCTGGGGCGGGCTGACCGAGGACGAGCGGGAGGAGCTGCTCGGCCGGGCCCGCCGCGGCTTCGTCGAGAGCGGCGCCCAGCACCGGCCCGGCTGACCGCCGCCCGGTCACCCGGCGGTTCCCGGCGCCGCACGGGGCGACTACCGTCACCCGCATGACGACGGCATTGGTGACCGGGGCGAGCGCGGGGATCGGCGCGGCCTTCGCCCGCAGACTGGCCGGCGACGGCCTCGACCTGATCCTGGTGGCCAGGAACGGCGAACGGCTCGCGGCCCAGGCCGCGGAGCTGACCGAGCGGTACGGCGTCGCGGTGACCGCGCTCCCCGCCGACCTGGCCACCGACGCGGGCATCGACGCGGTGGCCGAACGGCTCGCCGATCCGGACCGGCCGGTGGACGTGCTGGTCAACAACGCCGGCTTCGGCCTGGGCGGCGGCTTCCTGCGCGCCTCACTGGCGGAGGAGCTGCGGATGCTGCGGGTGCACTGCGAGGCGGTGCTGCGGCTGACCTCGGCCGCCGCGCCGGGGATGCGCGAGCGGGGCCGCGGCTGGGTGGTGAACGTGTCCTCGGTCGCCGCCTTCGTGCCGCGCGGGACGTACGGCGCGTCCAAGGCGTGGGTGGTCAGGTTCACCGAGGGCGTGGCGCTGGAGCTGGCGGGCAGCGGGGTGCGGCTGATGGCGCTCTGCCCCGGCTTCGTGCGGACCGAGTTCCACCAGCGCGCCGAGATGGACATGACGGCGCTGCCCGACTGGATGTGGCTGGACGCGGACCGGGTGGTGGCGGCCGGGCTGCGGGACCTGGCCCGCGGACGCGTGGTCAGCGTGCCGGACGTGCGGTACAAGGCGCTGCTGGGGGCGGCCAGGCTGCTGCCGGTGGCCGCGCTGGGGCGGGTGTCGGCGCGCGCCGGCCGGGAGTTCGGGCCCCGGCGGCGCGGCGAACGGGCCGGCCGGTTCGCCCGGCGGGGCACCGCGCGGCCGGGCGGGTAACGCGCGGCCGCCCGCCCCGCAGCGGCGACGCGAGACGGCCGGGCCCGGCGGACACCACGAGGGTGTCGCCGGGCCCGGCCGCGTGCCGTGTGGCGGCGCTGACCCGAGGGTCAGTGCGCGTGCCCGTGGCCGCCGTGGCCGGCCGGCTCGGGCTCCTCTTCCTTCTTCTCCACCACGAGGGTCTCGGTGGTGAGCAGCAGGGAGGCGATGGACGCCGCGTTCTGCAGGGCGGAGCGGGTGACCTTGACCGGGTCGATCACGCCGTCCTTGACCAGGTCGCCGTAGGTGCCGGTGGCCGCGTTGTAGCCCTGGCCCTTGTCCAGCTCGCTGACCTTGGAGGTGATGACGTAGCCCTCCAGGCCGGCGTTCTCCGCGATCCAGCGCAGCGGCTCGACGACGGCGCGGCGGACGATCGACACGCCGGTGGCCTCGTCACCGGTCTTGTCGAGGTCGCCTTCGAGGACCTTGGCCGCGTGCACCAGGGAGGCGCCGCCGCCCGGGACGATGCCCTCCTCGACCGCCGCGCGGGTGGCGGAGATCGCGTCCTCCAGGCGGTGCTTCTTCTCCTTCAGCTCCACCTCGGTGGCCGCGCCGACCCGGATCACGCAGACGCCGCCGGCGAGCTTGGCGAGGCGCTCCTGGAGCTTCTCGCGGTCCCAGTCGGAGTCGGTGCCCTCGATCTCGGCCTTGATCTGGCCGACCCGGTCCTGGATGGCGGCGCTGTCACCGGCACCGTCCACGATGGTGGTGTCGTCCTTGGTGATGGTGACCCGGCGGGCGGTGCCGAGCACCTCAAGGCCGACCTGGTCGAGCTTGAGGCCGACCTCCTCGGAGATCACGGTGCCACCGGTGAGGGTGGCCATGTCGCCGAGCATCGCCTTGCGGCGGTCGCCGAAGCCGGGGGCCTTGACCGCGACGGAGTTGAAGGTGCCGCGGATCTTGTTGACGACGAGGGTGGAGAGCGCCTCGCCCTCGACGTCCTCGGCGATGATCAGCAGCGGCTTCGAGCTGCCGGCCTGCATGATCTTCTCCAGCAGCGGCAGCAGGTCCTGGATGGAGCCGATCTTGCCCTGGTGGATCAGGATGTAGGGGTCGTCGAGGACGGCCTCCATGCGCTCCTGGTCGGTGACCATGTAGTGCGAGAGGTAGCCCTTGTCGAAGGCCATGCCCTCGGTGAAGTCCAGGTCGAGACCGAAGGTCTGCGACTCCTCGACGGTGATCACACCGTCCTTGCCGACCTTGTCCATGGCCTCGGCGATCAGCTCGCCGACCCGGCTGTCCTGGGCGGACAGCGCGGCGACGGCGGCGATGTCCTCCTTGGAGTCGATCGGGCGGGCGCTGGCCAGCAGGTCGTCGGAGATGGCGGCGACGGCGGCGTCGATGCCGCGCTTCAACCCCGAGGGGGAAGCGCCGGCGGCCACGTTCCGCAGACCCTCGCGCACCAGGGCCTGGGCGAGCACGGTGGCGGTGGTGGTGCCGTCACCAGCGATGTCGTTGGTCTTGGTGGCCACCTCCTTCACCAGCTGGGCGCCGAGGTTCTCGTACGGGTCCTCGGCCTCGACCTCACGGGCGATGGTGACGCCGTCGTTGGTGATGGTGGGGGCGCCGAACTTCTTGTCGATCACGACGTTGCGGCCCTTGGGGCCGATGGTCACCTTGACCGCGTCCGCCAGCTGGTTGACGCCGCGCTCAAGGGCCCGACGGGCGTCCTCGTCGAATTTCAGGATCTTCGCCATGGGTCTTCGGTGTCCCTTAGTTCCTTCTTGGAGTCAGGCCGCAATCAGGCCGCTGGAATCAGACCGCGCCCCGGCCCCGGCACGTGGCAGAGCGGGTTCCGGGGCGCGGCGCGACAAGCGTCGGTGCGTTACTTCTCGACGATGGCGAGCACGTCGCGCGCCGAGAGGACGAGGTACTCCTCGTTGTTGTACTTGACCTCGGTGCCGCCGTACTTGCTGTACAGCACGATGTCGCCGACCTTGACGTCGAGCGGCAGACGGTTACCGTCCTCGAAGCGGCCCGGGCCCACGGCCAGGACGGTGCCCTCCTGGGGCTTCTCCTTGGCGGTGTCCGGAATGACCAGGCCCGAAGCCGTGGTCTGCTCGGCGTCGAGCGGCTGGACCACGATGCGGTCCTCAAGCGGCTTGATGGCAACCTTGGAGCTGGCGGTCGTCACGATCCGACCTCCCCCTTCGGAGATCTCACGGGGTTATCTATGGCTGGATGGCGACCTGGAGGACCCGTCGTCGCGGGTGCCGAGTCCGCCTGTCGCGCGTTCTGGCACTCTTTGAGTGAGAGTGCCAGCCATGAGACTAGGCCGCCGTTAGCACTCAGTCAACTAGAGTGCCAGCGAGCCGGTCGCCGCGCCCCGTCGGAGCCGGTCCCGGGGCTCAGAGATAGTCCTCCAACCGGGCGACGGCGAAGCCCTGTTCGGTGGCCGTGTCGAGCAGCAGCCGCACCATGTCGGTCATCGCCGCGTCCCACTCGCGCTCGCCGCGGAAGTGCGTGAGCACGATGTCCCCCGGGCGGAACCGCTGGTCCGCGCGCCCGTAGTCGATCCGGTCGGGGAACGCCTCCGCCGCCCACAGCGGCACCACCTCGATGCCGCACTCGGCGGCGGCCCGCAGGGTGTCCTCGTCATAGGCCCCGTAGGGCGGCCGGAAGAGCACCGGGCGGTGCCCCAGCTCCCGCTCCATGATGTCCTGTTGGCCGCAGATCTCGGCCCGCTGCTCGGCCCGGCTCAGGGTGTTCATCTGGCGGTGGGTGATCGAGTGGTTGTGCATCCCGTAGCCGGCCCGCTGGGCCTCCCGGAAGTAGCCGTAGTCCTCCCTGGCCACCTCGTCGGAGAGGAAGCCGGAGATCGGGACGTCGAGGTCGCGGAGCATCTCCAGCAACGCCGGGTCCTTGTCCGCGCCGTCGTCGACGGTGAGGAAGATGACCTTGTGGTCGGTGGGCACCTGCACGATCACCGGCGGCAGCCCCTCCCCCGTCACATGGCCGGGCTCGGTGGTCAGTTCGGCCTTCTCGGTGGGCGGCGTGGGGGCGCGCAGCGGCACGTCGCGCAGCTTCCAGGTCTTGGCGGCCGCCCCCCGGCGCACCTCGGCGCGTTCCAGCCGTTCGGCGTACGCCAGGAGCGTGTGCGCCACGCTGGACGCCTGGACGCGCTGCGGTGCGCCGAGGAACTGGCCACCGAGGGCGGCCGGCCGCTCGATCTCGGCGGTGAGGGTGCGCCACCTGGGCTCGTCGGGCGGCGGTTCCGGGCGCAGCGGCGGCGGGAGGCCGACGCCCGAGCAGACCACGGCGAGCAGGGTGGCGCCGCTGAGCGCGCCATAGCGTCTGAGCAGCCCGCGCACCCCGGCGGCGGGGGCGGCCCGGCCCGCCGGACGGCCGGCGGCGTGCGCCGGGCGGGGCCTGGCGTGCCGGGGGGTGTGGGCGGCGTCGGGGCGCCGCCGGACCCGCGCCTCGAATTGTCGTACTTGTCTGATTAGCTTCATGGCTCGGGATGCTGCCACCGGGAAGCCGCCCTCCCCCGCAGCCCCCACCGCCAAGACGGGCAGAATGACCCGGGTGGCCGCACCAGAAGACTCCCCGCCCGACCCGACCGAAGCCTTCGCCGCCCTGCTCACCGAGCCGGGCCAGCGCCTGCTCGACCTGGTCAGGGACGTCGCCCCGGCCGAGGAGCTGGCCGTCGCCACCCGGCTGCGCCGGGACCACCCGGCCGGCCTGGTCGCCGCCGCGCTCGGGCAGGCCAGGCTGCGGCAGCGGGCCGTCGCCAAGTTCGGCGCCGAGGCGGGCGCGATGTACTTCACCCCGGACGGCCTCGAACAGGCCACCAGGACCTCCGTCGCCGCCTGGCGGGCCGGCCGGCTGGCCGCCGCCGGCGCCCGCCGGGTCGCCGACCTGTGCTGCGGCGTCGGCGGCGACGCGATCGCCCTGGCCAGGGCGGGGCTCGACGTGCTCGCCGTCGACCGCTCCCCGCTGACCTGCGCGGTCGCCCGGGCCAACGCGTCGGCCCTCGGCCTGGCCGACCGGATCAAGGTGCGGCTCGGCTCGGTCGAGGACGTCGGACTGGCCGGCTACGACACGGTCTTCGTCGACCCGGCGCGACGCGGCGGCCGGGGCCGGGTGTTCGACCCGGAGGCGTACTCGCCGCCGCTGTCCTGGGCGCTGGCCACCGCGGCCGACCGGCCGCTGGCCGCGCTCAAGATCGCCCCCGGCGTCCCGCACGAGGCGATCCCGGCGGCGGCCGAGGCCGAGTGGGTCTCCCACCGGGGCGAGGTCAAGGAGGCCGTGCTGTGGTTCGGCGGCGACGCCGCGCCCGGCCGCCGCCGGGCCACCCTGCTGCCCGCCGGCGACTCGCTGGCCGGCACCCCCGAGCCGGCCCCGACGGGCGCCCCCGGGCGCTACCTCTACGAGCCGGACGGCGCCGTGATCCGGGCCGGGCTGGTCGGCGCGGTGGCCACCGAACTGGCCGGCCGGCTGCTCGACCCGAGCATCGCCTACGTCACCACCGACCAGCCCCGCCGCACGCCGTTCGCCGTCGGCTACGAACTCACCGACGTACTGCCGTTCCACCTCAAGCGGCTGCGGGCGCTGCTGCGGGAGCGGGACGTGGGCACCCTGACGGTCAAGAAGCGCGGCTCGGCGATCAGCCCCGAGGAGCTGCTGCGCCGGGTCAAGCCCAGCGGCACCGGCTCAGCCACCGTCTTCCTGACCCGGGTGGCCGGCGCGCCCAGCATGCTCATCGGCCACCCGCTGGCCGGCTGACCCGGGCCGCGGCTCAGCCCGGGACGGGCGTGAACCGCCAGCGGTGCGGCGGCCGTTGGCAGAGCCCGGCCGGCGGCTCCGGCAACTCGGCGAGCGGGCCGTCGGCCGGCCACCAGGTGATCACCAGCACCCGGTCCTGCGGCGCGGTGAAGGTCTCCCGACGCTCGGGGGCCGGGTCGAGCCGCTGGTCACGGGCCCAGGCCAGCAGCTCGGCGCCCCGCCCGGGCACCGCCCTGGCCTCCCACATCAGCGCCACCGCCATCAGGCCGACTCCCCCGCCGGCGCCAGCGGCTCGGTGACCGGCAGCGAGGAGTCCGCGGGCAGGTCGAGCGCGGACGGCGGCCGGTTCCTGGCCACCATCTCCGCGCCCAGCGCCGCCACCATCGCGCCGTTGTCCGTGCACAGGCCGGGCCGCGGCACCCGCAGGATGATCCCGGCGGCGGCGCAGCGCTCCTCCGCCATGGCGCGCAGCCGGGTGTTGGCCGCCACCCCGCCGCCGATCATCAGGTGGTCCACGCCCTGCTCGCGGCAGGCGCGCACCGCCTTCCTGGTCAGCACGTCGGTGACCGCCTCCTGGAAGGACGCCGCCACGTCGGCCACCGGCACCGGCTCGCCGGCCCGCCGCCGGGTCTCCACCCAGCGCGCGACCGCCGTCTTCAGCCCGGAGAACGAGAAGTCGAACGGCGCGTCCCTGGGCCCGGTCAGCCCGCGCGGGAAGGCGATGGCGGCCGGGTCGCCGGCCCGCGCCTCGCGGTCGATCGCCGGGCCGCCGGGGAAGCCGAGCCCCAGCACCCGGGCGACCTTGTCGAAGGCCTCGCCCGCCGCGTCGTCGATGGTGGCGCCCAACGGGCGGACGTCCGTGGTGATGTCCGGCGCCAGCAGCAGCGAGGAGTGGCCGCCGGAGACCAGCAGCGCCATGGTCGGCTCCGGCAGCGGCCCGTGTTCGAGCTGGTCCACGCAGATGTGCGAGGCCAGGTGGTTGACCCCGTAGAGCGGCTTGTCCAGCGCGTAGGCGTACGCCTTGGCCGCCGAGACGCCCACCAGCAGCGCGCCGGCCAGCCCCGGGCCGGCGGTGACGGCGATCCCGTCCAGGTCACGGGCCCGCACGCCGGCCTGGGCCAGCGCCCGTTCGATGGTCGGGACCATCGCCTCCAGGTGCGCCCGGCTGGCGATCTCGGGGACCACGCCGCCGAACCGCGCGTGCTCGGTCACGCTGGAGGCGACCGCGTCGGCCAGCAGCGTGGTGCCGCGCACCACGCCGACGCCCGTCTCGTCGCAGGAGGTCTCGATGCCCAGCACCAGCGGTTCGTCAGCCATCCTCAGGACTCCCGTGTGTCGCCGTCTCGGCGAGTTCCTTGCGCATCACCAGGGCGTCGCGGTTCCCCGGCTGGTAGTAGCCGCGCCGCACGCCGACCTGGCGGAAACCGAAGCGGTGGTAGAGCCGCTTGGCCGGCTCGTTGTCCACCCTGACCTCCAGCATGGCCGCCGCGCAGCCGAGCTCCTCGGCACCCCGCAGCAGCCGGGTCAGCAGCCGGGCGCCCAGGCCGGTGCCCTGGTGCGCGCCGGTGACGCCGATGGTCATCACCTCGGCGGTGTCGCCGGCGACGCCGAGCCCGGCGTAGCCGGCCAGGCCCGGCTCGCCCGGGGCCTGCGCCACCACGTAGTCGCGCAGCGGCGGGTCGAGGGTGGCACCGGCCAACTCCGACCAGAACATGCCGGCCGACCAGGCGTCCTGGGCGAACAGCTCGGCCTCCAGGGCCAGCACCGGCTCGATGTCCCACCAGCGCATGGCCCGTAGCGCCACCTCGCTCATCGCCTGGCCTCCGCCTCGGGCGACGGCGGCGTGACCGCCTTGTAGCCGGCCGGCTCCCTGGCGTCCGGGCGGCGCAGATAGCGCGGCAGCGGCGGGTCGAGCGGCTCGCCGGCGGCCAGCCGGCGCGCGGCGAGCGCGGCGAGCGCGCCCGCCGAGGCGTGCGCCGGCAGGTCGGCGCGGGCGCCGGGGAAGGCGTCCGGGTAGAGCGCGGTGCCGGCGCCGACGGCCGGCCGGCCGGCCACCCGCTCGGCCAGCTCCGCCGGCCGGTCCACGGCCGGGCCACCGACCCGGGTGTCCGCGTCGGCGTACTCGGCCCAGTAGACCTCCTTGCGCCGGGCGTCCGTGGCCACCACGAACGGCCCGGCCAGGCCGGCGGCGTGCGCGATGCCGTCCAGGGTGCAGACCCCGTACACCGGCACGTCCAGGGCGGCGCCCAGCGCGGCGCCCGTCACCAGCCCCACCCGCAGCCCGGTGTAGGGGCCGGGGCCGGTGCCGACCACCAGCGCGCCGACCTCGGCCAGCCGGCGGCCGGCGGCGGTCAGCACCTCGTCGACGAACGGCATCAGCAACTCGCCGTGCCGGCGGGCGTCCACCCGCTCCCGCGCGGCGAGCACCCGGCCCTCCTCCGTGTCGAAGAGCGCGACGGTGACGGCCGGGGTTGCGGTGTCCAGGGCGAGCAGCAGCACCCGGCAAGCCTACGGCGCCGCCGACGGGCCCCGGACCCTGGTAGCTTCGGTGGGATGGACCGGGGTCCCACCGGTCCGCGTTCTCCCGTCCCGTCGCGAAAGGCGGCACCGCACCGTGGCGCGCCACACCTCAGGTTCCGGGTCCAGCGTCTTCGTCGCCGCGTTGACCGTCATGGCGCTCGCCGTCGTCGGGTTCTTCGCCTACCAGGCCTCGGCCGCCGACAACTGGCCGCCACCCACCCGTTCGTCCCCGACGCCCGAGGCGGAGGGTGACGGCGGCGCCAACGGCGGCGCCGAGGACGAGGCGGAGGTCCCGCCGCTGCCGGCCGACTCGGGCACCGGCGAGCGGGTGGTGTACTCCCTGGAGCAGCGGCGGGTCTGGCTGGTCGAGGTGAGTCCGGACGGCACCGGCGACATAGTGCGCCGGACGCACGAGGTCTTCCCCAGCTCCCGCAGCCCCGAGCCGGGCGGCTACCAGGTGACCTCCCGTTCCGAGCGCGGCACCGGCTCGGACGGGGTGCCGATGGAGCACGCGGTGGTCTTCGCGGTCGCGGCGGACGGCACGGTGTTCGGCTTCTCCGCCGCGCAGGACGGCTCGACGCCGGACCCGGCGGCCGCGGACGGCACCGGCGGCATCCGGCAGACCCGGGAGGACGGCGCGGCGATGTGGGAGTTCGCCGCCATCGACGTCCCGGTGGTCGTCGTCCCCTGACCGACCGACCGACGCGGCGGCCGGCACGCGGCCGACGTGCCGGCCGTCCGGCCGGTGTTCCCACCGCTCCGGCCGGTGCCTCCGCCGCCGGTCACAGACCGGTTCCGTCGCCGACCGGTCCGGTCCGAAACCGGCCCGTGTTCCCACTGTCTGTTCCCACCGCCCGGGTCAGCGTTCCGCCGACCCAGCCGGCGTCCCGACTGCCCCGGCCGGCCGTCCGCCCACCCCGACGTGTGTCCCGGCTGCTCCGGCCGGTGCCTCCGCCGGCGGTCGCTGACCGGTTCGGTCGGTGAACAGCCCGATCGGTGACCGGTCCGTTCCGTGTCCGGTGCAATCGCTGGACGGCGCAATCGCTGATCGGTGCAATCGCCGGACGGCTCGCTCGCTGCCCGGTTCGCTCACTGCCCGGTTCGTCGGCGACCGGGCCGGTGGGCGGCCGGTTCCCGCCGGAACGGCCCGTCCGCGGCCGGTCCCGCGGCCCCGCGGGGCCCCCGCGGCCAGCTCCGCGGCCGGCCGCGCCGAGAAGCGACCCGAGACCGGCCGGCCGTTCGGCGGCCCGTTCAGTCGGTGAGCGCCGCCGCCAGGTCGACGCCGCGCCAGCGCGCCCCGACCCCCCGGAAGGTGACCTCGCGCGGGTCGTCCGCCGCCGGGTCGGCCCGCTCGGTCGGCGCCCGGTGCAGCACCACCTGGAGCCGGTCGTCGGAGAGCTGCTCCATCCGGTCCTCGCCCCACTCGACGACCACCACCGACTCCGGCAGCGCCACGTCGAGGTCGAGGTCCTCCATCTCGTCGAGGCCGCCCCCCAGCCGGTAGGCGTCCACGTGCACCAGCGGCGGTCCTTCGCCCAGCGGCGGGTGGACCCGGGCGATCACGAAGGTCGGCGAGGTGACCGCGCCGCGCACCCCGAGGCCCTCGCCGAGGCCGCGCGTCATGGTGGTCTTGCCGGCACCCAACTCCCCGGTGAGCAGCACCAGGTCGCCCGGCCGCAACAGCCCGGCCAGGCGGCGGCCCAGCGCCGTCATCCGCTCGGCGGTCGGTACCCGGCAGGTGAGGTGCGGCTCAGTCAGCTGTGGACCCATGGCACCCGATGCTACGGGTGAGCAGCGCCAGCAGCCGGCCGGTCACCACCGCCGGGTCCTCCAGCAGCACCAGGTGGCCGGCGTCCGGCAGGGTCACGAACTCGGCCGCCGGCAGCGCGGCGGCGATCCGCCGGCTGTGCTCGACCGGGGTGATCTCGTCCCGGCCGCCGCCCAGCACCAGGACCGGCAGGTCCTCGGAGAGGGTGTGCAGGGTGGTGAGCGCGCCCCAGGTGGCGTGTTCGGCGAAGGCCGGGTAGAACTCGGCGACCACGTCGATCGGCACCGACTCGATCAGCCGCTCGGCGAACCTGGCGACCGCCGGGTCGACCGCGTCCGGCGCGCCGAAGGAGTAGCGGCGGATCAGGCCGGCGTAGAGGTCGCCGACCGCCCGCCGGCCGCGTTCCACCAGCTCGGCCTGGGCGCCCAGGACCCGCAGCACCCCGGGCGCGGCGCGCCGGGCGGCGCGCACCACGGACGGCGGGAAGCCGTAGCTGACCTGGGCGAGGTCGCCGGCCGACGTGCTCAGCAGCGCCATCCCGGCCACCCGGCGGGCCACGTAGTCGGCGTGCCGCTCGACCAGCGCCATCACCGTCATGCCGCCCATGGAGTGCCCCACCAGTACCACGGGCCCGTCCGGCACCGCCGCGTCCAGCACCGCCCGCAGGTCGCGCCCCAACTGCTCGATGTGCAGCGGCTCGCCGCGCTCCCGCTGCGCGCGCCCCGGCGCGGACCGGCCGTGCCCGCGCTGGTCCCAGTAGACAGCCCGGACCCGGCCGCGGAGCGCCGCCCGCTGGTAGTGCCAGACGTCCTGGTTGAGGCAGTAGCCGTGGCAGAACACCACCGTCCCGCCGCCCGGCCCGACCCCCTCGGGCAACTCGTCCACCTCGTAGTGGAGTTCGGTGCCGTCGTCGGCGACGGCGGTGCCCGGGGTGCCGCGCAGGGTGCCGAACGGGCCGGCCGCGTCCAGCGCCTCCCTGGCCTGCCGGCGGACCGAGCGGCTGACCGTGAGCCGCTCCACGGCGACCGTGGTGGCCACCGCGCCCAGTGCGAGACCGGCTATGCCGGCCCTGGCCGCCCAGCGCATCTCAGACCACCGGCTCCCCTGGGCTCGGTTCGACCCCGTGGTAGATCCGGGGCACCCGGGGGCCGATCCGGGTGACGATCTCGTAGCCGATGGTGCCCGCCGCGCGGGCCCAGTCCTCGGCCGTCGGCTCGCCCCGGTCGCCGGGGCCGAAGAGCACCGCCTCGTCGCCGACCTCCGCGGTGTCCCCGCCGAGGTCCACCACGAACTGGTCCATCGCGACCCGTCCGGCCACCGTGCGCAGCTTCCCCGCGACCAGCACCGGGCCGTTGCCGGAGGCGTGCCGGGGCACGCCGTCCGCGTAGCCGGCCGGGACCAGCGCGAGGGTGGTCGCGCCCGGCGTCGTGTAGTGGTGCCCGTAGGAGACGCCGTGCCCGCCGGGCACCCGCTTCACCTGCGCCAGCGCGGCGCGCAGCGTCATCACCGGGCGCAGCCCGAAGTCCTCCGGGGTGCCCACCTCGGCCGACGGCGAGAGGCCGTAGACCGATACCCCGGTGCGCACCAGGTCGTAGTGCGCCTCGGGCAGCGTCAGGGTGGCGGGCGAGTTGGCCAGGTGGCGCACCTCGGGGCGCAGCCCGGCCCGCTCGGCGACCGCCACCGCCTCGGCGAACGACGCGAGTTGCCGCCGGATCGAGGGGTGCCCCGGCTCGTCGGCGCAGGCCAGGTGCGACCAGAGGCCGGTCACCCGGACCGCGCCGGTGGCCTCGGCGGCGCGCGCCGCCGCCACCAGCTCGGGCCAGTCCGCCGGCTGGGCGCCGTTCCGGCCCAGGCCGGTGTCGGCCTTCAGCTGCACCCGGGCCGTCCGGCCGGCCGCCCGGGCCGCCCCGACCGCCAGCTCCAACGCCCACCGGCCGCTGACCGACACGTCGAGGTCGGCCTCGACCGCGGCCCGCCACGGCCCGTCCGGCGTCCACAGCCAGCACAGCACCCGGCCGGTGTCGCCGGCCGCGCGCAGCGCCAGCGCCTCCTGCGGCGTCGCCGCGCCCAGCCAGGCCGCGCCGGCCTGCCGGGCCGCCCGCGCGCAGGGCAGCATCCCGTGTCCGTAGCCGTCGGCCTTGACCACGGCCATCAGCGCCGCGCCCCCGGTCAACCGGCGGCGCAGCGCCCGGACGTTGGAGCGCAGCGCGGCGAGGTCGATGTCCGCGCGCAGTGGCGGACCCTCGCCCGTTCGCCCTGCCAGTGAGTGGTCGTTCATCGCCACCAGTGTCGCAGGAAGCCGCCGGCCCGGACGTCCGCCGGGTGTGGCCGGCCGGTCCCGCGGGCCGGCTGCGCCAGACTGGGCGCATGAGGACTGCTTACCCAGTGGCGGCCGTGCGCGCCGCGGAGAAGGCCCTGTTGGCCGGGCTGCCCGAGGGCACGCTGATGGCCAGGGCGGCGGCCGGGCTGGCCGCCGCCTGCGCCGAGCTGCTGCGCGCCCGGGCGCCGCGCGGCCGGCGCGCCGCCGCCCGGGTGGTGCTGCTGGTCGGCGGCGGGGACAACGGCGGCGACGCGCTGTTCGCCGGCGCCCGGCTGGCCCGGCGCGGGACGGCGGTCACCGCGCTGCTGCTCGATGCGGGGCGGGCGCACCCGGCCGGGCTGGCCGCGCTGCGGGCCGGCGGGGGGACGGCCCTGGCGGTGCCGGACACGTCGCCTGCCGCGCTGGACGCGCTGCTGGGGCGCGCCGCGCTGGTGCTGGACGGGATCACCGGCATCGGCGGGCGGGGCGGACTGCGGCCGGTGGCGGCCGAGTTGGCCGACCGGGTCCGGGCCAGCGGGGCGCCGGTGGTCGCCGTGGACCTGCCGAGCGGGGTGGACGCCGACACCGGCGAGGTGCGCGGGCCGGTGCTTCCCGCCGCGCTGACCGTGACCTTCGGCACCCACAAGCCGGCGCTGCTGATCGACCCGGCGCGGGAGTACGCGGGCGAGGTGCGGCTGGTGGACATCGGCCTCGGGCCGCTGCTGCCGGCCGAGCCAGAGGTGGCCGCGCTGACCGACGCCGAGGTGGCGGCGCTGCTGCCCCGGCCGGTGGGCGAGAGCGACAAGTACCGGCGCGGGGTGTTGGGCGTGGCGGCCGGCTCGGCCCGCTACCCGGGGGCCGCCGTGCTCACCGTGGGGGGCGCGCTGCACGGCGGGGTCGGGGCGGTCCGCTACGCGGGGCCGGCCGCCGACGCGGTGCTCGCCCGCTATCCGGAGACGCTGATCAGCACGGGCACGCCGGCGGAGGCCGGCCGGACGCAGGCCTGGGTGGCCGGCCCGGGCCTCGGCGACCACCCGCGGGCTGCGCGGGTGCTGGACGAGGCGCTGGCCGCCGACGTGCCGCTGCTGTTGGACGCGGAGGCGCTGCGCGGCCTGGACCAGGCCCGGGTGCGGGCCCGGCGGGCGCCGACCCTGCTCACCCCGCACGCCGGGAGGCGGCGGCGCTGCTGGGCGTGGACCGCGCGCGGGTCGAGGCCGGCCGGCTGGCCTCGGTCCGCGAGCTGGCCGCCCGCTTCGGCGCGACCGTGCTGCTGAAGGGCTCGACCACACTGGTCGCCGACCCGACGGGGCCGGTGCTGGTGAACGGGACTGGCACCCCGTGGCTGGCGACGGCCGGCAGCGGGGACGTGCTCTCCGGGCTGGCCGGGGCGCTGCTGGCGGCCGGGCTGAGCGCCCGGGACGCCGGCGCCGTCGCGGCCCACCTGCACGGCCTGGCCGGCCGGGCGGCGCCGCTGCCGCCGACGGCCTCCACCCTCACCACGGCGCTCCCCGCCGTCTGGCACCGGCTGCTGACCGAGGACGGCGCCGCGGGCGGCGGCCACGGACAGCACCCCAGCCCGGAATAATCGCTGGCCATGGCCTTACGCGCCGGATAGGAAGGGTGGCATGAGCAGTGCCACGCCCACCTCCGGGAGCCCCGGGGACACCGCCGACCGGCGGCACTTCATCCGCGCCACCCTCGACCTGGGCGCGGTGCGGCTGCACCCCTGGGGCCGAGGCCCCGCCGGGCCCGAAGCCACGGCGGACGCCCTGGTCGCGGCGGCCGCCGACCCGCTGATCGCCCTGTGGAACCCCCTCGCCACCACCAGCCGGGACGACGCACTGGCCTGGCTCGCGGCGCGCGACGAGGGCTGGACACGCGGCGGCGCCGCCGCCTTCGCCGCCCTGGACGCCGCCGACGGGGCCGTGCTGGGCAGCGTCACCGTGCGCTGGGTGGACCGCGCCGACGGCTTGGCCATGATCGGCTACTGGACCCTGCCGGCGGCCCGCGGGCGCGGCCTGGCCACCCGGGCCACCGAGGCGGCGACCCGCTGGGCCTTCGCGACGGCCGACGCCCGGCGGATCGAGATCGCCCACGCGGTCGGCAACCCGGCCTCCTGCCGGGTGGCGCAGCGCTGCGGCTACCCGGCCGAGGGCACCCTGCGCGACTCCCACCGGTTCGGCGACGGCGCCCACCACGACGAACACCTACACGCCCGGCTGGCCACCGACCCCGAGCCGGCCGCCCGCCAACCAGCCTGACCGCCGCCCACCGGGCGGGCGTCTCAGTCCCACAGCACGGACCACACCGTGGCGCCGGCCGGCACCGGCGGCACCTCCCGGTAGTCGTCCACCAGGCCGGCCAGCACCCCGCTGGACTCCAGGCCCTCGACCCACGCCGCGCAGCGTGCCTCGTCGACCGGCGCGCAGATCGCCACCGCCTCGCCGGCCAGCCGCGCCAGGTCGAGCGTCTCCGGATGCGGCTGGACCCGCACCCAGGCCACCTCGGGCCGGCCGGCTATCTCCGCCAGCCGGGCGGCCAACACGGCCAACGGGGGCCGGCCGTAGCCCCACTGGTTGGGCGCGAGGGACTCCTCGTCCCCGTTGTCGTCGAAGAACTCGTCCAGGGTGAGCAGGGGCATGACGCCCTCCGCATCCGTCCGCGCCGTCACATCCGCCACCGAGATCACGGTGCCCACCCTGCCAGCCGGCACTGACAGTCGGGCCCGCCAGCCCGGGCGCGGAAGCAGGAGGCGCCGACCGACCGGGGCCGGACCCGGCCGGCGTCAGCCCTCCGCGATCACCACCGCGGAGGCCACCCCCGCGTCATGGCTCAGCGACACGTGCCAGCCGGTGACCCCCAGCTCCGCCGCCCGGGCCGCGACCGTGCCGCGCACCTCAAGCCGGGGGCGGCCCGACTCGGTCTGCACCACCTCGGCGTCCGTCCAGCGCAGCCCACCCGGCGCGCCCAGCGCCTTGGCCAGCGCCTCCTTGGCCGCGAACCGCGCCGCCAGCGAGGCGACGCCGCGCCGCTGCCCACTCGGCAGCAGCAGCTCGGCGGCCACGAAGAGCCGCTCGGCCAGCTCCGGGGTCCGCTCCAGCGACCGGGCGAACCGGTCGATCTCCGCCACGTCGATGCCCACGCCCACGATCATGCGTGCAGCACGCTCCCCTCGGCGTCCGTGACCTCGCACCGGACCTCGTCCCACTCCCGGCGCAGCAGCACCACCTGCTCCCCCGGCGTGTCGCCGAGCGGCAGCAGCTCGCCCGCCGGCTGGGCGGCCAGCGCCGCCCGCTCCGAGGCCAGCTGCGCCTCCCCCGCCCCGAGCGCCACGGTCAGCGGCACCCCCCGGCGGGCGGCGACCACCGTGTCGGGGGCGTCCGCGAGCAGGGCCAGGAACGCGAAGTCGCCGCGCAGCGCGCGGCACAGCTGGCGCGCCGCCTCGGCCGGCTCGAACGCCGAGGAGAACGCCTCGGCCAGCAGCCGGGCCACCACCTCGCCCGCGGCACCGGTCCGCAGCTCGTGGCCGCGTCCGGTCAACTCGGCGGCCAGCTCGGCGCGGTTGCTCGGCTCACCGACCAGCACCACGGCCACCCGGCCGGCCTCGTCCAGCTGCGGCCCCGACTCCGCCGGCTCGCCGGCCCGCCGGCGCAGGCCGATGCCGCTGCCGGCGGCGGGCAGCGGCCGCTGCCGCAGCCCGGCGCGGAGCGCGGCCAGCGAGTCGGCACCCGGCGGGCAGGCCAGGCCGCCGTCGGCCAGCACCGCCACCCCGCAGACATCGTGCTCCGGCCCACCCACCTCGTCGAGCTGGGCCAGCACCACGTCGAGGGCGGACTGGACCCCCGTGTACCCCACGATCCCGCACATGGCGGCAGGGTATCGGGGCCGCCGCACGGCGCGCCAAGCCGGACGGAACAATGAGGAGCGTGGCAACCTCACCCCCCGAGCACGGCCAGCGCCCCGACCGGCCCCACCCCGCCGGCCAGCCGGACCAGCCGACCAAGTCGGACCAGCCGGACCAGCCGCCGAAGCCGGCACGGCCGGCGCGCACCGGCCGCCCGCAGCGGCCCAGCCCCTACGTCGACCTGTCCCGCGCCGACTGGGTCAAGCCCAGGGACGGAGCGCCCAACCCGCTGACCGCCGAGCAGGTGGAGCGGCTGCGCGGGCTCGGCGACGTGATCGACCTGGCCGAGGTGCGGGACATCTACCTGCCGCTCTGCGAGCTGCTGCGGCTGCACATCGACGCGGCGCGGCAGCTGCGCGGCCGGGTGGGCGGCTTCCTCGGCGGCCCACAGCCGGCCACCCCGTTCGTGATCGGCATCGCCGGCAGCGTCGCGGTGGGCAAGTCCACCGTCGCCAGGCTGCTGCGGGCGCTGCTCGCCCAGGGTCCGGAGGAATACCGGGTGGCGCTGGTGCCCACCGACGGCTTCCTGCTGCCGAACGCCGAGTTGGAGCGGCGCGGCCTGATGCGCCGCAAGGGCTTCCCCGAGTCCTACGACCGGCGGGCGCTGACCCGCTTCGTGGCCGAGGTGAAGTCGGGCCGCGCCGAGGTACGGGCCCCGGTCTACTCGCACCTGGTCTACGACATCGTCCCCGGCGAACAGGAGACCGTGCGCCGGCCCGACATCCTGATCCTGGAGGGGCTGAACGTGCTCCAGCCGGCGCCGCCCGGACGGATCGGCGTCGCCGACTACTTCGACTTCTCCGTCTACGTGGACGCCCGCACCACGGACATCGAAAGCTGGTACCTGACGCGCTTCCAGGCCCTGCGGGCGACCGCGTTCCGCGACCCGCGCTCCTTCTTCCGCAGGTACGCGGAACTCTCCGAGGAGGAGGCCCTGGACTTCGCCAGGACCACCTGGCGCACGGTGAACGGCCCGAACCTGGTGGACAACATCGCCCCGACCCGCGGCCGGGCGTCGCTGGTGCTCCGCAAGGGCGCCGACCACGCGGTGCACGGCCTGCGGCTGCGCAAGCTCTGACCCGGCCCGGCCCCCCGGCGAACACCGCCGGGGGCCCGGCCAGGGCTCAGCCCAGCGCCGACTTCACCACGTCGGCCAGCCCGGCGGCCACCGCCCTGGCCTGCGCCGCGTCCGCCGCCTCCACCATCACCCGGACCAGCGGCTCGGTGCCGGAGGGTCGCAGCAGCACCCGCCCGGTCTCGCCCAGCTGCCGCTCCGCCTCGGCCACCGCCTCGGCCAGCTCCCGGCTGTCCGCGACCCGGGACCGGTCCACGTCCCGCACGTTGATCAGCACCTGCGGCAGCCGCGTCATCACCTCGGCCAGCTCGGCCAGCGGGCGCCTGGTCGCCGCGACCCGGGCCGCCAGCAGCAGCCCGGTGAGGCTGCCGTCGCCGGTGGTCGCGTGGTCCAGCACGATCACGTGGCCGGACTGCTCGCCACCCAGCGAGAAGCCGCCGAGCTTCATCTCCTCCAGCACGTAGCGGTCGCCCACCGCGGTCTGCCGCACCCGCAGCCCCTCGCGCTCCATGGCCAGGGTGAAGCCCAGGTTGGACATCACGGTGGAGACCACGGTGTCCTGCCGCAGCGTGCCGGCCTCCCGCATGGCCACGCCCAGCACCGCCAGGATCTGGTCCCCGTCCACCTCGGCGCCCGCGCCGTCCACGGCCAGGCAGCGGTCCGCGTCGCCGTCCACCGCGATGCCCAGGTCGGCCTCGTGGCTGAGCACCGCGTCCCGCAGCGCCCCCAGGTGCGTCGATCCGCAGCCGTCGTTGATGTTGAGCCCGTCCGGGTCGGCGCCGATGCTGATCACATCGGCGCCGGCCCGGGCGAACGCCTCGGGTGCGACGCGGGAGGCCGCGCCGTGCGCGGTGTCCAGCACGATACGGAGGCCGTCGATCCGGTTCGGCAGCACCCCGACCAGGTGCGCCACATAGGCGTCGAAGCCCTCCTGGTACTCGGTGACCCGGCCGACGTCGGCCCCCACCGGCCGGTCCTGGGGCTGCCCGGCCACCGCCTCCCGGTAGGCCGCCTCGATCCGGTCCTCCAGCTCGTCGGCGAGCTTGTGGCCGCCGCGGGCGAAGAACTTGATCCCGTTGTCCGGCATCGGGTTGTGGCTGGCGGAGAGCATCACGCCGAAGTCGGCGCCCAGCGAGCCGGTCAGGTAGGCCACCGCCGGCGTCGGAAGCACCCCGACCCGCAGCACGTCGACGCCCGCGCTGGCCAGCCCGGCCACCACCGCCGCCTCCAGGAACTCCCCGGAGGCGCGGGGGTCGCGGCCGACCACGGCGGTCGGCCGGCGGCCCGCGCGCTCGGTACTCTCCGGCCCGGGCAACACCCGCGCCGCCGCGGCGGACAGGCCGAGCGCCAGCTCGGCCGTCAGATCCGCGTTGGCGACGCCGCGTACACCGTCCGTACCGAAGAGTCGTCCCACTGTTCTTTCCTCCGAGTTCAGCCCACGCGGCCCGTGACCGTTATCCGTGTTGACCCTACAAAAGCGGACGCCCCGGCAGCACGGAAGTGCTGCCGGGGCGCATGCAAAATTCCTGCCAGCGATTACCGCTTGCTGTACTGCGTGCCCTTACGCGCCTTCTTCAGACCGGCCTTCTTCCGCTCCACCGCACGGGCGTCACGGGTCAGGAAGCCGGCCTTCTTCAGCGGGCCGCGGTTGTTGTCCACGTCCGCCTCGTTCAGCGCACGGGCCACGCCGAGGCGCAGCGCGCCGGCCTGGCCGGAGATGCCGCCACCGGCGATGCGGGCGATCACGTCATAGCGGTCGTCCAGCTCCAGCACCTTGAACGGCTCGTTCACGGACTGCTGGTGCACCTTGTTGGGGAAGTACCCCTCCAGGGTGCGGCCGTTGATCCGCCAGTTGCCGCTGCCCGGAACGATCCGGACCCGGGCGATGGCGTTCTTCCGGCGGCCGGTCCCGGCGCCGGGGAGCGGGTCACCGAAGCGGCCGTCGAGCTGCTCGCCGGCGACGGCGAACTCCTCGCTGGCGCTCTCGGTGGTGTACTCCTCGACCTCGGGGACCTCGGCGTCCAGGTTCTCGGCAGTGGTCTCGGCCACGATTCTCCTCAGATTCTCTTCAGCTTGGGGGTGTGGCCGGACTTACTGCGCGACCTGGGTGATCTCGAACGGCACCGGACGCTGGGCGGCGTGCGGGTGCTCGGGACCGGCGTAGACCTTCAGCTTCGAGAGCATCTGACGGCCCAGGGTGTTCTTCGGGAGCATCCCGCGAACGGCCTTCTCGACGGCCCGCTCGGGGTTCTTCTCCAGCAGGTCGCCATAGCGGACCGAGCGGAGACCGCCCGGGTAGCCGGAGTGGCGGTAGGCAAGCTTCTGGGTCCGCTTGTTACCGGACAGGTGCACCTTGTCGGCGTTGACGATGATGACGAAGTCACCGGTGTCAACGTGCGGCGCGTACACCGGCTTGTGCTTGCCCCGCAGAAGGGTGGCGGCCTGGGAGGCCAGGCGGCCCAGCACGACATCGGCGGCGTCAATGACGTGCCACTGACGCTGGACGTCGCCGGGCTTGGGGCTGTACGTACGCACGGGTCGTAGCCTTCGCTTTTCAGTGAGTGGTTCCTGACAAGGCCACCCGGCGATCTGACCGTGTGGTCGAATCCGGTGACGCAAACCGGGTATCGACCGCTGGAAACCGTCCTGGTGGACCGGCGCTGGGCCCCTCACGTGAGATAGAGCAAGCCAAACGCATTATCGACCAGGCAGAATACCGCGCCCTCGGCGGACCGGTCAAAACGAGCCCCGGCGACCACTCCTACCTGGCCCGCCGCACCCGCCGCTCGTCCCACACCGGCTCGGGCGTCTCCCGCACCTCGCCGTCCGCCCCGAAGACCAGGAACCGGTCGAAGGAGCGGGCGAACCAGCGGTCGTGGGTGACCGCGAGCACCGTGCCCTCGAACGCCTCAAGCCCCTCCTGGAGGGCCTCCGCGCTCTCCAGGTCCAGGTTGTCCGTCGGCTCGTCCAGCAGCAGCGCGGTCGTCCCGGCCAGCTCCAGGAGCAGGATCTGGAACCGCGCCTGCTGCCCGCCGGAGAGCCGGTCGAAGCGCTGCTCGGCCTGCCGGTCCAGCTCGTAGCGGCGCAGCGCCGAGGTGGCCGGCCCGCGGGCCCTGGCGTGCTCGGTCCACAGGATGTCCAGCAGGGTGCGCCCGACCAGCTCCGGATGGCTGTGGGTCTGCGCGAAGTGCCCGGGCACCACCCGGGCGCCCAGCTTCCAGGCCCCGGAGTGCGCCACCGGCTCGCCCGCCAGCAGCCGCAGGAAGTGCGACTTGCCCGAGCCGTTGGAGCCCAGCACCGCCACCCGCTCCCCGTAGAAGACCTCCAGGTCGAAGGGGCGCATCAGGCCGGTCAGCTCCAGCGCCTGGCAGGTCACCGCGCGCAGCCCGGTCCGGCCGCCCCGCAGCCGCATGGTGATCTCCTGCCGACGCGGCGGCTCCTGCGGCGGCCCGGCCTCCTCGAACTTCCGCAGCCTGGTCTGCGCCGCCCGGTACCTGGACGCCATGTCGTCGCTGCGCGACGCGTACTGCCGCAGGTCCACCACCAGCCGCTTCAGCCGGGCGTGCTGCTCGTCCCAGCGGCGCCGCAGCTCCTCGAACCGCGCGAACCGCTGCTCGCGCGCCGCGTGGAAGCCGTCGAAGCCGCCGCCGTGCACCCACACGTCCGAGCCGGCCGGGCTCGGCTCCACGCTGATGATCCGGTTGGCGGCCCGGGCCAGCAGCTCCCGGTCGTGCGAGACGAACAGCACCGTCTTGCCGGTCTCCGCGAGCCGCCGCTCCAGCCAGCGCTTGCCCGGCACGTCCAGGTAGTTGTCCGGCTCGTCCAGCAGCAGCACCTGGTCGGGCCCGCGCAGCAGGGCCTCCAGCACCAGCCGCTTCTGCTCCCCGCCGGAGAGCGTCCGCACCTCACGCCAGCGGGCCCGCTCGAAGGGCGTGCCCAGCGCCTGGGTGGTGCAGACGTCCCAGAGCGTCTCCGCCTCGTAGCCGCGCGCCTCGCCCCAGTCGGCCAGCGCCTGCGCGTAGGCCAGCTGGGTCGGCTCGTCGTCGTGCTCCATCATCGCCAGCTCGGCCGCGTCCACCGCCAGCGCGGCGTCCCGCACCCGCGGGTCGGCCACCGAAACCAGCAGGTCCCGCACCGTGCGCTCGTCCCGCACGCTCCCCACGAACTGCGGCATCACGCCGAGGCCGCCACTGACCGTCACCGTCCCGCCGTGCGGCCGCAGTTCCCCGGCGAGCAGCCGCAGCAGGGTGGTCTTCCCGGCGCCGTTGGCGCCCACCAGGGCCGCCCGTTCGCCCTCGCCGACCCGGAACGAGGCGTCCGCCAACAGCAGCCGCCCGTCGGGCAGCTGGTACTCGACGTGCGCCGCCTCGATGTGTCCCATTCGACGCAGTCTGCCGACCGCCGGCGGCCGTTGCCAATCCGTTTTCGCACGGCGACCAGAACGGCACGGACCGACGCCGTCTCCGGCCGTCTCACCCCACTAAACTGCGATACATGAGTCAAGGGCAGGGGGGACCCCAGTGGGTCCCCGGGGGAGACGCGCGTCCGGACTGGAACGCGCTGGCCACGGACGCGGACAGGAAGCGCGCCAGGAAGCGCTGGACCGTCATCGGCACCAGCGTCGGCGCGGCGGCGCTGATCGGCGTCGTGGTGGCGCTGGCCATCGTCAACCAGGGTGACGACCAGGGCGGGGGCGGCACGGACGCGGCGACGACCCTGCCGGAGACCACCGAGGAGCCGGACAACGCCGGGCCGACCTTCGGCGAGACCTCGCTCCCGCCGCTGCCGTCGGCCCGCGAGTTCATCAGCGACGCCGAGAAGGACATCGCGCCCTTCGATGTCGCCGGCTTCTACGGTGAGGACGCGCTGGAGGCAGGGGACCGCTCCTACGCCCAGGTGGCCAGCGACGCCACCGAGAGCTGCGCGGACTTCGCCTCCGGCCAGCTGGCCACGCTGCTGGAGGAGCAGGGCTGCACCGGCATGCTCCGCGCCACCTACGCCGGCGGCGGCGTCGCGGTCACGGTGGGCGTCGCCCAGCTCCCCTCCGAGGAGGCCGCGGTCACCGTGCACACCACCAACGACCTCACCGGCACCCTCCAGGCGCTGCCCGGCGGGGACGCCGGGGCGCTCTGCGACCGCGGCGGCTGCCGCGCCACCCGCAACCAGGTCGGCCGCTACCTCTACCTCACCATCGCGGGCAACGCGGACGGCACCCCGGACGGCGGCGACGGCACCCCGGCCCAGCAGGCCGCGCGGGACGGCAACGACCACGCCTTCGCGCAGATCATCAGGCGCGGCGAGGCCCAGGCGTCCGCCTCGGCCAGCGCCATCGTCGAGGAGCGGCAGCGCGCCAGGGACGAGGCCGACGAGTAGCGAGCCGACGGGCCGGCCCGTCGGCTCAGCCGGCCACCGGCCCGTCGGCCGGCTCAAGGCCCAGCGTGCGCAGCGTCCTGGCCTCCCGGTTCCGGTCGGCCAGCCGCTCGTCCGCCGGATAGGCCACCTCCTCCAGGGTCAGGCCGTGCGGCCGCACCACGTGCACCGCCGAGTCCCGCACCCCGCCGGCCAGCACCCGCGCCGGCCAGTCGGGCGGCCGGTGGCCGTCCCCGACGAAGAGCAGCGCGCCCACCAGCGCCCGCACCATGTTGTGGCAGAACGCGTCCGCCCGCACCGTGCCCTCGATCACCCCGTCCGGCTCCCGCCGCCAGCCCAGGGTGAGCAGCCGGCGGATGGTGGTGGCGCCCTCCCGGCGGCGGCAGTAGGCCGCGAAGTCGTGCTCCCCCAGCAGCAGCGCGGACGCCTCGTTCATCGCGTCCACGTCCAACGGCCAGTTGTGCCACAGCACGTGCCCGCGGCGCAGCGGGTCGACGCCGCCCGGGTGGTCGCTGACCCGGTAGGCGTAACGGCGCCAGAGCGCGGAGAACCGGGCGTCGAAGTGCTCGGGCGCCTCGGCCACCCGCCACACCCGCACGTCGTGCGGCAGCCGGCCGGCCAGCCGGCGCAGCAGCCGCTCCCGCTGCTCCGCCCACACCGCCACCGGCAGGTCCACGTGCGCCACCTGCCCGCGCGCGTGCACCCCGGCGTCGGTCCGGCCGGCCACCGTCAGCTCGAACGGCTGCTCCGCCCTGGTCACCACCCGCAGCGCGTCCTCCAACTCGGCCTGCACGGTGCGCCGGCCGCGCTGCCGCGCCCAGCCGGAGAACTCCCGCCCGTCATACGACAGATCGAGCCGCACCCGGACCAGACCGGAGCGGGTTTCCTCGCCCACGGCGAGCTCCTCTCGGGGAAGGGGTCATACGAGCGGGCCCGCACCTGACACAGGTGCGGGCCCGTCGGAGTACCGGGAACCGGAAGGACTCAGTCGTCCTTCTTCTCCTCGGCCTGCTCACCGGCGGCCTCGGTGGCCTCGGCCTGCGGCTCGGCGGCGGCGGTCTCCTGCTCCTTGACCGCGCGCTTGGTCGCGCCCTCGGCCTCGCCCACGGCCTTCTGCTGCACCGTCAGCGCCTCGACCAGCTCGATCACGGCCATGGGCGCGTTGTCGCCCCGACGCGGACCGATCTTGGTGATCCGGGTGTAACCGCCGGGGCGGTTCTCGTACCGGGGGCCGATGTCGGTGAAGAGCGTGTGCACCACGCTCTTGTCCCGGATGGTCTGCATCACCTGGCGACGGTTGTGCAGGTCGCCCTTCTTCGCCTTGGTGATCAGCCGCTCGGCCACCGGGCGCAGCCGGCGGGCCTTGGCCACCGTGGTGGTGATCCGGCCGTGCTCGAAGAGCTGGGTGGCGAGGTTCGCCAGCATCAGGCGCTCGTGGGCGGGGCTGCCGCCCAGCCTGCGGCCCTTGGTGGGCGTAGGCATGTCTCTCTCCTGTCATCTCTGCACCGGCCGTGTCAGGTACCGGTGTCAGCCATCCGGGGCCGGTCGCCCCGGAAGTCGTTCAGCGGGCCCGGGGCGTCACCGCCCCGGGCCACCGCTGGTCAGTACTGCTCGGTCTCGGCGAAGCCGGTGTCGCCGTCGTCCTCGGCGCCGAAGGCGTCGGCGGCCGTGGTCGGGTCGAATCCGGGCGGGCTGTCCTTGAGGGCCAGACCCATGCCGGCCAGCTTGGCCTTGACCTCGTCGATCGACTTGGCGCCGAAGTTCCGGATGTCCAGCAGGTCGGCCTCGGAGCGGGCGACCAGCTCACCCACCGAGTGGATGCCCTCGCGCTTGAGGCAGTTGTAGGAGCGGACGGTCAGCTCCAGCTCCTCGATCGGCAGCGCCAGGTCGGCGGCGAGCGCGGCGTCCGTCGGCGACGGGCCCATGTCGATGCCCTCGGCGTCCACGTTCAGCTCGCGGGCCAGGCCGAAGAGCTCGACCAGGGTCTTGCCGGCCGAGGCCATGGCGTCCCTGGGCCGCATGGCCTCCTTGGTCTCGACGTCGACGATCAGCTTGTCGAAGTCGGTGCGCTGCTCGACTCGGGTCGCCTCGACCTTGTAGGTGACCTTCAGCACGGGGCTGTAGATGGAGTCGACCGGGATCCGGCCGATCTCCTGGCCGACCTGCTTGTTCTGCACCGCGGAGACGTAGCCGCGACCGCGCTCGACGGTCAGCTCCATCTCCAGCTTGCCCTTGTTGTTCAGGGAGGCCAGCACCAGGTCGGGGTTGTGCACCTCGACACCGGCCGGCGGCGCGATGTCGGCGGCGGTCACCAGACCGGGGCCCTGCTTGCGCAGGTACATCACGACCGGCTCGTCGTGCTCGGAGGAGACGACCAGCTGCTTGATGTTGAGGATCAGGTCGGTGACGTCCTCCTTGACCCCGGGCACGGTGGTGAACTCGTGCAGCACGCCCTCGACCCGGATGCTCGTCACGGCGGCACCGGGGATGGAGGAGAGCAGCGTGCGCCGCAGGGAGTTGCCGAGGGTGTAGCCGAAGCCCGGCTCCAGCGGCTCGATGACGAACCGGGAACGGAACTCGTCCACGACCTCTTCGGTCAGGGAGGGACGCTGAGCGATCAGCATGAAGAAAACTCCAGTCTTCGGCACCCGCTATTTGATGCCGAGCCAGACGATGTGGGTGGGGGACCTTCCAGGGTACGGGGGCCGCCAGGTGAACCATGTCACCCGACGACCCCCGCGGGCCGGGAAGGCCCGAGCCGGTTGTCGCTTCGCGGGGCGGGCCCCGCGAGGTGTTACTTCGAGTACAGCTCGACGATCAGCTGCTCCTGCACCTGGGTGTCGATCACCTGGCGCTCGGGCAGCGAGTGGACCAGGATCCGCAGCCGCGACGGGACGGACTCCAGCCAGGCCGGAACCGTCTTGTCGCCGGCCTCGGCCTGCGCCACCTGGAACGGCGTCAGGGCGCGGGACGACTCCCGCACCTCGACGATGTCGCTCGGCGAGACCCGGGCGGACGGGATGTCCGTCTTCCTGCCGTTGAGCAGGATGTGCCCGTGCCGGACCAGCTGACGAGCGTGGTCACGGGACTTGGCGAAGCCCGCGCGGTAGACCACGTTGTCCAGCCGGGACTCCAGGATCCGGAGCAGGTTCTCACCCGTCTTGCCGGACTGGCGGTTGGCCTCGTTGTAGTACCCCCGGAACTGCTTCTCCAGGATGCCGTAGATGCGCGCGCACTTCTGCTTCTCGCGCTTCTGCAGCAGGTACTCGCTGTCCTTGGTGCGCCCGCGTCCGTGCTCACCCGGGGGGTAAGGACGGATCTCGATCGGGCACTTCGCGCTCTCGCACTTAGCTCCCTTGAGGAAGAGCTTCTGCTTCTCCCGACGGCAACGCTTGCAGTCGGCCCCGGTGTAACGCGCCATTTTGTTGTGTCTCCTACTTCGGCTGGGTCAGACGCGGCGGCGCTTCGGCGGGCGGCAGCCGTTGTGCGGGGTGGGGGTGACGTCCTGGATCGAGCCCACCTCCAGGCCGGTGGCCTGGAGCGAGCGGATCGCGGTCTCCCGGCCGGAGCCGGGGCCCTTCACGAAGACGTCGACCTTGCGCATCCCGTGCTCCTGCGCGCGCCGGGCGGCGTTCTCCGCGGCCATCTGCGCGGCGAACGGCGTGGACTTACGCGAGCCCTTGAAGCCGACGTGGCCAGCCGAGGCCCAGGAGATCACGTTGCCCGTGGGGTCGGTGATCGAGACGATCGTGTTGTTGAACGTGCTCTTGATGTGGGCGTGCCCGTGAGCGACGTTCTTCTTTTCCTTCCGGCGCACCTTCTTGGCGCCGGCCGTACGGCCCTTTGGAGGCATGTAGCTCTCTCACTCCCGTGGAGGTGGTCGGTCCTGCCAGTGACGGACCGGTGGTCTACGTCCTGGCGGACTACTTCTTGCCCGGCTTCTTCTTGCCGGCGATCGCGCGACGCGGGCCCTTGCGGGTGCGGGCGTTGGTCTTGGTCCGCTGGCCGTGCACCGGCAGCCCACGACGGTGCCGAAGCCCCTCGTAGCACTGGATCTCGACCTTGCGACGGATGTCGGCCTGGATCTCCCGACGGAGGTCACCCTCGGTCCTGAAGTTGCCGTCCACGTAGTCGCGGAGCTTGACGAGGTCTTCCTCGGCGAGGTCGCGCACGCGGGTGTCCGGGTTCACCCCGGTGTTGGCCAGCGTCTGCTTGGCAAGGGTGCGCCCGATGCCGAAGACATAGGTGAGGGCGACCTCGACGCGCTTGTCGCGCGGGAGGTCAACGCCTGCGAGGCGTGCCATGTAAGTGGCTCCTGTTGGATACTCGGAGGTCTGCCGCAGCACCGTTCCCGTAAGACTCGATGGGCTTACGAGCCGGGTCCCCGGCCTCCGACCGGGGGTGTCGTCCCCGCGCTGAGCGAGGGGTCGGGTGACTGCGTTTTTACTTGTCGCTAGCGTCGCGGCGAAGAGTGCTGCGAGTCGTGCGGTGCGTCAGCCCTGGCGCTGCTTGTGGCGCAGGTTCTCGCAGATGACCATGACGCGCCCGTGGCGGCGGATCACCTTGCACTTGTCGCAGATCTTCTTGACGCTCGGCCTGACCTTCATGGGTGTGAGGATCTCCGGGTCTCGATCTGTCTCGATATGAGGTTCTACTTGTAGCGGTAGACGATCCGCCCGCGGGTCAGGTCGTAGGGAGACAGCTCCACCACGACCCGGTCGTCGGGAAGAATACGGATGTAGTGCATCCGCATCTTGCCGCTGATGTGCGCGAGGACCTTGTGCCCGTTCTGGAGCTCCACCTTGAACATGGCGTTCGGCAGAGACTCGACGACGGTGCCCTCGATTTCGATGGCCCCTTGTTTTTTGGCCATACTTGAGCGCTTCACCTTCCGGGATCGGCTACCTGGATGGCCCTGGACAGACGGGTGCACCAGGACCGACGAATCAGTCTACGACAGCCCCACCCGAAAAGACGAATCGGTGATTCTTCCCCGGGCAGCTGATCATTATGCCAAGGGATCGGGGGCCGCCGTCACGCCCAGCTCGGCGAGCTTGGCCCGGCCGCCGTCCACCGCGGTCAGCACCAGCGGGCCGCGCTCGGTCAGCGCCACCGAGTGCTCCCAGTGCGAGGCCCAGGTGCCGTCGTCGCTCTTCACGGTCCACTCGTCGGCCAGCACATGGGTCCGAGGGGTGCCCAGGGTCAACATCGGCTCGATCGCCAGGCAGAGCCCGGGCACCAGCTTGGGGCCGCGGCCCCTCCCCCGCTCGACGTAGTTCAGCACGTGCGGGTCCATGTGCATCTCGGAGCCGATGCCGTGTCCGCCGTACCCCTCGACGATGCCGTACTTGCCGGACGCCGGCTTCGGCTGGCGCCGGACGTAGGTCTCGATCGCCCGGGAGACGTCCACCAGGCGGTTGCCCTTGCGCATCGCGGCGATGCCGGCCCAGAGCGACTCCTCGGTCACCCGGTTCAGCTCGACCAGCTCGGCCGGCCGCTCGGCCGTCGCACCGCCGACGAAGACGGTGAGCGCCGCGTCCGCGTGCCAGCCGTCCACGATCGCGCCCGCGTCGATGGAGAGCAGGTCGCCGTCCCTGAGCACGGTGCCCTCGCCGGGGATGCCGTGCACCACCACGTCGTTGACCGAGGTGCAGATGTTCCCGGGGAAACCGCCGTAGCCCAGGAAGTTGGGCTTGGCACCGTGGTCGGCCAGCGTCCGCGCGGCGACCTGGTCCAGATCGGCCGTGGTGGCCCCCGGCACCGCCGCCTCGGCGCACCTGCGGTGTATCTCGGCCACCACCAGACCCGCGGCCCGCATCCGGGCGATCTGCTCCGGGGTCTTGATCTCCACCATCGGAAGGGTTCCTTTCGGCGCCGGCGGTCGGCCGGCCGTCAGCCGGCCGAGCAGCCGGCGCTCACCAGCGGGTGGCGCGTCAGCCGAGGTTCGGCAGGACGGCCAGCGCCCGCCGGGTCACCTCGGGCACCGGGGCGAGGGCCGGGATCGTCGACACCAGGCCCTGCTCCCGGTAGTAGTCGATGATCGGCTCGGTCTCCTCGTGGTAGACCGCGAGCCGATGGCGGACGGTGTCCGCCTGGTCGTCCTCGCGCTGGTACAGCTCCCCGCCGCAGACGTCGCAGACGCCCTCGGTCCGCGGCGGGTTGTACGCCGTGTGGAAGACGTGCGCGCTGTCCCGCCGGCACATCCGGCGGCCGGCGATCCGCTTGACCACCTCGTCCTCGGGGACCTCCAGGTCCAGCACCGCGTCCAGCTTCTGGCCGGCCTCGGCCAGCGAGGTGTCCAGCGCCTTCGCCTGACCGATGTTCCGCGGGAAGCCGTCCAGCAGGAAGCCGTTCGCGGCGTCGGGCTGGGCCATCCGGTCGGCGGCCATGGCGATGGTCACCTCGTCCGGGACCAGCCCGCCCTCGCGCAGAATCGACTCGACCTTCCGGCCCAGCTCCGTGCCCTCGGTGATGTTGGCCCGGAAGAGATTGCCGGTGGAGATGTGCGGGATGCCGAGCTGTTCGGCCAGCAGGGCGGCCTGTGTGCCCTTGCCCGCACCCGGCGGTCCGACGAGGACGATGCGCATCAGCGGAGGAACCCTTCGTAATTTCGCTGGTGGAGCTGGCTCTCGATCTGCCGCACGGTCTCCAGACCCACACCCACGATGATCAGGATCGACGTGCCACCGAACGGGAAGTCCTGCTGCGCGTCGAACATGACCAGAGCGACGGTGGGCACCAGGGCGATCAGGCCGAGGTACAGCGAACCAGGCCAGGTGATCCGGTTCAGTACGTAGCTCAGATATTCGACCGTGGGCCTGCCTGCCCGGATACCCGGGATGAAACCACCATACTTCTTCATGTTCTCGGCCACGTCCTCAGGGTTGAAGGTGATGGCCACATAGAAGAAGGCGAAGAAGACGATCAGCAGGAAGTACGTGGTGATGTAGTACGGGTGGTCACCGCCCGTGAAGTACCGCTGCACCCAGTCCGTCCAACCGCCGGACTCACTGCCGGCGAACTGCACCAGGAGCTGCGGGATGTAGAGCAGCGAGGAGGCGAAGATCACGGGGATCACGCCGGCCTGGTTGACCTTGAGCGGGATGTAGGTCGAGGTGCCGCCGTACGAGCGACGCCCGATCATCCGCTTGGCGTACTGCACCGGGATACGACGCTGGGCCAGCTCGACGAAGACCACCAGGCCCACCATGGCGAGACCACAGGCCACCACGGTGCCGAACTCGATCCAACCGTCGGCCAGGCTGCCCTGCTGCTTGATCTGCCAGAGCGAGGCCGGGAAGCCGGCGGCGATGGAGACGAACATCAGCATGGACATGCCGTTGCCGATGCCGCGGTCGGTGATCAGCTCACCCATCCACATGATCAGCGCGGTGGCCGAGGTCAGCGCGATGACCATCACCAGGGTGGTGAAGATCGAGTCGTCGGGGATGATGTCGTTCCGCACCGTGCACTGGGGGAACAGGGTGCCACTGCGAGCGGTGGCGACCAGGCCGGTGGCCTGGAGCACCGCGAGGGCGATGGTGAGGTAGCGGGTGTACTGCGTGATCTTCGCCTGGCCGGACTGCCCCTCCTTCTTCAGGGCCTCCAGCCGCGGGATCACCACCACCAGCAGCTGGAGGATGATGCTCGCCGTGATGTACGGCATGATCCCCAGCGCGAAGATGGTGAGTTGCAGCAGCGCACCGCCGCTGAACATGTTGACCAGCCCGAAGAGCCCGGAACCGGCGCCCGCTTCGGCCTCTTTCACACATTGATCGACGTTCTGGAAGCTCACGCCGGGCACAGGTACGTGCTGGCCCAGCCGGAACACCACGACGATGCTCAGGGTGAAGAGCAGCTTTTTACGCAGATCAGGCGTTTGGAACGCCCGGGCGAACGCGGTGAGCACGGCTCCTCCTGCACCCCCCGCGCCACGCGAGAGGTTAGGGTCTTGAAGTCCAACGGATATGACAGTTCAGTCTGCTGGCGGCACAACGACCGCCACCTTACCGGCGGATGGGCCTGGCCGGAACGACTGACCGGGGATGCCCGCTTCTCAGGCACCCCCGGTCACTCAGTTCACCGGCCGAAGATCCACCGGCAATTAGGACAACTCGGTCACGGAGCCACCGGCCGCGGTGATCTTCTCCTTGGCGGAGCCGGAAACGGCGTCAACCGTCACCGTCAGCGCCACCGAGATCTCGCCGCTGCCCAGCACCTTCACGAGCTGGTTCTTGCGCACCGCGCCCTTGGCCACCAGGTCGGCCACCGTCACCTCACCACCCTCGGGGTAGAGGGCGGCGAGCTTCTCGATGTTCACCACCTGGAAGTACTTGTGCGCCGGGTTACGGAAACCCTTGAGCTTGGGCAGCCGCATGATCAGCGGCAGCTGCCCGCCCTCGAAGCCGGCCCGCACCTGGTACCTGGCCTTGGTGCCCTTGGTACCGCGACCCGCGGTCTTGCCCTTGGACGCCTCACCACGACCCACCCGGATCTTGGCCTTCTTGGCGCCCGGGGCCGGGCTGAGGTTGTGCAGCTTCAGCGGGCCGCTCGACGCGTTCCCCTTTTCGAGGTCAGCCATCTCAGTCCACCTCCTCGACCGTCACCAGATGCCGCACGGTCTTGGCCATGCCGCGGATCTCCGGCCGGTCTTCCTTGACCACCACGTCGTTGATCCGCCGCAGCCCGAGGGAGCGCAGCGTCTCGCGGTGGTTCTGCTTGGTCCCGATGCGGGACCTGACCTGGGTGATCTTCAGCTGTGCCATCACGCACCCACTCCGGCGCGGGCACGCAACAGGGCGGCCGGCGCCACGTCTTCGAGGGGCAGACCGCGGCGGGCCGCGATCTCCTCGGGACGCTGGAGACCGCGGAGCGCGGCCACCGTGGCGTGCACGATGTTGATCGGGTTCGACGAACCGAGCGACTTGCTCAACACGTCGTGGATGCCCGCGCACTCCAGCACGGCGCGCACCGGGCCACCGGCGATCACGCCGGTACCGGGCGAAGCCGGCTTGAGCAGCACCATCCCGGCCGCTTCCTCACCCTTGATCGGGTGCGGAATCGTGCCCTGGATGCGGGGGACCTTGAAGAAGTGCTTCTTCGCGGCCTCCACGCCCTTGGCGATGGCGGCCGGCACCTCCTTGGCCTTGCCGTAGCCGACACCGACGGTGCCATCGCCGTCGCCCACCACGACAAGCGCGGTGAAGCTGAAGCGACGACCACCCTGAACTACCTTGGCGACACGGTTGATCGCGACGACGCGCTCGACGTACGCGGTCTTCTCGGCGGCGGAACCGCCGTCCCGACCCTTACGATCCCGCCGCTCGCCACCGGCGCCGCCACCGCGACGCTGGGGTCCAGCCATTGGTTACTACCTCTCTCGAATCTTCGGACGGGACCGGCTCAGAACTTGAGCCCGGCCTCGCGCGCGGCGTCCGCCAACGCGGCCACCCGGCCGGCGTACTTGTTGCCACCGCGGTCGAACACGACGCTCTCCACACCGGCGGCCTTGGCCCGCTCGGCGACCAGGGCGCCGACCTGCTTGGCCTTGTCGCCCTTGGCGCCCTCGGCGCCCCGGATGGAGACATCGAGCGACGAGGCCGAGGCCACCGTGTGCCCGATGGTGTCGTCCACGACCTGCGCCACCATGTGGCGGTTGGACCGGGTCACCACCAGACGGGGACGCTCGGACGTGCCCGAGATCTTCTTGCGGATGCGGATGTGCCGCCGCTTGGTGGCCGCCCGCTTCCGTGCGTCGCCCTTGGCGATCTTGACACCGTATGCCATGGCTACTTACCAGCCTTTCCGACCTTGCGGCGGATGACTTCGCCCTCGTACTTCACGCCCTTGGCCTTGTACGGGTCGGGCTTCCGCAGCTTGCGGATCTTCGCCGCGACCTCGCCGACCTTCTGCTTGTCGATGCCCTCGACGCTGAAGCGGGTCGGGGTCTCGACCTTGAAGGCGATCCCCTCCGGGGGCTCCACCAGGATCGGGTGGCTGTAGCCCAGGGAGAACTCCAGGTTGGAGCCCTTCGCCTGGACGCGGTAACCAACGCCGCTGATTTCGAGCTTCTTGATGTATCCCTGCGTCACACCGGTGATCATGTTGGCCACCAGGGTGCGCGACAGGCCGTGCAGCGCACGGTTGCGGTTCTCGTCGTTGGGCCGGGAGACGACGATCTGACCGTCCTCACCCTTGGCCACCACGATGGGCGCGGCGATGGCCTGCGACAGGGTGCCCTTGGGACCCTTCACCGCGACCACGGCACCATCGATGGTGACGTCCACGCCGGCGGGAACCTGGATGGGCTGCTTGCCAATACGCGACATGGCTGTCCTCCGTTCCCTTCCGTCACCAGACGTAGGCGAGGACTTCCCCGCCCACGTTCTTCTTCTGAGCCTGCCGGTCGGTCAGCAGGCCGTTCGACGTGGAGATGATCGCCACGCCCAGGCCACCCAGCACTCGCGGGAGCGCGGTGGACTTCGCGTAGACCCGCAGGCCCGGCTTGGAGATGCGCTTGATGCCAGCGATCGAACGCTCGCGGTTGGGGCCGTACTTCAGCTCCAGGACGAGGCTCTTGCCCACCTGGGCGTCCTCGGTCTTCCAGCCGGTGATGTAGCCCTCCTGCTGGAGGATCTCCGCGATGTGCGTCTTGATCTTGCTGTGCGGCATCACCACGGTGTCGTGGTACGCCGAGTTCGCGTTACGCAGACGAGTCAGCATGTCTGCGATGGGGTCGGTCATGGTCATAAAACGGCCTTGGGCCTCTCTCACCGGGGTTTCCGCAGGCTCCCCAGAAAACTGGGGAGCCCGCCGGACCTACGGCGTAGTCGTCTTACCAGGAACTCTTGGTGACGCCCGGCAGTTCGCCGCGGTGCGCCATCTCACGCAGGCACACGCGGCACAGGCCGAACTTGCGGTACACGGAGTGCGGCCGGCCGCAGCGCTGGCAGCGGGTGTACCCACGGACCGAGAACTTGGGCTTGCGGGCGGCCTTGGCGACCAGAGCCTTCTTCGCCACGCTCACGCCTCCTTGTTCAGATACTCAGCCATCATCGTGCGACGCCTCAGGCTTCCTTGAACGGGAATCCGAGGTGACGCAGCAGGCTGCGACCCTCGTCATCGTTGACGGCCGTAGTGACCACGGTGATGTCCATGCCGCGAACCCGGTCGATGCGGTCCGGGTCGATCTCGTGGAACATGACCTGCTCGGTCAGACCGAAGGTGTAGTTCCCCCGCCCGTCGAACTGCTTGGGCGACAGACCGCGGAAGTCACGGATACGGGGGAGCGCCAGCGACAGCAGGCGGTCCAGGAACTCCCACATCCGGTCGCCCCGGAGGGTGACATGGGCGCCGATCGGCTGCCCCTCGCGCAGCTTGAACTGCGCGATGGACTTCCGGGCCTTGGTCACGGTCGGCTTCTGGCCGGTGATCGTGGCGAGGTCGCGCACGGCGCCCTCGATCAGCTTGGAGTCGCGGGCGGCGTCGCCCACACCCATGTTGACCACGATCTTGGTCAGGCCCGGCACCTGCATGACGTTGCCGTAGGCGAACTCTTCAAGCAGCTTGCCGGAGATCTCTTCGCGGTACCGCGTCTTCAGACGCGGCGCGGTGCTGGTGGCAGTGGTCATCAGATGTCCTCACCGGTCCGGCGGGCGACGCGGATCTTGTTGCCGTCCTCGTCGAAGCGGTAGCCGACCCGGGTGGTGACCTTCTTGCCATCCTGCTCCACCAGCAACTGAACGTTGCTGACGTGCACGGGGGCTTCGGTGGTGATGATGCCACCGGTCTTGGAACCACGCGCGGTGGTGCCGGCCTTGGTGTGCTTCTTGACCCGGTTGACACCCTCGACCAGGACCCGGTCCTCGCGGGGGAAGGCCACGATGACCTTGCCCTGCTTGCCCTTGTCCTTACCGGTGATGACCTGAACCAGGTCGCCCTTCTTGATCTTCATCGGTTACAGCACCTCCGGCGCGAGGGAGATGATCTTCATGAACTTCTTCTCGCGCAGCTCGCGCCCGACCGGGCCGAAGATGCGGGTGCCCCGCGGGTCGCCGTCGTTCTTCAGAATGACGGCCGCGTTCTCGTCGAAACGGATGTACGAACCGTCCGGGCGACGGCGCTCCTTGACGGCACGCACGATGACCGCCTTGACGACGTCACCCTTCTTGACGTTGCCGCCGGGGATCGCGTCCTTGACGGTGGCGACGATGACGTCACCGATGCCCGCGTAGCGGCGCCCAGATCCGCCGAGCACGCGGATGCAGAGAATCTCCTTCGCACCCGTGTTGTCGGCGACGCGCAGTCGCGACTCCTGCTGGATCATTGGTTACTTCGCCTTCTCCAGAATCTCCACGACGCGCCAGCGCTTGGTCGCGGACAGCGGACGGGTCTCCATCAGAAGAACGCGGTCGCCAACGCCCGCGGCATTCTGCTCGTCGTGCGCCTTGAGGCGGCTGGTACGGCGGATGATCTTGCCGTACAGGGCGTGCTTGACCCGGTCCTCGACAGCGACGACGACGGTCTTGTCCATCTTGTCGCTGACCACCAGGCCCTCACGGGTCTTCCGCCGGCCGCGCTCGGTCGTCGTCTCAGTCACAGTCTTCTCACTCATCAGGCCTTCTCCACCGCCTCGGTGGCCTCGGCCGGCTCAACCGACTCGATGCCCAGCTCGCGCTCGCGCATCAGGGTGTAGACCCGGGCGATGTCCTTGCGGACGGCCTTCAGCCGGCTGTTGTTCTCCAGCTGTCCGGTGGCCGCCTGAAAGCGGAGCCTGAACAGCTCCTCCTTCGACTCACGCAGCTTCTCAACCAGCTCCTGGTTGTTCAGCTCACGCAGCTCGGAGACCTTGGTACCGGCTGCCATCACGCCTCACCTGCCTCGCGCCGGACGATCCGGCACTTCATCGGAAGCTTGTGCGCGGCGCGGGTCAGCGCCTCACGGGCAATCTTCTCGTTCGGGAACGACAGCTCGAACATCACGCGTCCGGGCTTGACGTTGGCCACCCACCACTCGGGCGAACCCTTACCGGAACCCATGCGGGTCTCGGCCGGCTTCTTGGTCAGCGGGCGGTCGGGGTAGATGTTGATCCACACCTTGCCGCCACGCTTGATGTGCCGGGTCATCGAGATACGCGCGGCCTCGATCTGCCGGTTGGTGACGTAGGCACCGGTCACAGCCTGGATGCCGTACTCACCGAAGGAGACCTCGGTACCGCCCTTGGCGGCGCCGCTGCGCTTGGGGTGGTGCTGCTTACGGTACTTGACCTTGCGAGGGATCAGCATGGCTCAGCTCTCCCCTCCGGCAGAGCCGGTGGACTGGTTGGAGCCGCTGGCGCCCTCGGCGGCCGGAGCGGCCGCAGCTGCTTCGGACTTGGCCTCGGCCGAAGGAGCGCTCTGCTGCTGCGGCCTGCGGCCACGGCCCCCGCGCTCGCCACGGCCACGGGCCGGACGGTCACCGGCGCCACCACGCGCGGGGCGGTTGCCCGCCCGGGCGGCGGCGTTCTCGGCGCGCACCTCGGCGATGTTCTTCACATCGCCCTTGTAGATCCACACCTTGACGCCGATGCGGCCGAAGGTGGTCCTGGCCTCGAAGAAGCCGTAGTCCACGTTGGCGCGCAGCGTGTGCAGCGGGACCCGACCCTCGCGGTAGAACTCGGAACGGGACATCTCAGCCCCGCCGAGCCGGCCACCACACTGGATCTTGATGCCCTTGGCACCGGCCTTCATGGTGCTCTGCATCGACTTGCGCATCGCCCGCCGGAAGGAGACCCGGGAGGAGAGCTGCTCGGCGACGGCCTGGGCGACCAGCTGGGCGTCCAGCTCCGGGTTCTTCACCTCAAGGATGTTGAACTGGATCTGCTTGCCGGTCAGCTTCTCCAGGTTGCCCCGGAGACGGTCGGCCTCGGCACCCCGGCGGCCGATCACGATGCCGGGACGAGCGGTGTGCACATCGACGCGGACCCGGTCCCGGGTGCGCTCGATCTCCACCTTGGAGATGCCGGCCCGCTCCATGCCCTGCGTGAGCATGCGACGGATCGCGACGTCTTCCTTGACGTAGTCCTTGTAGAGCTTGTCGGCGTACCAGCGCGACTTGAAGTCGGTCGTGACGCCGAGCCGGAACCCGTGCGGGTTTACCTTCTGGCCCATTACCGGGTTCCTTCCTTGCTGCCGAGGACCACGGTGATGTGGCTGGTCCGCTTGCGAATCCGGTACGCGCGACCCTGCGCACGCGGCCGGAAACGCTTCAGCGTCGGGCCCTCGTCCACGTACGCCTCTTTGACGTACAACGTGTCGGCGTCCGGGTGGTTGTGGTTGTGCACGGCGTTGGCGATGGCGCTGTCGAGCACCTTGCCCACCGGCACGGTCGCGGCCTGCGGGGCGAACCGCAGGACCGCCTGAGCCTCCGTGGCGTCCAGGCCACGGATAAGGTCCACCACACGGCGGGCCTTCATGGGCGTGACACGGATGTACCGCGCCTGGGCCCTGGCTTCCATGGTCGTCCCTTCGGTCTTGGTCGGGGAGTTCGTCATGATCTACAAACCCCGCTCAGCGCCGCCGCGACTTGCGGTCGTCCTTCACGTGGCCACGGAAGGTGCGCGTCGGAGCGAACTCGCCGAGCTTGTGCCCGACCATCGACTCGCTGATGAACACCGGGACGTGCTTGCGGCCGTCGTGCACGGCGATCGTGTGCCCCAGCATCGCCGGGATGATCATCGAGCGGCGGGACCAGGTCTTGATGACGTTTTTGGTACCGGCTTCGTTCTGAACGTCCACCTTCTTGATCAGGTGGTCGTCGACGAAGGGTCCCTTCTTCAGACTGCGCGGCATCGACCTGCTCCTCAGCGCTTCTTGTTCGTCTTGCGGCGGCGGACGATGTACTTGTTGCTGGCCTTCTTGGGCGAGCGAGTACGGCCCTCTTTCTTGCCCCAGGGCGAGACCGGGTGGCGACCACCCGAGGTCCGGCCCTCGCCACCACCGTGGGGGTGGTCGACGGGGTTCATCACGACGCCACGCACGCTGGGCCGAACGCCCTTCCAGCGCATCCGGCCGGCCTTGCCCCAGTTGATGTTCGACTGCTCGGCGTTGCCGACCTCGCCGACGGTCGCCCGCGAGCGGACGTCCACCAGGCGGATCTCGCCGGAGGGCATGCGGAGGTGGGCCATCCGGCCCTCCTTCGCCAGCAGCTGCACGGAGGCACCGGCGGAGCGGGCGAACTTGGCGCCGCCGCCCGGCTGGAGCTCGATGGCGTGGATGACGGTACCCACCGGGATGTTGCGCAGCGGCAGGTTGTTGCCGGGCTTGATGTCGGCGCCGGCGCCGTTCTCCACCCGGTCACCCTGCTTCAGGTGAGCGGGCGCCAGGATGTAGCGCTTCTCACCGTCCGCGTAGTGCAGCAGCGCGATGCGCGCGGTGCGGTTCGGGTCGTACTCGATGTGCGCGACCTTGGCCGGCACACCGTCCTTGTCGTGCCGCCTGAAGTCGATGACGCGGTAGGCGCGCTTGTGTCCACCACCCTGGTGACGGACCGCCACGCGACCGGCGTTGTCCCGTCCACCCTTGCTGTGCAGCGGGCGGACCAGCGACTTCTCCGGCGTGGACCGCGTGATCTCGACGAAGTCGGCGACGCTGGCGCCACGACGGCCCGGAGTCGTCGGCTTGTACTTGCGGATTCCCATTTCTTAGTCCTCGTCCGGTTTCGGACGACCAGGTCCCTTAGGAGACCGGGCCGCCGAAGATGTCGATGCTGTCGCCCTCAGCAAGGGTCACGATCGCGCGCTTGGTGCTGGCGCGCCGGCCGTAACCGGTGCGGGTGCGCTTGCGCTTGCCCTGCCGGTTGATGGTGTTGACGCCGAGCACCTTGACCGAGAAGACCGCCTGGACGGCCTGCTTGATCTGGGTCTTGTTCGCCCGGGGGTCGACGATGAAGGTGTACTTGTTCTCGTCGAGCAGCGCGTAGCTCTTCTCCGACACGACCGGCTTGATCAGGATGTCGTGCGGAGTGGAGAACTCCTTGCTGGAGAACTCGGCGACGGTTGCGTCGCTCATCAGGCGTCGCTCCCTTCGGGCTTCTTGTCGAGCGCCACGGCGCCGGCGGCCCGGCCAGCCACGAAGCGGTCGAACGCGGCCTTGGTGAACACCACGTCGTCGGAGTCGACGACGTCGTAGGTGTTCAGCTGGCCCGGGTCGATGATGTGCACCTGCGGCAGGTTGCGGGCGGAGAGCCACGAGGTCTCGTCCGAGCGCTCGGCGACCAGCAGGACCTTCTTGCGGTCGCTGACCTTGCCCAGCAGGCTCTTCGCGGCCTTGGTGGAGACCTCGCCGTCGACCACGCCGGTGACCACGTGCACGCGGTCGTGGCGCGCCCGGTCGGTGAGGGCGCCACGCAGGGCGGCGGCCTTCATCTTCTTCGGGGTGCGCTGGCTGTAGTCACGCGGGACCGGGCCGTGGACGACGCCACCGCCGGCGAACTGCGGCGCGCGGGTCGAGCCCTGACGGGCGCGGCCGGTGCCCTTCTGGCGGTACGGCTTCTTGCCACCGCCGCGGACCTCGCCACGGGTCTTGGTCTTGTGCGTGCCCTGCCGGGCGGCGGCCAGCTGGGCCACGACGACCTGGTGGATCAGCGGCACGCTGACCCGGGCGTCGAAGATCTCCGCCGGAAGCTCGACGGTGCCGGCCTCCTCGCCCGCGGGCGAGAGGATGACGATGCTCTTTGGGGTACTCATGATTAACCTCAGGCCCCCTTGGCCGCGGAACGGACCAGGACGAGGCCGCCGTTGGGACCGGGCACCGCGCCCTTGATGAGGAGCAGGCCCTTCTCCGCGTCCACGGCGTGGACGGTCAGGTTCTGGGTGGTGACGCGCTCGTTGCCCATCCGACCGGCCATCCGCAGGCCCTTGAAGACCCGACCCGGGGTGGCGCAGCCGCCGATGGAACCGGGCGAGCGGTGCTTGCGCTGGGTGCCGTGCGAGGCACCGAGACCGGCGAAGCCGTGACGCTTCATCACACCGGCGGTGCCCTTGCCCTTGGTCGTGCCGGTCACGTCGACCCGCACGCCGGACTCGAACGTCTCGGCGGTGACCTCCTGGCCGAGCGTGTACTCGCTGGCGTCGGCGGTCCGCAGCTCGACCAGGTGGCGGCGCGGAGTGACATCGGCCTTGGCGAAGTGGCCCTTGAGGGGGCGGTTCACCTTGCGCGGGTCGATCTCGCCGAACGCGATCTGGACGGCCTCGTAGCCGTCCCTGTCGTTGGTACGGACCTGGGTGACAACACAGGGCCCGGCCTTGACCACGGTCACCGGGACGACACGGTTGTTCTCGTCCCAGACCTGGGTCATGCCGAGCTTCTCGCCCAGGACGCCCTTGATCTGCTTGGTCATCTCGCTACCCGGGCCTCTCAGAGCTTGATCTCGATGTCGACGCCGGCCGGAAGGTCCAGGCGCATCAGCGAGTCAACGGTCTTGGGGGTCGGGTCGAGGATGTCGATCAGCCGCTTGTGGGTGCGCATCTCGAAGTGCTCGCGCGAGTCCTTGTACTTGTGCGGCGACTTGATGACGCAGTACACGTTCTTCTCAGTGGGCAGCGGCACCGGGCCAGCGACCGACGCTCCCGTACGGGTCACCGTCTCGACGATCTTCTTCGCCGAGTTGTCGATGACCTCGTGGTCGTAGGCCTTGAGCCGGATGCGGATCTTCTGTCCCGCCATGGCTACTTCGTAGTCCTGTCTATTCGTCAACGCTCTGGAACCCGGCTCACTCTGCCGAGCGACTTCCGACCCACGCGGTCGGGTGTGTCGCGCTCCTTCCCGGATTTCACCGCAGGGGTTTCCTCTGGGAGGAGAGTGGGGAGAACTTCCACCGGGTGCCTGGCCACAGCCCCGCCCACGCTTCCCGGAAGATCCCGGTATTTCCATCCCTACCCCGTTGACCAGGGCATTTATGGGATGACGAATACAGTGAGACTCGCTTCCGGTCCTCCCGGCGGGAGGCGCGCAGCATCGGCTGTCAACCGAGCAACCTGGACAGTGTGCCATAGCAGACCGCGCCGCCGCCAATCGGGCGGTATCCCCCTACCCGCGGCACCAGGGGCCCTGATCAGCCCGGGAGATGCAGCCGGAGCACCGCGCGCTCCGCCCACTCCGGCACCGCGCCGCACCGCGAGACCCCGATCATCACCGCGAACGCCAACGGCACCGTCCAGGCCGCCGGCTGCGCGAGCAGCACCACCAGCCAGCCGGGCCCGCCGTCGGTCAGCACCGAGGCCAGCGCCGCCCCGGTGGCCGCGCTCACCCCCGTCGCCAGCCCGGCGGCCGCCCCGGCCGTGGTCAGCCCGCGCCACCAGATGCCCAGCACCAGCAGCGGGCAGAACGTCGAGGCCGCCACGGCGAAGGCCCAGCCCACCGCCACGTTGATGTCCACACTACGGGCCGGCAGCGACAGCCCCACCGCCACCGCGGCGCCCGCCACCACCGCCCAGCGCAGCCGCGGCACGGTGGCCCGGGACAGGTCGTGGGAGAGCCCCCCGGCCAGCGCCAGCAGCAGGCCGGACGAGGTGGACAGGAACGCGGCGAAGGCGCCGGCCGCCACCAGCGCGGTCAGCACCGCCCCCCAGGTGCCCGGCACGATCTCCCCCGGCAGGACGACCGTCACCATGTCGGTGTCCCCGCCGCCCACCAGCTCCGGGGTGAAGACCCGGCCCAGCAGCCCGTAGACCGCGGGGAAGAGGTAGAAGAGGCCGAGCAGCACGATCACCCCGACCGCGACCCGGCGCGCGGTGGTCGCCGTCGGGCTGGTGTGGAACCGCATGATCACGTGCGGCAGCCCGACCGCGCCCAGCGTCGTCGCCAGCAGCACCGACCAGGTGGCCAGCAGCGGCGCCCCCGAACCCTCCAGGTCGAGCAGCGGGCGGCTCCAGTCGTCCGCGATGTCGAAGCGCAGCGCCTCGGCCCGCGCCCCGGCCCCCGCGTGCGCCACCAGGAAGAGCGCCGGTACCGCGATGAACAGCAGCTTCACCCCGTAGTGGAAGGCCTGCACATAGGTCGCCGAGCGCATCCCGCCGGCCGCGATGGAGACGCTCACCACGAGCCCCGCCAGCACCACCCCCACCCAGTAGGGGGTGCCGCTGACCGCGTGCAGCACCATGCCGGCGCCCTTGAACTGCGGCACCAGGTAGAGCCACATGATCACCAGGACGATCACCGCGCACAGCTTCCTGATCCGCTCCGAGCCGAGCCGGTAGTCGGCGAAGTCCGGCACCGTGTAGGCGCCGGACCGCCGCATCGGCCCGGCGACCAGCGCGGCCACCGCCACGTAGCCGGCTGTGAATCCGACCGCGTACCAGAGGGTGCCGACCCCGTTCTTCAGCATCAGCCCGGCCAGTCCCAGCACCGAGGCGGCCGAGACGTACTCGCCGGCGATGGCCATCGCGTTCCAGCCGGGCGCGACCCGCTGGGAGGCCACCAGGAAGTCCGGTGTGGTGCGCGCGGCCCGCACCCCGTAGACGCCGATCGCCACGCTCACCGCGAAGAGCAGCCCGATGGCCAGCAGCCCGATCACGGCACCCGCCCCGTGCCCGGCGCGCTCTCCCGCTCCAGCCGCTCGGCCCGGCGGACGTGCCGGACCGCGATCAGCAGCAGCAGCGGGTAGCTGCCGCCCATCAGCAGCAGCCAGGACACCGGCACCCCGAGCAGCGTGACCCGGCTCAGCGCCGGCGCCGCGGCCAGCAGCCCGCTCAGCCCGAAGAGCACCGTGCCCAGCAGGGCCAGGGTGCGCAGCGCCTGCCGCCGCTGCCGGGCGAAGAGCGCCCGGACCGTCTCGGTCGAGTCCCGGTCGTCCGGCCCGGGGATGGTGGGCGGCAGCAGGTGCTGGGCCGGCCGGTGCCGGCGGGCCAGCGCGATCCTGGTCTGCGGGCTGGTGATCCGGACCCGCCGCGGCCCGCTCATCCGCGGCCCGCCCGGATCGGCGGCGGCCCGCTCACTCCTCGTCCCGCACCGCGGCCAGCAGCCGTTCCTTGAGCGTCCTGGCGTGCCGGCGGCTGACCGGGACGTCGCCCGCCGGGGTGCGCGCCAGCAGCCCGGACGAGCTGCTCACCCACAGGTCGCGGACCCAGCCGATGGCCACCAGGTAGCCCCGGTGGGCCCGGACGAAGCCGGCCGGCGCCCAGACCTCCTCGAGGTGGCTGAGCGACATCCGGATCAGGTGGCTGCCCTCGCCGGTGTGCAGCCGCACGTAGTCCCCGTGCGCCTCGGCGTACTGGATGTCGTCCCGGTGCACGAAGCTGGTGTGCCGGCCGTTCTCGACCTGGACCACCGCCAGTTCGTCGCCGGGCGCGGCCCGCTGGCCGGTCGGCGGCGGCCGGCGCAGCGCGCCGGCCCGGGCGACCGCCTCGGCCAGCCGCTCCGGGCGGACCGGCTTGAGGAGGTAGTCGATCGCGCCGATGCCGAAGGCGTCCAGGGCGTGCCGCTCGAAGGCGGTGACGAAGACGATCGCCGGCGGCGCGGAGAGCCGGCCGACCACCCGGGCCACCGCCATCCCGTCCAGCCCGGGCATCGAGATGTCCAGGAAGACGGCGTCGAAGGCGGCCTCGCCCAGCTGCCGGACTGCGCTCTCCCCGCCGTCCGCCTCGCTGACCTGCCCGATCTCCGGGAGGGCGGTCAGCATGGCGGCCAGCTCGTGGCGGGTGGCGGTCTCGTCCTCCACCACCAGGGCGCGCAGCGGGGTGTCGGCGGTCAACGTGCGACCACTCCTCGTCTGAATCGGGGGACCCGGATCACGACCTTGGTGCCGCGCTCCGGCGCTGTCTCGATCACCAGCCCGTACTCCGGCCCGTAGACCGTGCGCAGCCGCTGGTCCACGTTGGCCAGGCCGACCCGGCGGCGCGGCTCGCCGAGCGGCGGGTCGCCGGCGGCGGCCGGCCGGTCCCCGGCGAGCACCGCCTGGGCGAACTCGGGCGCCATCCCCACCCCGTCGTCCTCGACCTCGATCACGCACAGCGGGCCCTCGCCGAAGCCCGAGACCTGGATGGCGCCCGGCCCGGGCTTGGGCTCCAGGCCGTGCCGCACGGCGTTCTCCACGATCGGCTGGATGACCAGGAAGGGGATGGCGACCGGCAGGATCTCCGGGGCCATCCGCACGGTCAGCTCCATCCGGTCGTCGAACCGGGCGCGTTGCAGCTCCAGGTAGGTCTGGACGGCCTGGAGCTCGGCGGCGACGGTGGCGTAGTCGCCCTGGGTGGAGAAGCTGTACCGCAGGTAGTCGGCGAAGTCGCTGAGGAGTTCGCGGGCCCGGTCCGGGTCGGTGCGGACCCGGGCGCCGATCACGGCGAGCGCGTTGTGCAGGAAGTGCGGCGAGATCTGGGCGCGCAGGGTGCGCAGTTCGGCCTGGGCGATGCGTTCCCTGGCCCGGCGCAGCGCCGCGTGGTCCAGCGACCTGGCGACCAGCGCGGCCACCGCGGTGACCTCGGGCTCGGTGCCGCCGCTGACCAGCAGCCCACCGGTCAGCTCGCCGGCCACCAGCAGCGGGACGGCCGACCAGGGCGGGCGGTGGACGGGGCTGCCGTGTTCGTAGGCCTGGGTCAGCGCGGCCGTTGGCTCGGCCTCGGCGGGCGCGGGACCCGCCACCGCCACGGGCCCCTTGAGGTCGGCGAGCAGCACGGTCTCGGCGCCGAGCAGCCGCCGCAGCCGGCGGGCCGCCTGGCCGGCGCCGCGGCCGGTGAGGCCGTCGCGCAGGTCGTCGTCCAGCTCCCGGACGGCGGTCAGCAGGCGCGCGGTGGCGCGCGCCTGCTCGCCCTGCTCGGCCCGACGCCGACGTCTGCCATCCAGCATGGCCCGAACCTAGCCCAGCGCGCGGCGCGGGTGTAGGGCGTCGCACGAGGTTGTGCCAGCCCGGCCGGTGGCGCGGGCGGCCGGGCCGGGCGCGGGGCTCGGTCCGGGGCTCGGTCCGGGGCTCGGTCCGGGGCTCAGTCCGGGGCCGGCGGCTCGGCGTGCGGTGGCACCCGGGTCCGCTCGTACTCCGCCAACGGCGGGTGGATCTGGCATGGTTCGTACGGGTCGAGGTCGGTGGGACGGGGCGGTTCCGGCCCGTCGGGTCCGAAGCGGATCAGCCGCTCGACCCGGATGATCCGGAAGCGGCGGCCGAGCACGGTCACCTCGTCGCGCCGCCGGCCGGCGCGGAACGCCTCGGCGGCCCGGGCGTAGGCGTCGGCGTCGGCGGCCGACACCTCGTGCTCCAGCTTGGGCAGGAACTCGGCGAGGTAGTCGTGCAGGGTGACCCGGGCCTCGTGCGGGCTGGTCTGGAGGCCGGCCATCGGTTCCCAGGAGCTGCGCCGGCGCTCGGCGAAGGTGAAGGCGGCCGGGAGCAACACGACCCCGGGGTGGGTCAGCACGGCGCGGGCCGAGTCGGCGCGGACCTCGGCGGGGATGCGGGCCGCCTCGTAGCGCAGCGCCAGCAGCTCCATCCGCTGGATGGACTCCATGATCCCGGTGGGGCTGCCGTGGTCGAGCAGCAGGCCCCTGGTGCGGCTGCGGCTGGACCGCCGCTGGTGCCAGTGCGGTCCCGGCAGTGGCTCGTCCGGGTCGGTCGGGCGCGGGCCCTCGATCCCCCGCGGGCCGACCCGGGCGAACTCGTCGCCGCGCACGACCCGATAGCGGGTGGCGCCGACGGCCACCTCGTTGACCGGCTCGGACTCCAAGCGGCTGACGGCGGCCAGCAGTTGGCCGCGGAGCCGGTCGCCGGGCGTGGTCTCGTCCCGGGCCCGCAGCCAGAGGTGGGAGTTGAGCGCGTCCCTGGCCTGCTGGGGGAATCCCTCGGTGACGTCGTCCAGCAGCCGCCAGGCGGGGCCGTCCTCCGGCCGCTGTTCGGCGAAGCCGAAGACCGGCCCCCGGATGACCACGTGGGGATACCGCTCGGCCGCCCGGATGGTGTCGGCCTCCGTCACCCCGGAGACGGGATCGTCCCGCCTGGTCACCCGGAAGGTGAGGTGGCGTTGCGCGTTCCGGCGGTGATCCTCCATGAGCCCAGTGTCACCCGCCCGCTGCCGCTCGTCTGTGTATTCCGCAAAGCCCCCACCTTCGGGGGGCTAACTTGCCCCACGTTCACGCTTTCGTCGTATCCCCGCCCAGGTCGGGCGGGGATACGACGGGCACGCGAGCGCGGTGGCCCCCCGGGTCCGGCGGGGGAAGCGCGGCCCTGACCCGGGGGGCCGGGGGCGGCGGGCCCCCGGCCGGCACCGGCGGGTGCTAGTGCTTGGTCGCGCGCTCCGCGCCCGCGCCGGTGAGGGCGCGCACCTGGAGCTTGGCGAACCGCTCGGGCTCGGACTCGCGGGAGAGCAGGGTGCCGACCACCGCGCAGAGCAGCCCCAGCGGGATGGAGACCAGCCCCGGGTTCTCCAGCGGGAACCAGGAGAAGTCCACGCTCTTGGGGAGGAGTGCCAGGTTGTTGCCCTCGGCGTCGACCTTGCCGGAGACCACCGGCGAGAAGAACACCAGCCCCACCGAACTGATCAGACCGCCGTAGATGCCGGCGACCGCTCCCCTGGTGTTGAACCGCTTCCAGAAGAGGCTGAGCAGGATCACCGGCAGGTTGGCCGAGGCGGCGATGGCGAAGGCGAGCGCGACCAGGAAGGCCACGTTCAGGTCCTGGGCGAACACCGCCAGCACGATGGAGATCGCACCCACCCCCAGCGCGGCGAACCTGGCGACCCTGACCTCCTCCTTCTCGCTGGCCTTCCCACCGCGCAGCACGCTGTTGTAGAAGTCGTGCGCCAGCGAGGAGGACGAGGCGATGGTCAGACCGGCCACCGTGGAGAGGATGGTGGCGAAGGCCACCGCGGCGATCAGCGCCAGCATCACCGCGCCCAGGAAGTCGCCGCCGAAGTGCGCGCCCACCTCCTCGGCCAGCTGCGGCGCGGCCGTGTTGCCAGCCGAGTTCTGGGCGGTGATCGCCTCGTGGCCGACCAGCGCCGCGGCGCCGAAGCCCAGCACCAGGGTCAGCAGGTAGAAGGTGCCGATCAGGCCGATCGCCCAGTTGACGGACTTCCGGGCGGTCTTGGAGTCGGGCACCGTGTAGAAGCGGATCAGGATGTGCGGCAGGCCCGCGGTGCCGAGCACCAGGGCGAGGCCGAGGCTGATCAGGTCCAGCTTGTTGACCAGGGTCTGCCAGGCGTCGCCCGCGACTTCGACGCCGTAGCGCTGTCCTGGTTCGAGGAACGCGCTGCCGGCTCCGCTGGCCTCGGCCGCGTCGTTCATCAGCGAGCCGAAGTTGAAGTCGTACATCGCGAGCACCAGCAGGGTGACCAGCAGCGCGCCACCCATCAGCATCACGGCCTTGACGATCTGCACCCAGGTGGTGCCGGTCATCCCGCCGAACGAGACGTAGACGATCATCAGCAGGCCGACCGCCACGATGCCGACGATCTTGGCCGTGTCGGCGCTCATCCCGAGGTAGGTCTCGCCCTCCTCGATGCCGAGCAGCAGCGCCACCAGCGCCCCGGCGCCCACCATCTGCGCCAGCAGGTAGAAGATCGACACGGTCAACGTGGAGATCGAGCCGGCGGTCCGCACCGGCCGCTGTTTCATCCGGTAGGAGACCACGTCGGTCATGGTGAAGCGGCCGGAGTTCCGCAGGAGTTCCGCGACCAGCAGCAGGGCCACCAGCCAGGCGACCAGGAAGCCGATGGAGTAGAGGAAGCCGTCGTATCCGTAGAGCGCGATCATGCCGGCGATGCCCAGGAAGGACGCGGCCGACATGTAGTCGCCGCCGATCGCGAAGCCGTTCTGGATGCCGCTGAAGCCCCGGCCACCGGAGTGGAAGTCGGTCGCCGACTTGGTCTGGCGGCTGGCCCACACGGTGATGCCCAGGGTTCCGGCGATCAGCAGACCGAACAGGATGACCGTGATCAGCCGCTGGTCCGACGTGTTCTCCGACGCGAGCGTGATCACGCCTCGTCCCCCTTCCGGGCGCCGGGCACCACCGGCTGGCCCTCCAGCTCGTCCCGCAGCTCGTCGGCGAGCGGGTCGTAACGGCGGTTGGTGTAACGGGAGTAGAGGATCGCGATGCCGAAGGTGGTGACGAACTGGAGCAGCCCGAAGACCAGCGCGATGTTGACGCTGCCGACCACCTTGGTGGACATCACCCCGCGGGCGAAGGCCGACATCAGCACGTAGAGGAGGTACCAGGAGAGAAAGGCGATGCTGGCCGGCACGACGAAGCGCAGCAGCCGGCCGCGCAGCTCCACGAACCGTGGATCGGCGTGCATCAGGGCCGAGCGTTCCTCCAGCTCGGCCACGGTCAGCGGCTCCGTCGCCGGATCACCCCGCTCGGCGGGCTGGGGCGGCTCGCTGGCATCGGGGGCGGAGTGTGTCGTCATCGACGGCTCCTTAGGAAATGCGGCCCGGGGAAAGGTCGTTAGCGGTTGCCCCCAGAATGTAAGGAGCGTCACATGCCCCGGGCAGGCCATGGAGCCGGCGACGCGACGAACGGTCGAAATCCGCGCCGAGCGGGCGGCGGACCGACCACCCCCGGGCGGGGACGCCGAAGGGCCCCGGCCCCACCGCGCTGAGCGGTGGGCCCGGGGCCCCTACGTGTGCCGGCGGCCTGGGCAGCCGGCGGTCAGATCACTTGATGATCTTGGTGACCTGCCCGGCGCCCACGGTCCGACCACCCTCACGGATGGCGAACTTCAGGCCCTCCTCCATGGCGACGGGCTGGATCAGCTCGACGCGCATCTCGGTGTTGTCGCCCGGCATGACCATCTCGGTGCCCTCGGGGAGGTGCACCACACCGGTCACGTCGGTGGTACGGAAGTAGAACTGCGGGCGGTAGTTGTTGAAGAACGGGGTGTGACGGCCACCCTCGTCCTTCGACAGGATGTACGCCTGCGCCTCGAACTCCGTGTGCGGGGTGACCGAGCCCGGCTTGATGACGACCTGGCCGCGCTCGACGTCCTCGCGCTTGATACCGCGGAGCAGCAGACCGACGTTCTCACCGGCCCGACCCTCGTCCAGCAGCTTCCGGAACATCTCGATCCCGGTCACCGTGGTGGTGGCCTTGTCCTCCTTGATACCGATGATGTCAACGGTCTCGTTGACGTTGAGGATGCCTCGCTCGATACGACCGGTCACCACGGTGCCGCGGCCGGTGATCGTGAAGACGTCCTCGATCGGCATCAGGAAGGGCTTGTCGACGTCGCGCTCCGGCTGCGGAATCGCGCTGTCGACGGCCTCCATGAGCTCAAGAACGGTCTTGGCCCACTCCGCGTCGCCCTCCAGCGCCTTCAGCGCGGAGACCTTGACCACGGGGACATCGTCGCCCGGGAACTCGTACTCCGTGAGCAGCTCACGGACCTCGAGCTCCACCAGCTCCATGATCTCCTCGTCGTCCACCATGTCGGCCTTGTTGAGGGCGACAACGATGTACGGGACGCCGACCTGGCGGGCCAGGAGCACGTGCTCCTTGGTCTGCGGCATCGGGCCGTCGGTGGCCGCGACCACCAGGATCGCGCCGTCCATCTGGGCGGCACCGGTGATCATGTTCTTGATGTAGTCCGCGTGACCCGGGCAGTCAACGTGCGCGTAGTGGCGGTTCTCCGTCTGGTACTCGACGTGCGCGATGGAGATGGTGATACCGCGCTGACGCTCCTCGGGCGCCTTGTCGATGTTCTCAAACGCGAACGTCTCGTTGAGGTCCGGGTATGCGTCGTGCAGCACCTTGGTGATCGCCGCGGTAAGCGTCGTCTTGCCGTGGTCGATGTGACCGATGGTGCCAATGTTGACGTGCGGCTTAGTCCGCTCGAACTTCGCCTTCGCCACTGGGGTCCTCCTGTGGACTGGTGCTGTACGCCCCCCGCGCTCTGCGGAAGGTTTTCAGGGATATCGACCGAACCGGTCAGGACCCCGAGGGGGACGCCCTTGACCGCTTCGCTAAAGGGCCGGGCATCGGGGGCGTAATGCCCCCGAATGCCCCTTGCTCCAGCTTAAGGGTTACTCGCCCTTGGCCTTCGCGATGATCTCCTCGGAGACGTTCTTGGGAACCTCACCATAGGAATCGAACTGCATGGAGTAGCTCGCACGACCGGAGGTCTTGCTGCGCAGGTCACCGACGTAGCCGAACATCTCCGACAGCGGCACCAGGGACTTCACGACCTTGTTGCCACCCCGGTCCTCCATGGCCTGGATCTGGCCACGGCGGGAGTTGATGTCGCCGATCACGTCACCCATGTACTCCTCGGGCGTGGTGACCTCGACCGCCATCAGCGGCTCCAGGATGGCCGGGCTCGCCCTGCGCGCGGCCTCCTTGAAGACCATCGAGCCGGCGATCTTGAAGGCCATCTCGGAGGAGTCCACGTCGTGGTACGCGCCGTCGAGCAGGGTCACCTTGACACCGGTCAGCGGGTAGCCGGCGAGCACGCCGAACTCCATCGCCTCCTGGCAGCCCGCGTCCACCGAGGGGATGTACTCCTTGGGGATGCGGCCACCGGTGACCTTGTTCTCGAACTCGTACCCGTCGCCCTCCAGGGGCTCCAGGGCGATCTGCACCTTGGCGAACTGACCGGAGCCACCGGTCTGCTTCTTGTGCGTGTAGTCGACCTTCTCCACCGCGCGACGCAGGGTCTCACGGTAGGCGACCTGCGGCTTGCCGACGTTGGCCTCGACCTTGAACTCGCGCTTCATGCGGTCGACCAGCACATCGAGGTGCAGCTCGCCCATGCCGGCGATGATCGTCTGGCCCGTCTCCTCGTTGGTCTTGACCTGGAAGGACGGGTCCTCCTCGGCCAGCCGCTGGATCGCGATGCCCAGCTTCTCCTGGTCGCCCTTGGACTTGGGCTCGATGGCGACCTCGATGACCGGGGCCGGGAACTCCATCGACTCCAGGATGATCTGGTGCGTCGCGTCCGACAGCGTCTCGCCCGTGGTGGTCTGCTTGAGCCCCATCACGGCGACGATGTCGCCGGCACCAACGCGCTCGATCTCCTCGCGCTTGTTGGCGTGCATCCGGTAGATCTTGCCGATCCGCTCCTTGCGGCCCTTCACGGCGTTCAACACCTGGGTGCCCGCCTGGAGCACCCCGGAGTAGACGCGGATGAAGGTCAGCTTGCCCAGGTGCGGGTCGCTGGCGATCTTGAACGCCAGGGCGGCCAGCGGCTCCTCCTCGGAGGGACGACGCCGGATGACCTCCTCGCTGTCCTTCGGCGAGTGCCCCTCGACGGCCTCGACGTCCAACGGCGACGGCAGGTACCGCACGACCGCGTCGAGCAGGGGCTGCACGCCCTTGTTCTTGAACGCGGTGCCACAGAACACCGGGGTGATCGTGGTGGAGCCCTCGGCGCCGGTGGAGGCGAGGGTGATCCGCCGGATGGCGGCACGCAGCTGCTCCTCGGAGGGCTCCTCGCCCTCCAGGTACAGCTCCATCAGCTCCTCGTCGTTCTCGGAGACGGCCTCGACGAGCTTGCCGTGCCACTCCTCGGCCTGCTCGCGCAGGTCCTCGGGGATGTCCACGACGTCGTACATCTCGCCGAGCTTGGTCTCCTCGGACCAGACCAGGGCCTTCATCCGGACCAGGTCGATGACGCCCTGGAAGCCGGCCTCGGCGCCGATCGGCAGCTGCATGACCAGCGGGGTGGCCTTCAGCCGGTCGACGATCATGTCGACACAGCGGAAGAAGTCCGCGCCCGTGCGGTCGAGCTTGTTCACGAAGCAAATGCGCGGCACGCCGTAGCGGTCCGCCTGACGCCAGACGGTCTCCGACTGCGGCTCGACACCGGCGACGCCGTCGAAGACGGTGACCGCGCCGTCGAGCACCCGCAGCGAACGCTCCACCTCGACCGTGAAGTCAACGTGGCCAGGGGTGTCGATGATGTTGATGGTGTGATCGACCTCATCGAGCGGCCAGTGGCAGGTGGTGGCCGCGGAGGTGATGGTGATCCCCCGCTCCTGCTCCTGCTCCATCCAGTCCATCGTGGCGGCGCCGTCGTGGACCTCACCGATCTTGTAACTCACACCGGTGTAGTAAAGAATCCGCTCGGTGGTGGTCGTCTTGCCCGCGTCGATGTGAGCCATGATCCCGATGTTGCGGACCCTGGCCAGGTCAAGTGAAGTGGTAGCCATCTGGCTTCAGTCTTCTCTCGGTCTCGATAGGGGTTGCGACTACCAGCGGTAGTGCGCGAACGCCTTGTTGGACTCGGCCATCTTGTGGGTGTCCTCACGCTTCTTCACGGAGGCACCGAGGCCGTTGGAGGCGTCGAGCAGCTCGTTCATCAGGCGCTCGGTCATGGTCTTCTCGCGACGCGCGCGGGAGTAACCGACCAGCCAACGCAGGGCGAGGGTGGAGGAACGCCCGGGGCGCACCTCGACCGGCACCTGGTACGTGGCGCCGCCGACCCGGCGGGACCGCACCTCAAGGGTGGGCTTCACGTTCTCCAGGGCGCGCTTGAGGGTGATGACCGGGTCGTTGCTGGTCTTCTCCCGCAGCCCTTCCATCGCACCGTAGACGATGCGCTCGGCCGTGGAACGCTTACCGTTCAGCAGCACCTTGTTGATCAGGGACGTCACCAGAGGAGAGCCGTAGACCGGGTCGACGTGGACCGGTCGCTTCGGGGCAGGGCCCTTACGAGGCATGCTTACTTCTCCTTCTTGGCGCCGTAGCGGCTGCGAGCCTGCTTGCGGTTCTTGACGCCCTGGGTGTCCAGGGAGCCGCGGATGATCTTGTAGCGAACACCCGGCAGGTCCCGGACCCTTCCACCGCGCACCAGCACGATGGAGTGCTCCTGAAGGTTGTGGTTCTCACCCGGGATGTAGGCGGTGACCTCGATCCCGTTGCTCAGCCGGACACGCGCCACCTTGCGGAGCGCCGAGTTCGGCTTCTTGGGCGTGGTGGTGAACACACGCGTGCAGACACCACGGCGCTGGGGCGAGCCCTCAAGCGCGGGTGTCTTGTTCTTCTCGACCTTGTCCTGCCGGCCCTTGCGGACCAGCTGCTGGATCGTTGGCACCGTATCTCCGGTTTCTCTGTGCCGATCTCAATAAAGCTAACCTGGAACACACACCGACCCACGCGGTCGGGCGTGTCGATAGCCGCGAGCTTCCGTTCTCCCTTGGGGAGCGCTGGGAAGAGACTGCGGACCCCGGAGTCCCGACTGCGGCTGAAAAAGCGCAGGGAACACCCCAGGCACAAGGTCAGAGCCTACCCAGCGCGGTGGCCAGGGTCAAAACGATCACCAGCCCGCCCCGTCGACCTGCGCCGGAACCCCGGAAGCGGCCGGTGGCCGGGGCGGATCGCTCCGCCCCGGCCACCGGACAACGCCTGACTCAGCCCTGGTAGGGGCCGTAGTCGTAGTCCTCCAGCGGGACCGCCTGCCCGGATCCGGTGCCGAAGGGCGAGTAGTCGATGTCGTCGTAACCGACGGCCGAGTACATCGCGGCCTTCGCCTCCTCGGTGGGCTCCACCCGGATGTTGCGGTAGCGGGACAGACCCGTACCGGCCGGGATGAGCTTACCGATGATCACGTTCTCCTTGAGGCCGATCAGCGAGTCCGACTTGGCGTTGATCGCCGCGTCGGTCAGCACCCGCGTCGTCTCCTGGAAGGACGCCGCCGACAGCCACGACTCGGTGGCCAGCGACGCCTTGGTGATACCCATCAGCTGCGGACGACCGGAGGCGGGGTGCCCGCCCTCGGCCACCACGCGGCGGTTCTCCGACTCGAACTTCGAGCGCTCCACCAGCTCGCCCGGCAGCAGCTCCGCGTCGCCGGACTCGATGATGGTCACCCGGCGCAGCATCTGCCGGACGATGATCTCGATGTGCTTGTCGTGGATGGCCACACCCTGCGAGTTGTAGACCTTCTGGACCTCGCCCACCAGGTAGATCTGCACCGCGCGCTGCCCCAGGATGCGCAGCACGTCGTGCGGGTTGGCCGCGCCGACGGTCAGCGGCTGGCCGACCGTGACGTGGTCGCCCTCGCCCACCAGCAGCCTGGACCGCTTGGAGACCGGGTAGGAGGTCTCGTCCGACCCGTCGTCCGGGGTGACGATGACCTTCTTGGTCTTCTCGGTCTCCTCGATCCGCACCCGGCCGGCCGACTCGGAGATCGGCGCGACGCCCTTCGGGGTACGGGCCTCGAACAGCTCGACCACACGCGGCAGACCCTGGGTGATGTCGTCACCCGCCACACCACCGGTGTGGAAGGTCCGCATCGTCAGCTGGGTGCCCGGCTCACCGATGGACTGGGCCGCGATGATGCCGACGGCCTCGCCGATGTCCACCAGCTTGCCGGTGGCCAGCGACCGGCCGTAGCACATGGCGCAGGTGCCGACGGCCGACTCGCAGGTGAGCACGGAGCGGGTCTTGACCGTCTCCACGCCGTAGCGGACCAGTTCGTCGATAAGCACGTCGCCCAGGTCCGTGCCGGCCGGGGCCAGCACCTTCCCGTCCACCACGATGTCCTCGGCCAGGCACCGGGCGTAGACGCTGCTCTCCGCGTCCTCCGCCTTGCGCAGCACGCCGTCCGCCCCGGTGGAGGCGATCGACAGCTTGAGGCCGCGGTCGGTGCCGCAGTCCTCCTCGCGGATGATCACGTCCTGCGAGACGTCCACCAGACGACGGGTCAGGTAACCCGAGTCGGCGGTCCGCAGCGCGGTGTCCGCCAGACCCTTCCGGGCGCCGTGCGTGGAGATGAAGTACTCCAGCACCGTCAGGCCCTCGCGGAAGGACGCCTTGATCGGCCGCGGGATGGTCTCGTTCTTCGCGTTGGACACCAGACCACGCATACCGGCGATCTGACGCATCTGCATCATGTTGCCGCGCGCACCCGAGTCCACCATCATGAAGATCGGGTTGGTCTTCGGGAAGTTGGCGCTCATCGCGTCGGCGACCTCGGCCGTGGCCTTGGTCCAGATCGCGATCAGCTCCTGGGTGCGCTCGTCCTTGGTGATCAGACCGCGCTCGTACTGCTTCTGGACCTTCTCGTCCTGGGCCTCGTAGTCGGCGATGATCTGCTTCTTCGCCTCGGGCACCACGATGTCGGAGACGGCCACGGTGACCCCGGACCTGGTGGCCCAGAAGTAGCCGGCCGACTTGAGGTTGTCCAGCGCCGCGGCCACCACGACCTTGGGGTAGCGCTCGGCCAGGTCGTTGACGATCCCGGAGAGCTGCTTCTTGCCCACCGAGCCGTCGACGAACGGGTAGTCCTCCGGCAGCAGCTCGTTGAAGAGCGCCCGGCCCAGCGTGGTGCGGAGGCGGAAGCCCTCGCCCGGCTGCCACTCGGACTCGCCCTCGGCCGGCTCCGGCGGCGTCCAGCCACGCGGCGGGACGGTGCCGATCGGGAAGCGGATGTCGATCTTCGCCTGGAGCGACAGCTCGCCGGCGTCGAAGGCCATGATCGCCTCGGCGGTCGAGGCGAAGGACCGGCCCTCGCCGCGGATCTCCCGCTCCTCCTCCTCGGTGGTGAGGAAGAACAGCCCGAGCACCATGTCCTGGGTCGGCATGGTGACCGGCCGGCCGTCGGCCGGCTTGAGGATGTTGTTCGAGGACAGCATCAGGATGCGGGCCTCGGCCTGGGCCTCCGCCGACAGCGGCAGGTGCACCGCCATCTGGTCGCCGTCGAAGTCCGCGTTGAACGCGGTGCAGACCAGCGGGTGGATCTGGATGGCCTTGCCCTCGACCAGCTGCGGCTCGAAGGCCTGGATGCCGAGCCGGTGCAGCGTGGGCGCGCGGTTCAGCAGCACCGGGTGCTCGGCGATGACCTCTTCGAGGACGTCGTACACCACGGTCCGCTGCCGCTCGACCATCCGCTTGGCCGACTTGATGTTCTGCGCGTGGTTCAGGTCCACCAGGCGCTTCATCACGAACGGCTTGAACAGCTCAAGCGCCATCGCCTTGGGCAGACCGCACTGGTGCAGCTTGAGCTGCGGGCCGACCACGATCACCGAACGGGCGGAGTAGTCGACGCGCTTGCCCAGCAGGTTCTGCCGGAACCGGCCCTGCTTGCCCTTGAGCATGTCGGACAGCGACTTCAGCGGGCGGTTGCCGGGGCCGGTGACCGGCCGACCGCGCCGGCCGTTGTCGAAGAGCGCGTCCACCGCCTCCTGCAGCATCCGCTTCTCGTTGTTCACGATGATCTCGGGCGCGCCGAGGTCGAGCAGCCGCTTCAGGCGGTTGTTCCGGTTGATCACCCGGCGGTACAGGTCGTTCAGGTCGGAGGTGGCGAACCGGCCACCGTCCAGCTGCACCATCGGACGCAGGTCCGGCGGGATCACCGGGACGCAGTCCAGCACCATGCCGCGCGGGCTGTTGGAGGTCTGGAGGAACGCCGAGACCACCTTGAGCCGCTTCAGCGCGCGGGTCTTCTTCTGGCCCTTGCCGGTGCGGATGATCTCCCGCAGCCGCTCGGCCTCCTCGTTGAGGTCGAAGGTCTCCAGCCGCTTCTGCAGCGCGGCGGCGCCCATCGAACCGTCGAAGTAGGTGCCGAAGCGGTCGCGCAGCTCGCGGTAGAGCAGCTCGTCGCCCTCCAGGTCCTGGACCTTGAGGTTCTTGAAGCGGTTCCACACCTCGTCGAGCCGGTCCAGCTCGCGCTGGGCCCGGTCCCGCAGCTGCTTCATCTCGCGCTCGGCGCCCTCGCGGACCTTGCGCCGGGCGTCGGCCTTGGCGCCCTCGGCCTCCAGCTCGGCCAGGTCGGACTCCTGCTTCTTGGCCCTGGCCTCCAGGTCGGCGTCGCGGCGCTGTTCGATCTGCTGCCGCTCGACCGAGATGTGCGCCTCCAGGGACGGCAGGTCCCTGGTGCGGCGCTCCTCGTCCACGTACGTGATCATGTAGGCGGCGAAGTAGATGACCTTCTCCAGGTCCTTCGGCGCCAGGTCGAGCAGGTACCCGAGGCGTGACGGCACGCCCTTGAAGTACCAGATGTGGGTCACGGGGGCGGCCAGCTCGATGTGGCCCATCCGCTCCCGGCGCACCTTCGCACGGGTCACCTCGACGCCGCAGCGCTCACAGATGATGCCCTTGAAGCGGACGCGCTTGTACTTGCCGCAGTAGCACTCCCAGTCCCGGGTGGGGCCGAAGATCTTCTCGCAGAAGAGGCCGTCCTTCTCGGGCTTGAGGGTGCGGTAGTTGATGGTCTCCGGCTTCTTCACCTCGCCGTGAGACCACTGACGGATGTCGTCAGCTGTGGCCAGGCCGATCCGCAGTTCGTCGAAGAAGTTGACGTCGAGCACTCTCGTCAATCCCTCTCAGGGTCGTGTCAGTCAATGGTCTGTCGGGGTCCGGGGGGAGCCGGGGGAACGCGGAACCGCGCTCCCCCGACCTGGCCCGTCAGACCTCTTCGACGCTGCTCGGCTCCCGCCGGGACAGGTCGATGCCGAGCTCCTCCGCGGCGCGGAAGACGTCCTCGTCGGTGTCACGCATCTCGATGGACATGCCGTCCGAGGACAGCACCTCCACATTCAGGCAGAGCGACTGCATTTCCTTGATGAGCACCTTGAAGGACTCGGGAATGCCGGGCTCCGGAATGTTCTCGCCCTTGACGATCGCCTCGTAGACCTTGACACGGCCGGTGACGTCGTCGGACTTGATGGTCAGCAGCTCCTGGAGCGCGTAGGCGGCGCCGTACGCCTCCAGCGCCCACACCTCCATCTCGCCGAACCGCTGGCCACCGAACTGCGCCTTACCACCGAGCGGCTGCTGGGTGATCATCGAGTACGGGCCGGTGGACCGGGCGTGCAGCTTGTCGTCCACCAGGTGGTGCAGCTTGAGGATGTACATGTACCCGATGGAGATCGGGTCCGGGAACGGCTCCCCGGAGCGGCCGTCGAAGAGCCGGGCCTTGCCGGAGGGCAGCACCAGGCGGTCGCCGTCGCGGTTCGGGATGGTGGCCCCGAAGAGGCCGGCCAGCTCGTCCTCGCGGGCACCGTCGAAGACCGGGGTGGCCACGTTGGTGCCGGGGGCGACGTCGTCCGCGTCGATGGCCGCGAGCCGGCGCTGCCACTCCTCCTCCAGGCCCTCGACCTTCCAGCCCTGGGAGGCCAGCCAGCCGAGGTGGATCTCCAGCACCTGTCCCGGGTTCATCCGGGAGGGCACGCCCAGCGGGTTGAGGATGATGTCGACCGGGGTGCCGTCCTCCATGAACGGCATGTCCTCGACGGGCAGGATCTTGGAGATCACGCCCTTGTTGCCGTGTCGGCCGGCCAGCTTGTCGCCGTCGGTGATCTTCCGCTTCTGGGCCACGTAGACGCGGACCAGCTGGTTGACACCGGGGGGCAGCTCGTCGCCCTCCTCGCGATCGAAGACCCGCACCCCGATGACCTTGCCGGTCTCGCCGTGCGGCACCTTCAGCGAGGTGTCGCGCACCTCACGGGCCTTCTCACCGAAGATCGCGCGCAGCAGCCGCTCCTCCGGGGTCAGCTCGGTCTCACCCTTGGGGGTCACCTTGCCGACCAGGATGTCGCCGGCCTCGACCTCGGCGCCGATCCTGATGATGCCCCGGTCGTCCAAGTCCGCGAGGACCTCCTCGGAGACGTTGGGGATGTCGCGGGTGATCTCCTCGGGGCCCAGCTTGGTGTCCCGGGCGTCGACCTCGTGCTCCTCGATGTGGATCGAGGACAGGACGTCGTCCTGGACCAGCCGCTGGGAGAGGATGATCGCGTCCTCGTAGTTGTAGCCCTCCCACGGCATGAACGCGACCAGCAGGTTCTTGCCGAGCGCCATCTCGCCGTCCTGGGTGGAGGGCCCGTCGGCGATCACCTGTCCGGCGATCACCCGGTCCCCCTCCTCGACCAGGACCTTCTGGTTGAACGAGGTGCCCTGGTTGGAGCGGTGGAACTTGGCGATCCGGTGGGTGACGTGGGTGCCGTCGTCGTTCTGCACCGTGATGTAGTCGGCGGAGACGTCGGAGATGACGCCGTCCCGCTCGGCCTTGATCACGTCGCCGGCGTCCACCGCGGAGCGGTACTCCATGCCGGTGCCGACCAGCGGGGACTCCGCCTGGATCAGCGGCACCGCCTGGCGCATCATGTTGGAGCCCATCAGCGCGCGGTTGGCGTCGTCGTGCTCCAGGAACGGGATCATGGCCGTGGCCACCGACACCATCTGGCGCGGCGAGACGTCCATGTAGTCGACCTCGCCGCCGGCGACGTAGTCGATCTCGCCGCCACGCCGGCGGACCAGCACCCGGGACTCGGCGAACCGGTACTCGTCGGTCAGCGGGGCGTTGGCCTGCGCGATGACGAAGCGGTCCTCCTCGTCGGCGGTCAGGTAGTGCACCTCGTCGGTGACCACACCGTCGACGACCCTGCGGTACGGCGTCTCGACGAAGCCGAAGGCGTTGACCCGGCCGAACGCGGCCAGCGAGCCGATCAGACCGATGTTCGGACCCTCGGGGGTCTCGATCGGGCACATCCGGCCGTAGTGCGAGGGGTGCACGTCACGGACCTCGAGGCCGGCCCGCTCACGGCTGAGGCCGCCGGGGCCCAGCGCCGAGAGGCGGCGCTTGTGGGTGAGCCCGGAGAGCGGGTTGGTCTGGTCCATGAACTGGGAGAGCTGGCTGGTGCCGAAGAACTCCTTGATGGAGGCGACGACCGGCCGGATGTTGATCAGCGTCTGCGGCGTGATCGCCTCGACGTCCTGGGTGGTCATCCGCTCGCGGACCACCCGCTCCATCCGGGCCAGGCCCGTGCGGACCTGGTTCTGGATCAGCTCGCCGACGTTGCGCAGCCGCCGGTTGCCGAAGTGGTCGATGTCGTCGGTCTCGACCACGATCGTCCGGCCGCCGGCGACGGCGGTCTCGGTCTCGCCCGCGTGCAGCCGCACCAGGTACTTGATGGTGGCGACGATGTCCTCGACGGTGAGCACGCCCGCGTCCAGCGGCTCGTCCCCGCCCAGCTTCTTATTGATCTTGTAGCGCCCGACCTTGGCCAGGTCGTACCGCTTGGGGTTGAAGTAGAGGTTCTCCAGGAGCGTCTGCGCGGCCTCACGCGTCGGCGGCTCTCCCGGGCGGAGCTTGCGGTAGATGTCGAGCAGCGCGTCGTCCTGCCCCTGGGTGTGGTCCTTCTCCAGGGTGGCGCGCATGGACTCGTAGTCGCCGAACTCCTCCAGGATCTGGTCGGAGGTCCAGCCCAGGGCCTTCAGCAGCACCGTGACGGACTGCTTGCGCTTCCGGTCGATCCGCACGCCGACCATGTCACGCTTGTCGATCTCCATCTCCAGCCAGGCACCCCGGGACGGGATGATCTTGGCGGAGAAGAGGTCCTTGTCCGAGGTCTTGTCGATGCTGCTGTCGAAGTAGACACCCGGGGACCGGACCAGCTGCGAGACGACCACGCGCTCGGTGCCGTTGATGCAGAAGGTGCCCTTGTCGGTCATCAGCGGGAAGTCGCCCATGAAGACCGTCTGGGACTTGATCTCACCGGTCTCGTTGTTCGTGAACTCGGCGGTGACGAACAGCGGGGCGGCGTAGGTGAAGTCGCGTTCCTTGCACTCGTCGATCGAGTTCTTCGGCGGCTCGAAACGGTGGTCGCGGAACGTCAGGGACATCGACCCGGAGAAGTCCTCGATCGGGGAGATCTCCTCGAAGATCTCCTCCAGACCTGACTTCGTCGGAACGTCCTGTCCACTCTCCAGCGCGGCCTCGACGCGGGCTTTCCAGGCGTCATTCCCGAGCAGCCAGTCAAAGCTCTCGGTCTGCAGCGCAAGGAGGTTGGGAACCTCTAGCGGCTCCTTGATCTTCGCAAAAGAGACACGCAGCGGTGCGGTGCTGGTGCCGTTGTTCGGGTTGTTCGTCGAGGCATTGCGCGAGGCGGCCAAGAGGGGGTCCTTCCGAGGGCTCGGACTCTCTGCGCGCGTGCCGGCCCCCAAGGTGACGGGCAGGAGGCAGCTAGGCAGCGCAAAGGGTCAGTGTAGCCACAAGACCCACTGATGTCCAATGCCCATATCTATCAATCGAGGAGCCACCCTCGGTCGTGCTCTGCTCCACCGCCGGCCGCCTCGAAGGCCGGCGAAGGACCCGTCTGCCGCATCACTTCCCGCCACGCCGGGGTTCCATGCCTCGGATCATGGACCGATCCGGCGTGCGACAGAGAATCGCGCGACCGCCGCGGTTCGTCAAGGCCCCTACTCCGCCGCCACCCGTCCCGGTGCATCTCCAAGAAGCGGCCGAAGATCACCATACCCGTCACCGGAGCGCGGGCAAGGAGGCGTCCGTGTGAACGCCCGGGGGCGACCACCCGAGTGGGTGATCGCCCCTGGTAGGACTCCCGCCGGAGTCAGGAAGACGCGTCAGGTCACTTGACCTCGACGGAGGCGCCGGCGCCCTCCAGGGCCTCCTTGGCCTTGTCAGCGGCTTCCTTGTTGACCTTCTCGACAACGGCCTTCGGGGTGTTGTCGACCAGCTCCTTGGCCTCCTTCAGACCCAGCGAGGTCAGCTCACGCACGACCTTGATGACCTGGATCTTCTTGTCGCCCGCACCGGTCAGGACGACGTCGAACTCGTCCTTCTCCGGCTCGGCCTCGGCGGCGGCACCGGCGCCACCCGGGGCGGCGATGACGGCGGCCGGGGCGGCGGCCTCGACGTCGAACTTCTCCTCGAACTTCTTCACGAAGTCCGAGAGCTCGAGCAGGGTCATCTCGGCGAACTGCTCAAGCAGCTCGTCCTGGCTCAGCTTCGCCATGATGGCGGTCCTTCCACTTAAGTCGGCTGGTGCCGGTTGAACATGTGACGTGGGCCTCGGTGGCCCGCGGCTGAGGTCCTCCGTGAGAACCGGGAAACGCGAACGTCTCCGTGGTTACTCGGCGGACTCGGCGGCGGCCGGCGCACCGGCACCACCCTGCTCGACCTTGTCCCGCAGGGCGTCTGCCGTGCGGACGAACTTCGTGAGCGGCGCCTGGAAGGTCGCGGCGGCCTTGGCCATCGACGCCTTCATGCCACCGGCCAGCTTGGCGAGCAGCACCTCGCGCGACTCCAGGTCGGCGAGCTTGACGATCTCCTCAGCGGTGAGGGGCTTGCCCTCCAGGACGCCACCCTTGATGACCAGCGCCGGGTTGTCCTTGGCGAAGTCACGCAGGCCCTTCGCCACGTTGACCGGGTCCCCGGTCACGAAGGCGACGGCGGTGGAGCCCTTGAAGAACTCGTCCAGCCCGCTGACCCCGGCCTCGTTGGCCGCGATCTTGGTCAGCGTGTTCTTGGTCACCCGGTACTGGGCGTTCTCACTGAGCGAGCGACGCAGCTCCTTGAGCTGGGCCACGGTCAGCCCCGTGTAGGCGGTGACCACAGCGGCGTTGGACGCCTCGAAGCGCTCCTTGATCTCCGCGACGACCGCGCCCTTGTCGGAACTAGCCATAATCTCGGCCCTCCTTCCGGTTCTTCCGCAGGTATTCAGCAACCGCGGCAGAAGGGTCCGACAAACGAAAACGCCCTGGGCGCAGGCGCTCAGGGCGTAACGCATGGACGACATCCATACGCACACTTCCACGAACACCTGCGCGGGTCGCCGCGTGAGCGGTCCTTCGGCCGCCTCGAATCCCGAGCGGGAAACAAGGCGACAACCAGCGGTCTCTGGCTTCGTCGGGCAGCGTACGTGAGGGGGCGACGGTCAGGCAAATCGGGCCGGACGGGACCGGCTCAGGCCAGTGAGTCCGCCTCGACCTGGAACTCCGCGAGCAGCTCCATGAAGTCGAGAACGGTGTTCGCGGCCGGCTCCTCGACCGAGACGTCGGTGTTGAAGTCCGAGTAGCGCACCTCGTACTCCACCGGGCCCTCGGCGGTGTCGTAGGCCTGCCGGATCTGCACCGGGAGGTCGCTCCCGTCGATCCAGACGTCGATGTCGTAGCTCTCGATGCCCTGCTGCTCCATCGCCGTGACGAGCTGCCGCTGCTCCTCCTCGGTCAGCAGCTCGGTGACGCCGCTCTGGTCCTGGGCGAGGGCGTCCTCGACGCTCATGGTGCCGCTGAACCGGCGGGTCTGGACGCCGTTCACCGACTCCTCGCCGACTTCCTCGATGCCCGGGGCGCTCAGCAGCATGGCTATCTGCTGGGCCGGGTCCTGGTTGGTCGACTCCAGGCCCATGGCCATGGCGTCGGCCATCGCCGGGTCGCCGCTCTCCTCGGCGATGGCGTTCAAGTCCATGCTGAGCCACTCGCGGCCGTCCATCTCGGCCTGGAACTCGGGCCCCATGTTCATGAACATGACGTTGTCGACCCAGCGGACCACCATCTCCTCGGGCGCGCCCGGGGTGCCGGCCAGCTCGTCGCTGGTGATGTTCATCTCCATGGCGAGCGCGGGCTGCCAGCTCATCACGCCCGTCATGGTCATCGAGCCGCCGGCCGCGGCCGGGGCGGTCATCTCGCCCTCGAAGCGCGCGGAGTTCATCCCGGCGGTGGTCTCCGCTGCGGCCTGGAGCGCGGCGGAGATGTCGGTGACGTCCGAGCCGTTCCGCTCGCCGCCCCGCCCCTCGGCGTCGGAGCCGTCCTCGCTGCCACAGGCCGCCGTACCGGCCAGCAGCGCCACACCGGCGATGCCGGTCAGGAGTCGGTACCTGCTACGCATGTGTCCCCCCAAGTACGTTCACGGGTCTGCTACCTGCCCTCACGGGCTCTCCCCCGGGCACCACTCTAGGTGTCCGGCCGCACGGCGAAGGCGCCCGTCCCGGATTCTGTGACAGAACCGGAACGGACGCCTCACGACGGCCCTGGCCAGGCCGGGACCGCGATGCCAACGGGCCCCGTGGGCCCGGGAGATCAGGCCAGCACGTCGTCGACGAGCAGGTTCCTGGTGCGGTTCGGGTCGACCGGCACACCGGGGCCCATGGTGGTGGAGATGACGGCCTTCTTCAGGTAACGCCCCTTCGCCGCCGAGGGCTTGAGCCGGAGGATCTCCTCCAGCGCGGCGGCGTAGTTCTCCACCAGCTTGGACTCGTCGAACGAGACCTTGCCGATCACGAAGTGGAGGTTGGAGTGCTTGTCCACCCGGAACTCGATCTTGCCGCCCTTGATCTCGGTGACGGCCTTGGCGACATCCGGGGTGACGGTGCCGGTCTTCGGGTTCGGCATCAGACCACGGGGGCCGAGCACCCGGCCGAGGCGACCGACCTTGCCCATCAGGTCGGGGGTCGCCACGACGGCGTCGAAGTCCAGCCGGCCGCCGGCGACCTCGTCGATCAGTTCGTCCGAGCCGACGATGTCGGCTCCGGCGGCTTCCGCGGCCGCGGCACGGTCACCGGTCGCGAAGACCAGGACCCGGGCGGTCTTGCCGGTGCCGTGCGGGAGGTTCACGGTGCCGCGGACCATCTGGTCGGCCTTGCGGGGGTCGACACCCAGCCGGAAGGCGACCTCGACGGTCGAGTCGAACTTGGTGGTCGCCGTGTCCCTGGCGAGCCGGACGGCCTCAAGCGGGCTGTAGACGCGGGTCCTGTCGACCTTGGCGTCCGCGCCACGGAGGCTCTTGCTGCGCTTCACTGCTGCTCCTGAGCGTTCGGTCTGGTTGAGGAGTGGTGGTCCGGGCCAGCGCCTGGCCCTGCCACGGATCGGGTGGCCGATGCCCTCGGCCCCCCGCTGTCGCTGGTCAGCCCTCGACGGTGACGCCCATGGAACGGGCGGTGCCGGCGATGATCTTCTCGGCCGCGTCCAGGTCGTTCGCGTTGAGGTCGGGCATCTTGGTGGTGGCGATCTCACGGACCTGGTCGCGGGTGATCTTGGCGACCTTGGTCTTGTGCGGCTCGCCCGAGCCCTTCTCCACGCCGGCGGCCTTGAGGATCATCTTGGCGGCGGGCGGAGTCTTGGTGATGAAGGTGAAGGAGCGGTCCTCGTAGACCGTGATCTCCACCGGGATCACCCAGCCACGCTGCGACTCGGTGGCCGCGTTGTAGGCCTTGCAGAACTCCATGATGTTGACGCCGTGCTGGCCGAGCGCCGGACCGACGGGCGGGGCCGGGTTGGCCGCGCCTGCCTGGATCTGGAGCTTGATCAGCCCGGTGACCTTCTTCTTCTTGGGAGGCATGTGCTCTCTCTCCGGGTCTTATCGAGAGGTGATGTCGCCACCGCCGGCGGTTTGGGCCAACCGGCGGTAGGCATACCGCACCACGGTAGCGGGTCGGGACACCGGCCCAAAATTCGGGCCGCCCGCCCACCGCGGACAGGAGTGCCCCCGAAGGGACCGTGCGGTCCCCGCGAGGGCACTCCCCCGGCCGTCTCCGGCCGGTCAGTTCTTCTGGATCTGGTCGAAGCTCAGCTCGACCGGGGTCTCGCGGCCGAAGATCTCCACCAGGCCCTTGACCTTCTTGGAGTCGGCGTTGATCTCGTTGATCGTCGCCTGGAGGGTGGCGAACGGGCCGTCGGTGACCGTGACCGAGTCGCCGACCTCGAAGTCGAGGACCTGGACCTCCACCCGGCGGCCGCCGGTCGAGACGCCGCCCTCGGCCGCGGCCTCGGCCGCCGCCTGCTGCTCGACCTCGGGGGCCAGCATCTTGACGATCTCGTCCAGCGTCAGCGGGTACGGGTCGTAGGCGTTGCCCACGAAGCCGGTGACGCCCGGGGTGTTGCGCACCACGCCCCAGGACTCGTTGGTGAGGTCCATCCGCACCAGCACGTAGCTGGGGAGCTTGTTCTGCTTGATGGTGCGGCGGTCGCCGTTCTTGATCTGGACGACCTCCTCCTGCGGCACCTCGACCTGGAAGATGTAGTCCTCGACGTTGAGCGAGACGGCCCGCTGTTCGAGGTTTGTCTTCACGCGGTTCTCGTAGCCCGCGTAGGTGTGCACGACGTACCACTCGCCGGGCAGCGCCCGCAGCTCCTCGCGGAGGGCCGCGACCGGGTCCACCGGCTCGGCGACGGGCTCCGCCGGCTCGTCCGCCGGCTCCTCGGCCTCGTCGGCCGCTGCCTCGTCCGTCGCCTCGTCGTCGGCCAGCCGCTCGCCGGGCGCCTCGGCGGACTCGTCCGCATCGGTCTCGGTGGCCGCCTGCTCGACGTCGCCCAGCGCGGCGTCCGCCACCTCGACCGTGTCGCGCGCGGTGTCCTCGCCCTGGGTTTCGGGGGAGGCGTCGTTCAGGTTCGGGTCAGACACGGTAGCTGCTTCTTCCTGACTTTCGTTACGAGAGATGGCACATCAGCCGAAGACGAAATCAACGGCTCGGCTGAATCCCCAGTCAAGCACGGTCAGGATGCAGATGACGACGACTACGAAGACGATCACCGCTGTCGCGTACGTGGTCAGCTGCCGGCGCGACGGCCAGACGACCTTGCGGAGCTCGGCGACGACCTGGCGGTAGAAGAGCGCGAGCTTGCCCAGCGGGCCCCTCTTGGCTCGACGGCCACGGCGACCGGCGCCGCCCTCGCCCCGGGGCTCCGGCGCCTCAACGGAGTCCGTGATCCCAGCCACTCGTCCTCACCCGATCCCGGTCATGGTCATAAGCCGCCCGGCCACCCGGACGGCTTTTCACTTTGTGTAGCAGGGCCGGAGGGACTTGAACCCCCAACCGCTGGTTTTGGAGACCAGTGCTCTACCAATTGAGCTACGACCCTTTACCGTGTGGTCCCGACAACCTACCGCATCGGGCGCCACCGCAGAGGAGTGTACGTGGTCAAAGCCCAGCCGTCGAACGGTAGGTGCGGACGGGGCCCAGGGGACGGCCGGGACGAGGCCCCGGCCGGGCGCGAACCCGGATGCCGGGGCGCGGGACGGTCTGGGACGATGCCCCCATGAGTGCCGCAACTCCTCCCCCTGCCCAACCGCCCGTCGCGCCGCCGGCCCAGCGCCGGGTCTCGGCCCGGATCGGCGCCATCTCCGAGTCCGCCACCCTGGCCGTGACCGCCAAGGCCAAGGCGCTGCGCGCCGCCGGCCGCCCGGTGATCGGCTTCGGCGCCGGGGAGCCCGACTTCCCGACCCCCGACTACATCGTGGCGGCGGCCGAGGCCGCCTGCCGGGAGCCGCGGTTCCACCGCTACACCCCGGCCGGCGGGCTGCCGGAGCTGAAGGAGGCGGTGGCCGCCAAGACGCTGCGCGACTCGGGGTACCAGGTCGAGGCCGGTCAGGTGCTGATCACCAACGGCGGCAAGCAGGCCATCTACGAGGCGTTCGCCACCCTGCTCGACCCGGGTGACGAGGTGATCGTCCCGGCGCCTTACTGGACCACCTACCCGGAGTCGATCCGGCTGGCCGGCGGTGTGCCGGTCTTCGTGGACACCGACGAGACCAGCGGGTACCTGGCCACCGTCGAGCAGTTGGAGGCGGCCCGCACCGCGCGCACCAAGGTGCTGCTCTTCGTCTCGCCGTCCAACCCGACCGGCGCGATCTACTCCGCCGAGGAGACCAAGGCCATCGGCCGGTGGGCCGTCGACCACGACCTGTGGGTGCTGACCGACGAGATCTACGAACATCTGGTCTACGGGGACGCGCAGTTCAGCTCGCTGCCGACGCTGGTGCCCGAGCTGGCCGACCGGTGTGTGATCGTCAACGGCGTCGCCAAGACGTACGCGATGACCGGCTGGCGGGTGGGCTGGGTGATCGGCCCGAACGACGTGATCAAGGCCGCCAGCAACCTCCAGTCGCACGCGACCTCCAACGTGAGCAACGTCGCCCAGGCCGCCGCGCTGGCCGCCGTCTCGGGCGACCTGGACGCGGTGGTCCGGATGCGGGAGGCGTTCGACCGGCGCCGCACGACCATCGTGCGGATGCTCAACGAGATCGACGGCGTCACCTGCCCGGAGCCCAAGGGCGCCTTCTACGCCTACCCGTCGGTCAAGGAGCTGCTGGGCCGGGAGATCGGCGGGCAGCGCCCGGCGAACACCCTGGAGCTGGCCGAGGTGCTGCTGGAGAAGGCCGAGGTGGCGGTCGTGCCGGGCGAGGCCTTCGGCACCCCCGGCTACCTGCGGTTCTCCTACGCGCTCGGGGACGACGACCTGGTGGAGGGCATCTCCCGGCTGCAGAAGCTGCTGGCCGACGCCCGCTGAGCCGGACGGTACCGAACGTCGCCCCGGAGGTGCGACCGGCCCGAACTGGGGCTCGGGTCGGCGCCCCTCCGGGGCGATCGGGTTTGGGCGCGTGGCCGAGTTGCGGCAAGATCCTGGAATGGCTCGTGTTCGTGACCTCAACTCCCTGCCGAAGGCGCATCTGCACCTGCACTTCACAGGCTCGATGCGGCCCGCCACCCTGCTGGAACTGGCCGACAAGTACGGCGTCCACCTGCCGGAGGCGCTGCGCGGCGGGGAGCCGCCGAAGCTGCGCGCCACCGACGAGCGGGGCTGGTTCCGCTTCCAGCGGCTGTACGACCTGGCCAGGTCCTGCCTGCGGGAGCCGGACGACATCCGCCGGCTGGTGCGCGAGGCGGCCGAGGAGGACGTCCGGGAGGGCTCCCGCTGGCTGGAGATCCAGGTGGACCCGACCTCGTACGCGCCGCGGCTGGGCGGGCTGATCCCGGCGCTGGAGATCATCCTGGACGCGGTGCGGGTCACCGCGCGGGAGACCGGCCTGGGGATGCGGGTGCTGGTCGCCGCCAACCGGATGAAGCATCCGCTGGACGCCCGCACGCTGGCCCGGCTCGCGGTCCGGTACCGCGACCAGGGCGTGGTCGGCTTCGGGCTCTCCAACGACGAACGCCGGGGCTTCGCCCGGGACTTCGACCGGGCCTTCGCCATCGCCAGGGAGGGCGGGCTGCTGGCCGCCCCGCACGGCGGCGAGTTGGCCGGGCCGATCAGCGTCCGGGACTGCCTCACCGACCTGGGGGCGGCCCGGGTGGGGCACGGGGTGCGGGCCGCGGAGGACCCGGCGGTGCTGACCAGGCTGGCGGAGGCGGGGGTGGCCTGCGAGGTCTGCCCGGCCTCCAACGTGGCGCTCGGCGTCTACGACCGGCCGGAGGAGGTGCCGCTGCGGACGCTGTGGGACGCGGGGGTGCCGATGGCGCTGGGCGCCGACGACCCGCTGCTCTTCGGCTCGCGGCTGACCGAGCAGTACCGCATCGCGCGGGAGCACCACGCCTTCACCGACCACGAACTGGCCGAGCTGGCGCGGCAGTCGATCCGGGCGTCGGCGGCGCCGGCCGATGTCCGGGACAAGGTCCTCGTCGAGATCGACGAGTGGCTGGCGGTGGCCTGAGCCCGGCCGGGCCCCGGCCGGCCCCGCGCCACGGGACCGGGCGGCGGGGCGGGACCGGGCGGCGGGGCGGGACCGGGCGGCGGGGCGGGTCAGAGGCTGGTGCCGACCAGCACCGGCTCGTTGACCAGGGTCACGCCGAAGGCGGCGCGCACCCCGTCGCGGACCTCGCGGGCCAGGGCCATCAGGTCGGCGGTGCTGGCCTCGCCGCGGTTGGTGAGGGCCAGGGTGTGCTTGCCGGAGATCCGGGCGGGGCCGGTGCCGTAGCCCTTGGTGAAGCCGGCGCGGTCGATCAGCCAGGCGGCCGAGGTCTTGGTGTGGCCTTCGGGTGCCGGGTAGGCCGGTGGGGTCACGTCGGGGCCCAGCCGGTCGGCGACCCGCTGGCGGAAGGCGGCGAAGGCGGCCTCGTCCAGCACCGGGTTGGTGAAGAAGGAGCCGGCCGACCAGGTGTCGTGGTCCTCCGGGTCGAGCACCATGCCCTTGCCGGCGCGCAGCTTGAGCACGGCCTGCCGGGCGTCGGCCAGCGGGACCCGGCCGCCCGGCTCCACGCCGAGCAGCCGGGCGGTCTCGGCGTACCGGATCGGGGCGGAGAGGCCGCCGGCGTCGGTCAGCTCGCAGCGGACCCGCAGCACCACGAAGCGGTCCGGGTCGGTCTTGAAGCGGCTGGTGCGGTAGGCGAAGCCGCACTCGGCGCCCGGCAGGGTGACCGTCTCGCCGGCCGTCCGGTCGTAGGCGACCACCTCGGTGATCACCGAGGAGACCTCCTGGCCGTAGGCGCCCACGTTTTGGATGGGGGTGGCGCCGGCCGAGCCGGGGATGCCGGCCAGACACTCGATCCCGGCCAGCCCGGCCTCGACGGTCCGCGCCACGGCGGCCGACCAGTCCTCTCCGGCGGCCAGCTCCAGCCGGGTGCCGTCGAGCCGGACGCCGCTGGAGGCGATGCGCAGGGCGGTGCCGCGGAAGCCGGTGTCGGCGATGACCAGGTTGCTGCCGCCGCCCACCACCAGCAGCGGCTCGCCGGCCGCGTCGGCCCGGCGGACGGCCTCGACGATCTCCTCGTCGGTGGTCGCCGTCACCAGCCGGTCGGCCGGCCCGCCCAGGCGCAGCGTCGTCAGCGGGGCCAGCCGGGCCGACGGGACCGACGCGGCGGACGGAGCGGACAGCGCGGACGAGACGGGTGGGACGGGCGAGGGATCAGGAGTTTCCAGCACCCAGCCACCATACGAGACGGGCTCCGCCCGGGGCCGGCCGCCGGACCGCCCCCGGGCGCCGCGCGCCGTCGGGCGGCTCAGCGGACGGCCGCCCCGGGCCGCGCGGCGGCCACCGCCGGCTCGGCCGGCTCGCCGGGCACGGGCCCGACCGGCCCGGGGGCGCGGCGCGGGACCAGCAGCATCAGCGCGCCGGCCGCGCCCAGCAGCGCGGTGCCGACCCAGAGCGCCGGGACCAGCCCGTCGGTGAACGCCCGGGGCGTCTCGTACCCACCCTGGCCGGCGAAGATCGAGGCCAGCACGGCGACGCCCAGCGCGCCGCCCACCTCGCGGAGCGCGTTGTTGACACCGGAGGCTATGCCCTCCTCGGGTGGGCTGACGGCGCTGAGCACCAGCGCCCCGGTCGGTGCGAAGAACATGGCCATGCCGACGCCGGAGAGGACGAAGCCCGGTATCTGGGCGGCGTAGCTCACCGCCGGATCGGCGACCGCCGCCAGCGAGCCGAGGCCGAGCGCCATCAGCGCCATGCCGGAGGCCACCACCAGCCGGCCGCCCACCCGGTCGGTCAGCGCGCCGGCCGCCGGCGCGACCAGCAGCGTCATGGCGGTCCAGGGCAGCATCCGCAGGCCCGCCTCGGTCGGCGAGTAGCCCTGGATCAGCTGGAGGAACTGGGTCAGCAGGAAGATCGCGCCGAACATGCCGGCGAACATCAGCAGGCTGGCCGCGTTGACCACGCTGAAGGTGCGGGAGCGGAAGAGGCGCATCGGCAGCATCGGGGCGTCGGTGTACAGCTCCCAGCGGACGAAGGCGACCAGCAGCAGCCCGCCGAGGACGAAGCCGAGCAGCACCGGGCCCGAGGACCAGCCGTGCTCGTGGCCGCGGACCAGGGAGAGCACCACGCCGAACAGGCCGGCGCTGACCAGGGCGGTGCCGACGAGGTCGAGCCGGCCGTCGCCGCCCCGGCTCTCGACGAGGTAGCGCCGGCTCAGCGGCACCAGGGCCAGGCCGATGGGGACGTTGAGCCAGAAGATCCACTGCCAGGTGAGGTGTTCGGTGATCGCTCCCCCGACCAGCGGGCCGGCGGCGACCGCCAGGCCGTTGACCGCGCCCCAGATCCCGAAGGCCATGCCGCGCCGCTCTCTGGGCACCGCGGCGGCGATCAGGGTGAGGCTGAGCGGCATCAGCACGGCGGCGCCGGCGCCCTGGAGGGCGCGGGCGGCGATCAGCTGGCCGGTCGTGCCGGCGAGGGCGGCGCCCGCCGAGGCGACGGTGAAGACCAGCACGCCGAGGCCGAAGACCCGGCGCCGCCCGAAGCGGTCGCCGAGCGCGGCGCCGAGCAGCAGCAGGCAGGCGAACGGCAGGGTGTAGCCGTTGACGATCCACTCCAGGTCGGAGAGGCGGCCGCCGAGGTCGTCACGGATCACCGGCAGCGCCGTGGTGACCACCAGGTTGTCGAGGGCGGCCATGAAGGTGGCCGCGCCGACGATCAGCAGGGTCCAGACGAGGCTGCCGCCGCCCGGGCTCGCGGACGCCCCTCCCGAGGGCGGTGCGGTGGTGTGTGCCGACTGGTCCATGGTTCCCCTCCTGTCCGGGAGCCGCGCCCGCGGCGCCCGACCGATCCGCGCGGCTCGGTATCGCCCGATATACGCGGGTAATTGATTGCTCAATAACTTTCACGGACACACGGGTGCCCGGCCCGCACACCACCCCGACCCGGGGCGGGCGGTCAGTCGACGGAAGCCGGACCAGAGCGGGCCGGCACGACGCGACGGCTCAGCCGGCGCTCTCCTCGCTCCCCCCTCCGGAAGCAGGAAGCTGCTCGAAGATGTCCAGCGTCTCCCAGACCCGATGCCCCTCGGGGAAGCCCATCGCCAGCGAGACGTTGATCAGCATGCCTATCCCGAAGAAGTCCCTGGTCAGCTGCGGGTCACCGCCGAGGCGGTCCCTTATCGAATCCCAGGTCTCGGCCCACAGGGCGCGGATCTCCGCGCCGAACTCCTCGTCCCCCTCGCCCTCCCGGGCGCTGACCGCGACATACATCTGCATCTGGAAGAGCAGATCGTCCCGGTCGGCGATCATCGGGGGGTACGCCCGACACATGGCGTCGTGCGCCTCCTGGGGCGCCAGCCCCTCGGATGCCTGCTCGAACCGCCGCCGCATCCGCTCGACGGAGCGGCGGGCGGCGGCGAGGAAGATCGCCCGCTTGTCCGGGAAGAGCCGGAAGAGGTAGGGCTGCGAGACCCCCACCCGCTTGGCGATAGCGGCGGTCGAGGTGCCCGCGTACCCGGCGCGGCCGAACTCGACCACGGCCGCGCGGATCACGCTCTCGCGTCGCTCCTCGGCCGACATGCGGCCGCTCTCCCGTGCCATGGAAGAAAGTTATTGGTCGATCACTAACCATGTCAACCCGAGGGCCTGCCCGACTGGTCGCGCCCCCGAGAACGAGCGCCCCCCGCGGGCGCCGGCGCGCGCCTGCGGGGGAGAAAGACCCGACTCAGCCGAGCCGGACCACCGCGCGGGCCTGGCCCAGCACCTTCTGCCCGCCGCTGAGCGCGGTCAGGTCCACCCGGACGGTGCGCTGCTCGTCGTCCAGCCTGGCCGCGACCTTGGCGCTGACCTCGATCTCGGCCGCCACCTCGCCGGCCGGCACGTCCGGCACCGGCACCGGCCTGGTGAACCGCACCCCGTACTCCAGCACCGCACCCGGGTCGCCGACCCAGTCGGTGACCACCCGGATCGCCTCGGCCATGGTGAACATGCCGTGCGCGATCACGTTGGGCAGCCCGACCTCGACGGCGAACCGCTCGTTCCAGTGGATCGGGTTGAAGTCAAGCGAGGCGCCGGCGTAGTGGACCAGGGTCGCGCGGTCCACCGGGAAGACCTGGCCGGGCAGCTCGGTGCCGACCTCGACGTCGGCGTAGGCGATCCGGCTCATCGCGCCCCCTCCTCGGCCGGGGCGTCCGCCTCGGCGCTCCTGGCCACCAGCTTGGTGTACGCGGTCGCCACGTGGGCGCCCGTCTCGTCGTGCAGCTCCCCGCGCACCGTCAGCACCTCGTTGCCGCGCAGGGACTTGATCGCCTCGATGGTCGAGGTCACCGCGAGGCGGTCGCCGGCGCGCAGCGGCCGGACGTAGGTGAACTTCTGTTCGTTGTGCACCACCCGGCTGTAGTCGAGGCCCAGCTTCGGGTCCTGGACGACCCGGAACGCGGCCCGGTAGCTGACCAGGAAGACGAAGGTCGGCGGGGCGATCACGTCCGGGTAGCCGAGCGCGCGGGCCGCCTCCTGGCTGGTGTAGACGGGGTTGTCGTCCCCGATCGCCTCGGCGAACTCACGGATCTTCTCCCGGCCCACCTCGTAGGGCTCGGTGGGGGGGTAGCTCCGCCCCACGAAGGACTGGTCGAGCGGCATCGGTGGTCTCCTCGCATCCTGGGACTGGGGATGAGGTCGGGTCGGGCCCGGGCCGGTCGCCCGGCCCGGGACAGCACGAAGCCGCCCTCGGCGGTGCCGGGGGCGGCTTCGCATGACCAGACTCCGGGCTCTGAAGCGAACCTCAGGGACCCGGCACGAACGCTGCTTGGGTCAGCGGGTCTCGCGGTGGGCCGTGTGCGCGTTGCAACGCGGGCAGTGCTTCTTCATCTCCAGGCGGTCCGGGTCGTTACGCCGGTTCTTCCTGGTGATGTAGTTCCGCTCCTTGCACTCCACGCAGGCCAGCGTGATCTTCGGGCGGACGTCGGTGGCAGCCACGTGAGTGCTCCTTGACGGATGGACGGGTAAAACCTATTGAACACAGAGAGAGTAGCCGATCGGAGGACCGACCCCGCAATCGGCTACTGAGAGTAGCGGCGACCGGACTTGAACCGGTGACACAACGATTATGAGCCGTTTGCTCTACCGACTGAGCTACGCCGCCACAGAGTGAGCCACCCTCATCCAACGGATGAGAGCTTGACACCCCAGAGCCCCAAAACGGAATCGAACCGTTGACCTTCTCCTTACCATGGAGACGCTCTGCCGACTGAGCTATTGGGGCGAGCGCTCAAGAGATTACACCGTCCCCGGCGGAAGGCGAAATCCATTGGCCACCCGGCCGCTCGGGGCGAGCGGTGGGCTTTTCTTATGACTTTCCCGGGCTCCCGGGGTGCGTCCGGGGCCGCCGGCCCCCCGGCGCCTACGCTCGCTTGCGCACCCGTCGCCTGAGCTGGGAGCGCGATGTCGGAAGTGACGCCAGACCCCCCGCCCGCCGACCAACTGCTGTTGCGCGGGCCACGGCTGGCCGACGGCCGGCTGGTCGACGTGGCGCTGGCCGACGGCCGGATCGCCGCGGTGGCACCGGCCGGCACACTCCACCCGGACCGGCCGGGCGACCTGGTCGACCTGTCCGGGTACCTGCTGCTGCCGGCGCCCGCCGAGCCGCACGCGCACCACGACACCGCGCTCACCGCGGCCGGCGGCCCGGCCGGCCCCGGCGCGGTGGAGCGGCGGGTCACCGAGGCCGCGCTGCTCCAGCTGGGACACGGCGCCACCGCGCAGCGCGGCCACGTCACGGTCAGCGACGACCGGGGGCTGGCGGCGCTGCTGGCCGCGTTGCGGGCCGGCCGGGCGCTGCGTGGGCTGGCCGAGCTGACCACGGTGGCGCTGCCCGGGCCGCTCACCGGCCGGGCCGGCGCCGACCAGCGGGCCAGGCTGCGGGAGGCGGTGGCGCGCGGCGCCGACGTGGTGGGCGGGGCGCCGGATCTGGACCCGGACCCGGTGGGGCATCTGATGTGGGTGCTGGCGCTGGCGGACGAGCACCGGCTGCCGGTCGACCTGCACACCGGGGCCGCCGACCGGGACTGGCTGGCCCGGCTGGTGGCGGTGGCCTCGGCCGGTGGCGGCTGGCGAGGGCTCTGCCTGGGCCCGGCCGGAGGCCTGGGCCGGCTGGCGCCCCCGGCGCTGCGCCGGCTCGGCGAGGGGCTGGCGGCCGGCCGGGTGCGGGTGGTCTGCCTGCCGCAGGGTGGCTGCGCGCCGCCCGGCGCCGGGCAGCCCCCGGTGCGGGCGCTGGCGGCGGCGGGGGTGCTGGTGGCGGCCGGCGGCGGGGCGCTGCGGTCGGCGGCCCACCCGGTGGGGCGCGGGGACCCGTTGGAGGCCGCGTTCCTGCTGGCCGCCGCCGGGGAGCGGGCGCCGCTGGCGGCGTACAACGCCGTCGGGCCGCTGGCCAGGACGGTGCTCGGGCTGCCGGCGCCGGGCGGGGTGGTCGCCGGCGGGCCGGCCGAACTGCTGGCGGTGCGCGGGGACTCGGTGGCCGAGGCGCTCTCGCTCGGCTACAGCCGGCTGGTCTTCCACCGGGGCCGGATCGTCGCCAGGACCAGCGCGGTGCGGGAGTTCCCGGCCGGCCCGCCGGGCCGGGCGGCGTGGGAACTGCCGCGGCAGCAGGCGGGTTGACGCGGCGCGCTGGCGTCGGGCGGGTGGCCGGCGGGGCGTTACGGTCGGGGTATGCGCACTGTCATCGCGGGTGGACACGGCAAGATCGCCCAGCGGCTGGAGAAGCTGCTGTCCGGGCGGGGCGACCAGGTGGCCGGGCTGATCCGGCGGCGGGAGCAGGCGGACGCCCTGCTGGCCGCCGGGGCCGAGCCGCTGGTCTGTGATCTGGAGTCGGCGGGCGAGGAGGAGGTGGCCCGGCACCTGGCCGGCGCGGACGCCGTGGTCTTCGCGGCGGGCGCGGGGCCGGGCAGCGGGGCGGCCCGCAAGGAGACGGTGGACCGGGCGGCGGCGGCGCTGTTGGCGGACGCGGCGCTGCGCGCCGGGGTGCGCCGGTACCTGATGGTGTCGGCGATCGGGGTGGACGAGGAGCCGCCGGCCGGCACGGACCCGGTGTTCGCGGCGTATCTGCGCGCGAAGGGCGCGGCGGACGCGGACCTGCGGGCGCGCTCCGGGCTGGACTGGACGGTGCTGCGGCCGGGCCGGCTGACCGACGATCCGGGCACCGGTCGGGTGTGGCTGGCGCCGCGCACCGGGTACGGGACGGTGACCAGGGACGACGTGGCGGCGGTGCTGGCGGCGCTGTTGGAGCGGCCGAGCACGGCGGGGCTGACCCTGGATCTGGTGAACGGGGAGACGCCGATCCCGCAGGCGCTGGTCGAGCTGGGCTGAGCCGGGCCGGGCCGTCCGCGCCGGGGTCGGCACCGGGCCTCCAGGTCTGGTTTCCGTACCGAACTTCCGTGCCCCGCCGCCTTGTCGGGCGGCGGGGCGCCCCCTACTGTGCGGGTGGGACGTCCTACGTCCGACGTCCGACCCGCACAGCAAGACGAGTTCGAAGGAGCGAGCGCGACATGTTCCCTGACTCCCGCACAAGTTCCCCGACTTCCACCCCCGCCCGCCGAAGGACCCGCAGGAGAACGTCCCTGCGGCTGTTGCTGCTGACCGGCACCGCCGTGCTCGGCGTGCTGGCGGCGACGCCTTCGGCGCTGGCCGCCGGCGGCGGCCCGGCCGACCGGGCGGCGGCCGGCGCCTGCACCTCGTCGGTGCCGTTCGTGGCGGGCGAGCACGGCTACGACACCTTCCGGGTGCCGGCCGTGGTGGCCGCGCCCGACGGCGCCCTGCTGGCCTTCGCCGAGGGCCGGGTCGCCGGGGCCGGCGACAGCGGCAACATCGACGTGGTGCTGCGCCGGTCCGCCGACGGCGGCTGCACCTGGGGCGAGCTGTCCGTGGTGGCCAGCGGCGACGGCGACACCCGGGGGAACCCGGCGCCGGTGGTCGACCCGGCCACCGGCCGGGTGGTGCTGGTGACCTGCTTCAACAGCGGTGAGGTCACCGAGCACGAGATCATCGGCGGCGAGGTCACCCCGGAGCAGAGCCGCCGGGTCTTCGTGCAGACCAGCGATGACGCCGGGCGGACGTTCAGCGCGCCGCGGGAGATCACCGACGCGGCGAAGCTGCCGCAGTGGCGCTGGTACGCCACCGGCCCGGGGCACGCGATCGCGCTGACGAAGGGGCCGCACGCCGGGCGGCTGCTGGTGCCGGCCAACCACTCGACGGCGCCGCCGGCCGGCTCGCCGGACACCGGCGCCGAGCCGCGCTACTACGGCTCGCACGCGCTGTACAGCGACGACGGGGGCACCACCTGGGAGTTGGGGTACATCGACGACAGCTACGACGGGGCGGCCAACTCCAACGAGTCCAGCGTGGCGGAACTCCCGGACGGGCGGCTCTACTTCAGCGTCCGGGACCAGAACGGCACGGACCCGGGCAACCGGTTGGGCGGCTACTCCTCGGACGGCGGGGCGAGCCTGGACGGGCCGCTGGTCGCCCAGGAGGGGCTGGGCGCGGTGCCGGTCGTGCAGGCCAGCGTGCTGCAACTGCCGGGCAAGCGTGGCCCGTTGCTCTTCTCCGGTCCGTCCAACCCGGACCGCAGGGAGGCGTTGACGGTGTGGCGCAGCGACGACGCCGGGCGGTCGTTCGAGCCGGCGGTGACGCTCTCCGAGCAGCCCGCCGCCTACTCGGACCTGGTGTCGCTGGACCGGCGGACCGTCGGGGTGCTCTACGAGACCGGGGCGAGCGGCCCCTACGAGACGATCGAGTTCCGCCGGATCGGCCTCGGCCGGCCCTGAGTGCGGCGCCGGCCCCGGCGGTCGCCGGGGCCGGTCGGCTGGCCGTCGGGGGAACGGCGGCCGCTCAGAGCAGCCCGGCGCCGGCCAGGTGCTTGGCGACCCGCTCGGTCTCGGCCTCGTTGAGCGGGACCTGCGGCTCGGCCGTCGTCGGGTGGTCGATCCAACCGCGCAGGTAGAGCGCGGTCTTGAAGCCGCCGATGGCGGCCGAGCCGCGCCCCATCCGGCCGGGGTCGCCCGCCTCGACCAAGGCGAAGAGCCGGGCCAGCCGGTCCTGTTCGACGCGGGCCCTGGCCCAGTCGCGCTCGGCGCAGGCGGCCACCAGCCGGACGTAGCCGTGCGGGTCGACGTTGCCCAGCCCCGGGACCACGCCGTGGGCGCCCATCAACAGGGCGGCGTCCACGACCAGTTCGGAGCCGGTCAGGACGGCGAAGTCCGGGCCGGTGACGCCGTCCTGGACGCCGGCCAACACGGCGCGCAGCTCGCCCAGTTCGGGGCTGGAGTCCTTGAGGCCGGCGAGCACCCCGTCGGCGGCCAGGGCCAGCACCAGGGCGGCCGGCAGCTTGACGCCGGTGGCGACCGGCAGGTCGTAGGCGAACACCGGCGCCTCGACCCGGTCGGCGAGCAGCCGGTAGTGCCGCTCGATCTCCGGCCGCGCGACCCGGGTGTAGAACGGCGCGGTGGCCACCACGGCGTCCGCGCCGGCGGCGAGCGCCGCGCGCGCGTGCTCGACGACCCGGGGCGTGGTCATGTCGATGGCGCCGGCCAACACCGGTAGCGCGCCGTTGAGTTGGCCGACCACCGTGTCGACCACGGCGACCCGCTGCCGGTCGGTGAGGAAGGCGGCCTCGGAGGTGGAGCCCAGCACGAAGAGCCCGTCCACGCCCGCGCCGGCGAGCTGGTCGACCAGCCGGGCCAGCGAGACGGTGTCCACCTCCCCGGCGGGGGTCAGCGGGGTGCAGACCGGGGGGATCACCCCGGAGAGACGGGCGGGCAGGGTCATGGGCGCTCCTCGGCCGGGGTCGCCTGGGCGACCAGTTGCTGGGTGGTCTCCTCGGCCGCCACCGGGTGGTGGCAGCGGAAGCGGTGTCCACCGGGAGTCTCACCGGCTTCGCCCTGGAAGTCCGGCATCGACTCGGCGCACCGCTGGTCCGCCTTCCAGCAGCGGGTGCGGAACGGGCAGCCGCTGGGCGGCCGGGTCGCCGAGGGCAGCGGGCCGACCAGCGGGATCGGCTCGATCGGCGCCAGCAGCCCGGGCGTGGCGGAGAACAGCGCGCGGGTGTACGGGTGGCGGGCGTGGCCGGTCACCCGGTCGGCGGGCGCCTCCTCGACGATCCGGCCCAGGTACATGGTGACGACCCGGTCGCTCATCCGGCGGACGGTCTGGATGTCGTGGGAGACGAAGAGCATCGCCAGGCCCAGCTCCTCCCGCAGGTCCAGCAGGAGGTTGAGGATCTGGGCCCGGACCGAGACGTCCAGGGCGCTGGTCGGCTCGTCGGCGACCAGCAGCGCGGGCCGCAGGGCCAGCGCGCGGGCGATGGCGACGCGCTGCCGCTGGCCGCCGGAGAGCTGCCCGGGCAGCGCGTCGGCGACATGCCCGGGCAGCCCCACCAGGTCGAGCAACTCCCGCACCCGTGCGGCGCGTTCGGCTGGCGTGCCGCGGCGGTGCACGTCCAGCGGGTCGCGCAGCAGCCGGTGCACGGGCAGCCGGCGGTTGAGCGCGGTCGACGGGTCCTGGAAGACCAGGCCGACCTCCGTGCCGAGGGTGGTGCGGCGTTCGGCGGCCGGCATCGCCCACAGGTCACGGCCACGGTGCAGAATCGTGCCCGAGCTGGGGCGTTCGATGCCGACCAGCACCTTGGCCAGGGTGGACTTGCCGCAGCCGGACTCGCCGACCACGCCGACGGTCTCGCCGGGCGCGATGGTCAGGTCGGCGCCGACCAGGGCCCGCACCAGGGTGGGGCGGAGGCGGCCGGAGCCGCGCGCCGGGTAGCTCAGGTGGATGTCGCGCAACTCCGTCAGGGGGCCGGCGGGTTCGACGCTCACGGGCTGACCTCGCTCTCGGTTCGCACGGGCGGGGCGTCGGGCGGGGGCGGCGCCGGGTGGTGGCAGGCCGCGACGTGGTCGTGACCGCTGGCCGCGGCCGGCGGCACCGGCTCGGCGCAGGCCGCGTCGGCCAGCGGGCAGCGGCCGGCGAACCGGCAGCCGGCGGGGAAGTCGGCCGGGGCCGGGACAACGCCCCTGATCTGCGTCATGCGGGCGGCGCCCGACTCCAGGGAGAGCACCGAACCGAGCAGGCCGCGGGTGTAGTGGTGGGCGGGGGCACCCACCAGGTCGGCGGTCACCCCGCGCTCCGCGATCTGCCCGCCGTACATCACCACCACCCGGTCGGTGACGTCGGCGACCAGCGCCAGGTCGTGGGAGACCAGCACCAGCGCGAAGCCCAGCTCGGCGCGGAGGCGCAGCAGCAGCTGGATGACCTGGGCCTGGATGGTGACGTCCAGCGCGGTGGTCGGCTCGTCGGCGACGATCAGCCGCGGCTCGCGGGAGAGCGCCATGGCGATCAGCACCCGCTGCCGCTGGCCGCCGGACAGCTCGTGCGGGTAGGCGCGCAGCACCCGGTCCGGGTCGAGGCCGACCAGTCCGAGCAGCTCGGCGGGGCTGCGCCGGCCGCCGCGGCGGACGAGTTGGCGCAGCTGGGCGCGGATGGTCATGGCGGGGTTCAGGGAGGAGAGGGCGTCCTGGTAGACCATCGCCATCTGGTGGCCGAGCAGGGCCCGGCGGGCGCGCGGGCGCAGCCCGGTCAGCTCCCGGCCGGCGAACCGGACGCTGCCGCCGATCTCGGCGCCGCGCGGCTGGAGGCCCATCACGGTGAGCGCGGTCAGCGACTTGCCGCAGCCGGACTCCCCCACCAGGCCGAGGACCTCGCCGGGCCGGACGTCGAAGCTGACGCCGGAGAGCACCTCGACGCCGCGGTGCCGGTCGGGGAAGCGGACGGTGAGGTCGCGGACGCTGAGCACCGGCTCGCCGGTGACCGGCGGCCGGGCCAGGGCACGCAGCCGGGCGCCGGCCTGGTCGAGGCCGGGCAGCGGCAACGGCTCCCGGGCGGCGGGCGGTTCGACGGCCTCGACGCGCGCGGCGTCGTCGGCCGAGGGGACGGTCTCGTCGGCGGCCGGCCTGGGGCGCGGCAGCGCGCCGGCCGAGCCGGCGGTCCCGCCGGGGAGTTCGGTGGGGAGTTCGACGGCCGGGCGGGGCGCGGCCCAGGAGTCGGAGGCGCCCTCGGCCAGGATGTTGAGGGCCAGCACGGTCAGCAGCATCAGCAGGCCGGGGAAGACCGTGGCCCACCAGCCGCCGAGCAGCACCAGGTTCTTGCCGTCCGCGATCACACTGCCCCAGGAGGGTTCGGGCGGCCGGACGCCGGCGCCGACGAAGGAGAGCGACGCCTCGAAGACGATGGCGTCGGCCACCATCACGGTGCAGAAGACCAGGATCGGCGCCGCGCAGTTGACCGCGACGTGCCGCACCAGGATGTAGGGGGTGCGGGCGCCGAGCACCCGCTCCGCGGTGACGTAGTCCTCGCTGTACTGGGCCAGCACGTTGGCCCGCACCACCCGGGCGATCGGCGGCGTGTAGAGGAAGGCGATGGCGCAGACCAGCACGGGGACGCCGCCGCCGAACACGGAGATCAGCACGGCGGCCAGGGCGACGCCGGGGAAGGCCATCACCACGTCCAGGGTGCGCATCAGCGCCTCGTCGACCGCCCGCCGGGAGGTGGCGGCGACGGCGCCCAGCACCGCGCCGACCAGCAGCGCGAGGCCGGTGGCGCCCAGCCCGATGGCCAACGACCAGCGGGCGCCGTGCATCAGCCGGCTGAGGATGTCCCGGCCGAGGCTGTCCTGCCCCATCCAGTGGTCGGCGGACGGCCCGCCGGCGGTGCCCGACTGGGCGTAGGGGTCGTGCGGCGCCAGCCAGGGGGCCAGCGCGGCGGCGAGCACCACCAGCAGCAGCAGGCCCAGCGCCACCCGGGAGAGCAGGGGCAGCCGGGAAAGCCCGCGCAGCCGCCCGGTGACCGGCCCGGTGAGTCGGCTCATCGCAGTCATGTCGCGCTCCTCAGCCGGGGGTTGACCAGCAGGTAGAGGATGTCGATCAGCAGGTTGACCAGGACGAAGCCGACCGCGGTGGTCAGCACCACGCCCTGCACCACGGCGGGGTCGCCGTTGCGCACCGCGTCGATCATCAGCTTGCCCATGCCGGGCAGCGCGAAGATGGTCTCGATGACCACCGCGCCGCCGAGCAGGTAGCCGACCCGCAGGCCGAGCACGGTCAGCGGGTTGATCAGCGCGTTCCGCAGCACGTTCCGGCCGACGACCACCACCGGCGGCAGGCCGCCGCCGATCGCGGTGCGGACGTAGTCGCGGTCCAGCTCCTCGACCACGGCGGTGCGCACCACCCGGGTCAGCTGGGCGGCCACCGGCATGGCGAGCGCCAGCGCCGGCAGGGTCAGGCTGTTGAGCCAACCACTGAACGAGTCCTGGGGGTTGATGTAGCCGCCGGTCGGGTACCAGCCGCGGTCCACGGCCAGGTACTGGATCATCAGCAGCGCCAGCCAGAACGCCGGGGCCGCGACCCCGACCAGTGAGACGACCCGGATCAGCTGGTCCGGCAGCCGGTCCCGGTAGACGGCGGCGAGCACGCCCAGCGGCAGGGCCAGGGCGACGGCGATGCCCAGCCCGAGGAAGGTGAGTTGCAGGGTCAGCGGGAGGGCCAGCGTCACCTGGTCCCAGACCGGGGCCCGGGTCAGCACGCTGATCCCCAGGTCCCCGGTGACCAGGTCGCCGACGAAGTCGAGGTAGCGCACCGGCAGCGGGTCGAGCAGCCCGTTCTCCTCGCGGAACTGGTGGAGTTGCTCCTGGGTGGGGTTGCTGCCCTGGAAGTAGGCGGAGGCCGGGTCGGTGTCGGAGAACCGCATCACCAGGAAGACGAAGAGGATGATGCCCAGCAGCAGCGGGACCAGCAGCAGCACCCGGCGCGCCACCATCCGCAGGATCACCGTCACGAGACGACCGCCCCGGTCTGGAGCACGTTGACGCCCGGGTAGGCCTGCGCCCGCACGCCGGTGACCAGCCGCGGGTTCCAGGCGGTGAGCAGTTCGTTGTGCACCACCGGGTAGAGCACGGCCTGTTCGGCGACCAGGTCGAGCACGCGGTGCGTCAGCTCCAGCCGGCGGGCCGGGTCGGGCTCCTCGGTGGCCTGGTCCATCAGGGCGAACAGCTCGTCGGCGGCGGCGCTGGCCTCCCACCCGGTGTAGCTCATCCACAGCCCGCCGCGGGTGTAGTTGTAGCGGAGGATCAGGTCGGCGTCGAGGCCGAACTGGTTGGGGTTGGAGACGGCGGCGACCACCTGGTAGGCGCGGTCCTGGTCCATCTTGGTGAACAGGGCCGAGGTCTCCTGTGGCTCCAGGGTGGTGGGGACGCCGATCGCGTCCCAGGACTCCTTGATGGTCGGCAGGCAGTCCACCGCCCAACTGACGTTGGCGGCCATCAGGTTGATGCTGAGGTCGGTGACCCCTGCCTCGGCCAGCAGCGCCCGGGCGCGGTCCGGGTCGTAGTCGTAGACGGTGGCGGCGGGGCGGTGCGCCGGGTTGTTCTCGTCGAGGAAGGAGGTGGCCGGCCGGCCGTACCCCTTGAGGCCGACCTCGATCAGCTGCCCGGTGTCGACGGCGTGCAGCAGCGCCTGGCGCACCCGGATGTCGTCCAGCGGCGGGTTCTCCGTGTTGAACATCAGGAAGAGGTGGTTCATCCCGGCGCCGCCCTCCACCTGGAGGCCCTCGTCGCGCAGTTGCTGGACGTTGGCGTACGGGATGTTCTCGGCGATCTGGGCCTCGGCGCTCTGCCCGGAGATCGCGGCCACCCGGGGCGCGGCCTCCACGACGGAGCGCCAGTTCATCGCCCGGAACGCCGGGTGGCGGGGGCCGTTGTAGTCCTCGAACGCCTCGAAGGTGGTGTTGGACTTGGGGTGGTGGGCGGTCTGCCGGTAGGGGCCGGAGCCGACGGCGAGGCCGCCGGTGGCGCGTTCCCAGGCGCCCTCGGCGCCGAAGACGTGGCGCGGCATGATCTTGGCGATGGTCAGCCGGGGCGCCGCGTCGGGGAACGGGAAGTGGAAGTCCAGCTCGACGGTCCGCTCGTCGACCGCCCGCACCCCGGCCAGCCAGCTGGCGAAGAACGACCTGGCCAGCGTGTTGGCCTCCGGGTCGAGGACGCGGTCGAAGGTGAACAGCACGTCGTCCACGGTCACCGGCTCGCCGTCGTGCCAGCGGGCGCCCTCGCGCAGGGTGAACCGCCAGCTGGTGGCGGTGGGGTCGGCGGGCAGCGCGGTGGCCAGCGCCGGGTAGGGGACGCGGGTGATCGGGTCGGTGTCCAGCAGCCCCTCGTAGATGTGGTGGTTGGCCGCCATGGAGAACGCGGACGCGGTCTGCGTCGGGTCCCAACTCTGGTCGTTGCCGTACCCGATGACGGCGGTCAGGGTGTCCAGCGCGGCGCCGTCCCCGCCCCGGCCGGTGCCGATGGTGGACGGTGGGCCCGTGCAGGCGCCCAGGCTTGCGGTGATCGCGCCGGCGGCGCCGATGGCACCGGTGAGGCGGAGGAACGAACGGCGATCAAGGGAGTGGTCCACTGTGCCTCCAGCGCGGCTCCGGGAGGTCCTACGTTGTACGTCCTAGGAACCTAGAATCGGGGGGAGCCGGCGGTCAAGGGTTCGGACATCCGATGTCCGATCTCTGATCACCTCGGTGGCAGAATGTGAACTCCAGGTCAAGAACAGGTCGTTGTCGGGCCGCCCCCAAGGCCGTGGGCGGGAGATACGAGCAGAGGGAGGGGCTCCATGGCCCGCCGCATGATGTCCGACGAGGTGCAGGGTCAGATCAGGGAGCTGATCCTCACCCGACGCCTGGCGCCGGGCGATCCGCTGCCCACCGAGAGCGAGTTGATGGCCCTCTTCGAGGTGAGCCGCAACTCGGTGCGGGAGGCGCTGAAGGCGCTCCAGGCGGTCAACATCGTCGACATCCGGCACGGGTTCGGCACCTATGTGGGCAGCCTCAGCCTGGACTCGTTCGTGGACGGCATGGTCTTCCGGGCCGCCGTCCGGCACCGCAGGGGGGAGGCCAGCCTGGCCGAACTCCTGGAGGTGCGGGAGGCGTTGGAGGCCGGCCTGATCGGCAGCGTGGCCGCCGACACCCGGCCGGCCGACCTGGCCAGGCTGCGCGAGCTGGTCGCCGCGATGGAGCGCGAGGTGGCCGAGGACGGCCGGGTCACGGCGACCACCGACCGCGCCTTCCACCTCGCGCTCTACCACAGCCTGGGCAACCACCTGTTGAGCGAGGTGCTGGACGCGTTCTGGGCGGCCTTCCACCGGGTCCGGGAGGACCTGCGCGAGGAGCGCGGGGACGGCCGGGTCACCTGCGCCAGGCACCAGGAGATCGTGGCCGCCCTGGAGGCCGGCGACACCGCCCGCGCGGTCACCGCGATGCGCGACCACTTCGCCGGCATCCGGCAGGTGCTGCGGGAGAGCGCGGGCGGCTGAGCCGCCCCGGCCCGGCCGGTCAGCCGGGCCCGCCGGGGTTCGGGTTGGCGCCGGTGACCAGGGTGGCGAGCCGGTCGCCGGCGACCTTGCCGGCCGCGATCGCCGCGATGCCGGCGGCGCCGGCCGGCTCGGCGAGCACCGACAGGTGCCGGGCCACCAGGCCCATCGCGGACCGCAGTTCGGCCTCCGTCACCAGCACGATCTCGTCCACCAGCGCGCGCACCCTGGCCAGCGACTCGGGCCGGGCCCGGGTGACGGTGATGCCCTCGGCGAAGGCGCTGGCCGGGGTCGTGGTGACCGGCTCGCCGGCGGCGAGCGCCCGGAACATGGTGGGCGCGGCGGCCGGGTTGACCCCGACGATCCGGGTGTCGGGCGCGTGCGCGCGCAGCCACGCGGCGACGCCGGTGATCAGGCTGCCGTCGCCGACAGGCACGACCACGGCGTCGAACCGGCCGGCCCGGGCGAGTTCCTCGGCGATGGTGCCGGCCCCCTCGGCGATCGCCGGCGGCACCCCGTCGACGAGCAGCGCGGCGCCCGAGGCCGCGGCCGCCGCGGCGGCCGCCGGGTGGGCGTCCGGCCCCGCGACCTCGATCACCTCGGCGCCGAAGGCGACCATCCGGGCGCACTTGCTGGGGTTGAGCGGGGCCGGGGCGTAGACCACCACCGTGAGGCCCAGGTCGCGGCCGAGGTAGGCCACGGCCTGACCGAAGTTGCCCGAGGAGGCGCAGACCACGGTGCTGCCGGCCGGCAGGTCGGCGAGGGCGAGGGCGACGCCGCGCCCCTTGAAGCTGCGGATCGGGTTGCCGGTCTCCAACTTGACCGTGACGCGGCGCCCCAGCGCCGTGTTGAGCAGCTCGTCCTCGTACTGCGGGGTGTCCAGGAAGCACGCCGGGATGACGCTCCTGGCTCGGGCGATCCGGCTCAGGCTGAGGTCGGTGGCCGGACCGGCGGGCGGCTCCGCCAGGCGGGGCCCGGGGGCCGGGTCGGTCGGGTCGGTCGGGTCGGTCGGGCCGGTCGGGTCGGTTCGGTTGGCCGGGTTGGCCGGGTTGGCCGGGTTGGCCGGGTTGGCTGGCTGCATGCGTCTGACGCTAGGCGGAACGCCGCGGGCGCCGCTTGCGTAGATCGCGCGCACACGCGAGATTGTTGCGCGTGCCCGGGCTGCCGCGGCGGCCGAGGCCGCTGGACGAGATCGACTCCCTGCTGTTGGACCTGTTGCAGGCCGACGCGGACCAGACGCTGCGCGCGTTGGGCGAGCGGGTGGGGCTGTCGCCCAGCGCGGTGCAGCGCCGGATCGCCGGCTACAAGGCGGCGGGCGTCCTGCGCACGGTGGCGGTGGTCGACACCGGGGCGGCGCCGGCGCTGGCGCAGGCGTTGGTGCTGCTGACGCTGGCCGAGGAGTCCCCCGACCACCACCGGCGGATCGTCGAGCGGCTGCGGGCCAGGCCGGCGGTCCAGCAGTGCTACGCGGTGTCGGGCCGCTGGGACTACGCGGTGCTGCTGACCGCCCGCTCGGTGCGGGAGTTGCGGGACCTCAGCCACGAGCTGTTCCAGCGGGACGACAACATCCGCCGATACGACACGTTGTTCGTCTTCGAGACGGTGAAGAGCGGCACCGGCGTGCCGGGTGAGCTGCTGCGCGGCTGACCGCTCCCGGGCGGTCGGCGCGTGGCCGGGGCCGAGGCCGGGCCCAAGATCGTTGACCGGCCGGCTACGTTGGGGGGATGTCCGCCTCCGCCGCCGTCCCGGGCCAGCAGCGTCCGCGGGAGACCCGCACCCTGCCGGCGGTGCCGCCGGGCGCCGTGGCGGACTCGTTCCGGGTCGCCTGCTACGGCGAGGTGGTCACCCGGGACACCACCTGGAGCGAGCACTCGCACCCCTTCCACGAGCTGCTGTGGAACGGCCGCGGCGCGTCCACCGCGGTGGTGGGCGCGCGGGTGTGGACGATCACCCCGACGCTGGGGCTGTGGATGCCTGCCGGCACCCCGCACTCCGGGTCGGCGATCGCCGGGACGTGGTTCCGGGCCAGCTTCTTCGGCTTCGGCGGCGCCCCCTCGATCTCGGACGTGCCGGTGGCCGTCGAGATCACGCCGCTGCTCCGGCTGCTCCTTGAGCGGCTGGACGAGCCCGGGCTGGCCCCGGCGTCCCGGGCGGTGACCGAGGCGATGCTGCTGGACGTGCTGGCGCCCTCGCCCCGGGAGTTGCTGCTCCAGGTGCCGGTCTCCGCGCTGTTGCGGCCGATCGCCGAGGCGGTCCGCGAAGACCCCAGGGACCAGCGGACGTTGACGCACTGGGCGGCCGAGCTGGGGGTCAGCCCGCGGACCATCTCCCGGGCGTTCAACGCCGAGACCGGGATCAGCTTCGCGCGCTGGGTGGCGGCGGTGCGGGCGCAGCACGCCGTGGCCTTGCTCACCCGGGGGCTGCCGGTCGAGGTGGTGGCCGACCTGGTCGGCTACCAGTCGGCGAGCGCGTTCTGCGCGGCGTTCCGGCGGACAACTGGCCTGACTCCAGGGGCGTTTCGGGCCTCCTGACCGGCCGGCACCGGGGCCCGCCCAGCGGGCCCGTTGTCCGGATGGCTACATCGACTGTCCCGAATGGTTGATTGCGACAGGCGGCCACCCCTCCTAAGGTGCACGGGAAGGCAAGCCTTACCTAACCTTCTCCCCAGAACGGTGCACCGCTCCACGACCGCGTCCCGCGTGACGGACGTGCGAGGTCCGGCACCCAGAATCCCGGAAGTGGAGTACGGAACAATGCGCCCACCCCGCCTGCGCCTGTTCACCGTGGCGGCGGTCCTGTTGGGGCTCACCGCCTGTGGCGGCTCCTCGGACACCGAGGACGAGAGCGGCAACGACCAGGAAGGGAACAACGCCAGCGCCGAGAGCGGCGCCGACGCCTTCCCGCTCACCATCGAGCACGCCCTCGGCGAGACCACCATCGAGGCCAAGCCGGAGCGCGTCGCCACCGTCAACTGGGCCAACCACGAGGTGCCGCTGGCGCTCGGCGTCGTCCCCGTCGGCATGGCCGCGGCCAACTTCGGCGACGACGACGGCGACGGCGTCCTCCCCTGGGTCACCGAGCAGCTCGACCAACTCGGCGCCGAGGCACCGGTGTTGTTCGACGAGACCGACGGCATCGACTTCGAGGCGGTCGCCGACACCGCCCCCGACGTGATCCTGGCCGCCTACTCCGGGCTCACCCAGCAGGACTACGACACGCTCAGCGAGATAGCGCCCGTCGTGGCCTACCCGGACGCCGCCTGGGCCACCCCCTGGCGCGAGATCATCCGGCTGAACAGCGAGGCCATCGGGCTCGGCGCCGAGGGCCAGGCGCTGATCACCGAGATCGAGGACGAGATCGAGGCCGTCGTCGCCGACTACCCGCAGCTGGCGGGGAAGTCCGCGATGTTCATGACGCACGTGGACCCCAACGACGTCAGCGAGATCGGCTTCTACACCACGCACGACACCAGGACCCTCTTCTTCGAGGACCTCGGGATGACCATCCCGGACAGCATCGCCGAGGCCTCCGCCGACACCGACCAGTTCGCGCAGACCCGCAGCGCCGAGCAGATCGACTACTTCGACGACGTGGACATCATCACCGGCTACGGCGACGAGGAGGGCGAGCTGCTGCGGACCCTCCAGGAGGACCCGCTGCTCTCCCGGATCCCCGCCATCGAGCGCGGCTCCGCCTATCTGCTCCCCGGCAGCGCCCCGCTGGCGACCGCGGCCAACCCCACGCCGCTGTCCATCTCGTGGGTGCTTGAGGACTACGTGGCGGCCCTCGCCGAGGCCGCCGACCAGGTCGGATGACCGCGGTCGAACCCCGCGAGCCGGTCGCCGCCAGCAGGCGGCGGCCGGCTCGCGTCCGGCTGTGGTGGCTGCTGGCCCTCGTCCTGACGGTGGCCCTGACCATGCTGGCCTCGGTCGCCTTCGGCTCCCGCACCGTCCCCTGGTCCGACGTGCTCGCCGCGCTCGGCGGCGCCGAGGACTCCCTCGAACAGGCCGCGGTCGCCAAGCGGGTGCCGCGCACCGTGCTGGCCGTGCTGGTCGGCGCCGCCCTCGGGCTGGCCGGCGCGGTGATGCAGGGGGTCACCCGCAACCCGCTGGCCGACCCCGGGGTGCTCGGCGTCAACATGGGCGCCTCACTCGCCGTCGTCACCGCCGTCGCCTTCTTCGGCCTCACCTCCCCCACCGGCTACATCTGGGTGGCGATGGGCGGCGCCGCGCTCGCCGCCGGCTTCGTCTACACCGTCGGCTCGCTGGGCCGTGGCGGCGCCACCCCGCTGAAGCTGGCGCTGGCCGGCGCCGCCACGTCGGCCGCGTTCGCCTCCCTGGTCAGCGCCGTGGTGCTGCCCCGGAACGACATCGCGGGCGGCTTCCGGCTCTGGCAGATCGGCGGCGTGGGCGGCGCGTCCTTCGAACGCACCGGGCAGGTGCTGCCGTTCCTGCTGGTCGGGTTCGCCGTCTGCCTGCTCTCCGCGCGGGCCCTCAACTCACTCGCCCTCGGCGACGAGTTGGCCGCCGGGCTCGGCGAACGGGTGGCCGTCGCCCGGGCGTTGGCCGCGGTCGGCGCCGTCGTGCTCTGCGGGGCGTGCACCGCGGTGGCCGGCCCGATCGGCTTCGTCGGGCTCGTCGTGCCGCACGCCTGCCGGCTGCTGGTCGGCGTGGACCACCGCTGGCTGCTGCCGTTCTCCGCGCTGGCCGGCGCGGCGCTGCTGACCACCGCCGACGTGGTGGGCCGGGTGGTGGCCCGGCCGACCGAGATCGACGTGGGCATCATCACCGCGCTGATCGGCGCCCCGTTCTTCATCCACATCGTCCGCCGGCAGAAGGTGCGAGCCCTGTGAACGCCCCCGCCGTCCGCCCCCCGTCCGTGGAGCCGGCCGCCCCCGACGCCGTGCGCCGGGCCGTCGCGCGCGGCCGGACCCGGCGCGCCGCCCGCCGGCGGCTCGTCGTCCTGACGCTCGCGCTGCTGGTGGTCGCCGGCTTCGCCGTCACCCTGATGTACGGGCAGACCTTCTACCCGCCGCGCGACGTGCTGCGGGTGGTCCTCGGCGAGCAGGTGCCGGGCGCCTCGTTCACCGTCGGGCGGCTGCGGCTGCCCCGCGCGGTGCTCGCGGTGACCGCCGGGTTCAGCTTCGGGCTGGCCGGCGTCACCTTCCAGACCATGCTCCGCAACCCGCTGGCCAGCCCCGACATCATCGGCATCAGCGCCGGCGCCAGCGCGGCGGCGGCCATCGCCATCGTCACCCTGTCGCTGAACGAGACGCAGGTCTCCGTCCTCGCCATCGCCGCCGGCCTCGGCGTCGCCCTGCTGGTGTACACCCTCGCCTTCAAGGACGGGGTGGTCGGCACCCGACTCATCCTGATCGGCATCGGCATCGCCGCGATGCTCGACAGCGTCACCTCCTACGTGCTGTCCAGGGCCGCCGAGTGGGACCTCCAGGAGGCCATGCGCTGGCTGACCGGCAGCCTCAACGGCGCCGCCTGGGAGCAGGTGGTGCCGACCCTGGTCGCGCTGGCCGTGCTCGCCCCGGTGCTGCTGGCCAAGGGCCGGGACCTGTCCGCGCTGCAACTCGGCGACGACACCGCGGCGGCCCTCGGCGTCCGGGTGGAACGCACCCGGATCACGCTGATCGTCGCCGCCGTCGGCCTGATCGCGTTCGCCACCGCGGCGGCCGGGCCGATCGCGTTCGTCGCGTTCCTGTCCGGGCCGATCGCGGCCCGGCTGGTCGGCCCCGGCACCTCGCTGCTGGTGCCGGCCGGGCTGGTCGGCGCCCTGCTGGTGCTGGCCGCCGACTTCACCGGCCAGTTCGCGTTCGACCACCGCTACCCGGTCGGCGTGGTCACCGGCGTGCTCGGCGCGCCCTACCTCATCTACCTGATCATCCGCACCCACCGGGCGGGAGGCTCCCTGTGACCACGTCCCACACCCTCGCCGCCGAGCGGCTCACGCTCGGCTACGGCGACCGTGTCGTCGTCAGCTCCCTCGACCTGGCCGTGCCCCCCGGCGAGATCACCGTCATCGTCGGCGCCAACGCCTGCGGCAAGTCGACGCTGCTGCGCTCGATGTCCCGGCTGCTGACCCCACGGGACGGGCGGGTGGTCCTCGACGGCAAGGCGGTCCACCGGCTGCCCGCCAAGCAACTCGCCCGCACCCTGGGCCTATTGCCGCAGTCGCCGGTGGCGCCCGAGGGCATCACCGTGCTGGACCTGGTCGGCCGGGGCCGGCACCCGCACCAGGGCGTCTTCTCCCGGTGGAGCGAACGCGACGACGCCGCGGTGGCCGCCGCCCTGGAGGCCACCGGCACCACCGAGCTGGCCGACCGGGCCGTCGACGAGCTCTCCGGCGGCCAGCGGCAGCGGGTGTGGATCGCCATGGTCCTGGCGCAGGGGACCGACCTGCTGCTGCTCGACGAGCCGACCACCTTCCTCGACGTCAGCCACCAGGTCGAGGTGCTCGACCTGCTGACCGACCTCAACCGGGACCGGGGCACCACCATCGTGATGGTGCTGCACGACCTCAACCTCGCCGCCCGCTACGCCGACCACCTGATCGCCCTCGCGGACGGCGGGCTGCACGCGACGGGCGCGCCGGGCGAGGTGCTGACCGAGGAGTGCGTCCGGGCGGTCTTCGGCCTGGACTCCCGGATCATCCAGGACCCGGTCTCCGGCCGGCCGCTGATGCTGCCCATCGGCCGCCACCACACCAACCGGCCGGCCACCGCCGAGCCGGCCGAGCCGGCGTAGCCGGGGCGGGGCGGGGCGAGGGCGGGCCGAACGTGCCGACCCCCCGGTCAGCGCCGGGGGGTCGATGAAGACCGTCCGCTGGACGCGGCGGTCAGCGCCGGGTGAAGGCCACGAAACGGGACCAGGCCGCCGCCGGCACCGTCACCACGGGGCCGTCGGCCACCTTGCTGTCCCGGACCGGCACAGCGCCGGGAACGCCATCCCGTACCTCCAGGCAGGCCCCGCCCTGGTTCCCGGAGTAGGAGGACTTCCGCCAACTCGGCTCAGTCGTCGTCATGAGGCAGTTCCTTCGCGATCTTCCTGATGAGGCGGGTGGACATGGTGGGGCTCAGCGCCTCGGCCCGCAGCCGCTCGAAGGCCGTCCGGCAGAACCGTACCTGGTCGTCGCTGGTGGACAGTTGGCCGCCCAACGCGGTGTCCGTGTACACCACGCTGCGCTGCCTGGGCAGTTGCAGATGGATGAACGGCTCGGTCGCCGGCGGCGCCCCCGCGGTGAGGGCGAGGACCTGCACGGTGACCCGCGGCCTGCTCGCCGCTTCGAGCAGGTGCTCCAACTGCGCCCGCATCGCCCGCGCTCCGCCGATGTGCGGCAGCAGCACCGACTCGTGGATGATCGCCCAGAAGGGGGGCGGATCATCCCCGGTGAGCACCCCGCGCCGGGAGACGCGGTTCTCCACCCGCTTCTCGATCCAGTCCTCGGTGGCCTCGGGGTGCCCGGCTCGGAACAACGCGCGCGCATACTCCTCAGTCTGGAGCAGCCCAGGGAGCGTCCACAACGAATAATCGAGCACCTCCTCCGCCTCCCGCTCCATCTTGGCGAAGGGCGCGAACCAGCTGGGGTGCCCGCGTTCCACCAGCCGCGCCCGGAGCCGTTCGAAGAGCCCGCTGGTCCCCAGCACCAGATCGCACTTGCGGGCGAAGTCCTCCGAGGGGATGAGCGCCCCATGTTCAACCTTGCTGATATAGCTCTGACTGAAGCCCGTCCCCACCGCGAACTGGCGCTGGGAGAGGCCGGCGCGCTCCCGCGCGCCCCTGACTTCGACCCCCAGGTACTCAAGATCGTTCAAGACCCGGGGACTCTCGGTAGCGTGCAACGCTCCTGCCCACCCTTCTTCCCCCCGCCGGTCCCGGCTCGCACCGGGCCGGCGATTCTTTTCCCGGCATCATGCCGAGAGCCCGGCCGTCGTGTCCGCTGTTCGGGCACCGAACCCCCGAAGGAGTGAGCGGGGCCCGAAGAGATGACCCCACCGGACGCCCCGGCGGCGCCGGGGGCCGGCGAGGCGGCGAAGCCGCCCGGCGGAACCCGTCGGACGGCTGCCCGCGTCCCAGCGGTATGAGACAGCGACCGCCGCTCCTGGCCGGGCTGTTGGCGCTGGCCGCGACGGCCGCGCTGGCCGGCTGCCAGGCCGACTCCACCGCGGCCACCGACGACCCCGCCGGGCGCCAGGCCCCCACCGAGGAGGCCACCGAGGCCCCGCCGGACGGCGGGGCCGCCCCCGAGCAGCTGACGAAGTCCCGTTGGCTGCCCGAGCGGGTCACGGTCGACGGCACCGCGTTCCCCCGGCCGCCGGGCCTGACCCTGGTCCACCTGGACCTGCCCGACGTCGAGGAGTTCCGCGCCGAGCGCGGCTGCCGGTACGGCTCCGACGTGACGGCCGACGGCGCCACCCTGCGGGTGGCCGAGGTGGTCAGGACGGAGGCGGGCTGCCCCGAGGACGACGGCACCTTCGCGGAGCACTTCCTCGGCGTCTTCCGGGGCGAGCTGGCCTACGCGCTGCACGACGCGGACGGCCCCGGCCAGAACGAGCCCGCCACCCTCACCCTCACCGACCCGGCGGGCGACACCGTCACCCTCACCGAGAACCTGCCCATCCCGGTGCCCACCACCTAGGGTCCGGCCCACGCACGACGCCCCGGCCGGGGCATCCCGGCCGGGGCGTCGGAGCACCGCGGCCCGCGCGGGGGCGGGCCGCCTGGGCGTCAGTGGGTCGGCGCCGGCACCGCCTCGTCGGCGTCCCGCTCCGGCTCGCCGCCGTCGGCGTCCGGCACGACGGCCGGGGCCGGCGGACGGCGCACCAGGAACGACAGCCCCGCCGCGACCAGCGCCAGGACCGCGCCGATCAGGAACGCGTCGTGGATGCCGGCCGCCTGGGCCGCGATCGGCTCCATGCCGCCCTCCACCTCCCGGGTCGCGCTGCGGGTCATCACCGTGATGAACAGCGCGGTGCCGGCGGCGCCCGCCAGCTGCTGGAGGGTGTTGAGGATGGCGCTGCCGTGCGCGTACAGCTCCGCCGGGAGCGAGCCGAGCGACGAGGTCATCAGCGGCGTCATCAGCAGGCCGAGGCCGATGCTCAGCACCACGTGCACCAGGATCGCCAGGCCGACCCCGCTGTCGGTGTCCAGCAGCTGCATCAGGGCCAGCGCGCCGGCGACCGTGAACGCGCCGGGCACCACCAGCGGGCGCGGGCCCAGCCGGTCGTAGAGCCGGCCGGACAGCGGCGCGACCAGGCCCATCACCAGACCGCCCGGCAGCAGCACCAGACCGGTCTCCAGCGTCGTCAGGTCCCGCACGTTCTGCAGGAAGATCGGCAGCAGGATCAGCGTGCCGAAGAGCGCGCCCATGGACACCAGCAGCATCGTCAGGCCGACGCTGAACGAGCGGGTGCGGAACGGGCGGAGGTCGAGCAGCGGCTCGTGCTCCGCGCTGCGCTGGAGGTGCAGCTGCCGGAAGGTGAAGCCGGCCAGCGCCAGGGCGCCCACCGCGATCGGCAGCGCGGGCGGCAGGTGGGTGTCGCCCTCGGCCGCCTCCCCGATGCTGCTCAGCCCGTAGACCAGGCCGCCGAAGGCGACCGCCGAGAGCACGATCGACACCAGGTCGAAGCGCACCTTGACCGGGGTGGTGACGTTGGTGATCTTCGCGGAGCCGACCAGCAGCGCGATGACCGCGACCGGCAGCACGAACAGGAAGATCCAGCGCCAGCTCAGCTCGGACAGGATCAGCCCGGAGAACGTCGGGCCGATGGCCGGCGCGACGGCGATCACGATGGAGATCAGGCCCATGGTGCTGCCCCGCCGGGTGGCGGGCACGAAGGTCAGCACCGTCGTGATCAGCAGCGGCAGCATCACCGCGGTGCCCGCGGCCTGCACTACGCGGCCGACCAGCAGCACCGGGAAGCCGGGCGCCGCGGCGCACAGCGCGGTGCCGGCGGTGAACAGCGTCATCGCCGTCATGAAGACGGCGCGGGTGGAGAACCGCTTGAGGATCAGGCCGGTGGTGGGGATCACCACGGCCATGGTCAGCATGAAGGCGGTGGTCAGCCACTGTCCGGTGGCCGCGGAGATCTCCAGGTCCTCCATCAGCCGCGGCAGCGCCACGCCCATGACGGTCTCGTTGAGGATCATCACGAAGGCGGCGGCCAGCAGCACGCCTATGACCAGCACCACCGAGCGGGGTATCGACTCCCCGGCCGGATCGGGTGCGCCGGCTTCGGGATCGGACGGCTTCGAGAGTTCCATGAGGGTCCTTGGGGCGAGGGTCCTTGGGCGAACGGGGACGGAGTGGACGGGCGCGGAGCCGGTGACGGCCGGGCGGCTCGGGTCGGTGGCCGGGCCAGCGGATCAGCGGCCGGGCAAGAGGAACCCCCGGGAAACAGCACAGAGCACCCCCACCCGGGACAGCTTACGCCCTTCCTGACAGTGGCTGTCAAACACGTCTGCTGCTATCGTCCCGGAGCATGGAGCCGGGAACGGGACTGCGGGCCATCACACGAAACGCCGTGCGCGTCCAGATCGCCCGCACCGCCGAGGATCTGTTCCTCTCCCGGGGGTACGAGGAGACCACGATCGACCAGATCGCCAGCGCGGTCGGCATCTCCCAACGGAGCGTGTTCCGCTACTTCCCGTCCAAGGAGGACATCCTCCTCGACCACTACGACAGTCTCGGCCAGCAGCTGCTGGAGCGGCTCACCGCCCGCCCCGACACCGAGAACGACTGGACCGCGCTGCGCCGCGCCTTCGACCTCGCGATCGACCAGTTCGCCGAGCCCGGGCGCCGCGCCCACGGCACCGCCATCCAGCGCCTCCTCGACCGCTCGCCGCACCTGCTGGCCGCCTACCTGCGGCGGGTGGACGGCGTCCAGCAGCAGATGACCGCCCGCCTCGCCGAGCGGGCCGAACGCCAGGGCCGCACCGTCGACCCGGTGGTGTTGCGCGCCACGGTCGGCGCGGCCTTCGCCTGCCTGCAGGCGGCGGTCTTCCAGGCCTGCGGGGACGAGCCGGCGGCGCAGCACGTCCTGCTGGACCGGGTGATGAACGCCGTCCACGTCACCGTGCCGGCCCCCGCCCGCCGCGGCTGACGCCGGAGCTGGCGCCGGACGGGCTGGACGCGGCGGGCCCGGGCCCGCATGCTGACGGGTCCGGCCGGACACCCCGGCCGGCCAGGGGCGGAAGGCGGGGGCGGCGATGCGGGACGAGGAGATCATCCGGGCGTTCGACGGGCGGGACCAGGTCTCGGTCACCGTCACCTTCCGGCCGGAACGGGTGGTCGCCATCGCGCACGAGTTCGGCTACACCCTGACCGACTACTCGGTGCCGCTGCGCCCCACCCGCTTCACCGCCCGCTTCACCCGCGACGACAGCGAGCCGGCCCGGCACCGCGCCACCTGGGCGGCCCACCACCACCGCACCACCGGCACCTGGTGGGCCGCCTGCTGGCCCACCCCTCCCCCGCCGCACGGCATCTCCCCGGACGACGCGGCCCGCCACCGCATCGCGGTGCACCTGGAGCGGCACACCCCCTGGCGGCACCCGCTGCGCGGCCTGCTGGCGCTGACCGCGCTCACCGCGATCGGCACCTCGGCACTGTCCCGGGTCGCCCCGCCGCTGGCCGTGCTGTTCCTCACCCTGGCCGTCGGCGGCACCGTCTGGGGCGTGCTGTGGGCCCGCGAGAAGTCCCGCGCCGCGCTCCCCGACCACCTGGCCCGCCTGGCCCACTTCGAGGCCCAACGCGCTCCCCGCCCGACGACCGACCCGACGCCGTAGCCAGGCGGCGGGGCCGGGCGGCGGGGCGAGCCGCCGCCCATGGCACCGCGCGCACGAGGAAGGACCCCCTGCCGGGCGGCAGGGGGTCCGGCGGTCAGCTCACCGGGGCTTCAGGTCCATGCGGTAGAGGATCTCCATGAAACTCGTACTCAGACCGCGGAGCAGACATACGATCGCCTGAAAGCCGACGCTCTCGGTCCGCGGAATACCGTGCGGCGCCTTGCCATGATTGCCGAGGAATACCGAAGTGAAGACGAATGAGAACCCGTGGCGCAAGAGCAGCTACAGCAGCGGCAACGGAGGTGAGTGCCTCGAAGTGCGCGATGACGCCCCCGGGACAGTCCCCGTCCGCGACAGCAAGGTCGAGGACGGCCCCATCCTGAACTTGCCGGCCGCGGCATGGTCCACATTCCTGACCCTGGTGAAGCGCTGACCTGAACGGGCCGCGGTCGGACCGCGGCCCACCGCCCCGCTACCGGGCCCCTCCGGTCAGCACGCGCGAACGAGTCCTGGCCGCCGGACGGGCCCGAGCGGTCACGGTCGCCTCGTCTCGTACCTGGTCAGGATCACCCCGCAGGGGAACGTCCGCGACTCCACCAGTTCCAGGTTCACCCAGCTGTCCAGCGCGGTGAAGAACGGCGTGCCGCCGCCCACCAGGACCGGCGCGGTGGCCAGCACGTACTCGTCGATCAGCCCGGCCCGCATGGCCGCCCCGGCGAGCGTCGCGCCGCCGATATCCATCGGGCCGCCGTCCTCGGCCTTGAGCCGGGTGATCTCGGCGACCGCGTCGCCGGTGACCAGGCGGGTGTTCCAGTCGACCTGGTCGATCGTCGAGGAGAACACCACCTTCGACATGTCCCGCCAGCGACGCGCGAACTCGACATCCGCCGGGGTGGCGTCGGGCCGCTGGTCGGCGGTCGGCCAGTGGGAGCTCATCGTCCGCCACAGCTTGCGCCCGTAGAGCGACAGTTCGGTCGCCCGCAACCGGTCCGACCAGAACTGGAACAGCTCGTCGCTCGGTACGCTCCAGCCGAGGTCGTCGCCGGGCGCGGCGATGTAGCCGTCCAGTGACACGTTCATGCCGTAGATCAGTTTCCGCATGACGCCATCCTTCCGTGAGCCGGTCTCACGCCCGCAGACCGGCGCGGCGCCGGAAACACATCGTTCCGCCGAGGAAACGGCATCGACCATGAGGCACGGGAGACCGACGGGTCGGCGGGCGGCGGGCGCCGGAGATCGCTCAACTCTGGGGCGTGGCGGGGGACTTCGCTACACTGCGTAGGTCCATCACCACGTCGGGGGCTCAATTGACCGGGAGCACGCCGTCGGAGGGCGTCAGGTTTCCCTTCCTCCAGGATCGGGTCCCGTTCCTGGCCTGTCTGGAGGACCAGCAGCGGGCGGAGTTGCTCGGGCTGGGCCCGTGCGTCACCTACAAGCCGCGTACGGAGATCATCCGGCAGCACGAGCCGTCCTCCCATGTGCAGCTCATCGTGCGGGGCCGGTTGATGGTGACGACCGGCTCCCCCAACGGCTATGTGGCGCTGCTGGCGCTGCGGCGCCCAGGTGACGTGGTCGGGGAGTCCGCCGCGCTGACCGGGCAGGCGCGTTCGGCGACGGTGACCACGCTGGAGGCGGCCGAGTGCGTGCTGGTCACCCGGGAGGCGTTCCTGGAGTTCCTGGCCCGCCACCCCAGCGCCCACCAGAAGCTCAGCGCCCTGCTGGTACACCGCATCCGGGCCGGTGACCGCCGCGCCCTGGAGCTGGCCTCGATGACGGTCAGGGAGCGGCTCGCGGTGCTGCTCCTCGACCTGGCCAGGTCGCACAGCGAACCGACCGAGCGGGGCCTGCTGTTGACGGTGCCGTTGAGCCAGCAGGAGATGGCCGGCTCGATCGGCGCCTCGCGGGAGGCGATCGTACGGCTGCTGGCCGAGCTGCGCGGCACCGGCGTGCTGGTGACGGCGCGCCGCAAGGTGTGGCTGAGGCGCCCCGAGGTGCTGCGCCGCATCGTGGGCGGCGACGCCCGCGGCTGAGCGTCCCGGTGCGGCGGGCGGGCCGCGCCGTTCTGCGTCATCGGTCACACTCCGTCTGGGTCCGATGCCCTAGTGGCGAAACCGAACCATCGAGCACGCTGCTCTTCCCAGGTCGAGAGGCACCCCAGGCACGGGGTACGGGGAGAGAGGACCGGTCATGGCGGACCCGGTGCACCAGAACATCCTGCTGGTGGACATCGAGGGGGCGGGCGGCGGCGACGATGTCGTGCGGCGCGTCCGGCGGCACCACATGTACGAGACGATCAGCTACGTGCTGGAGGCGGCCGAGGTGGGCGCCGGCGAGCACCGCAAGGAGGATCGCGGCGACGGCGTGCTGGTGCTGGTGAGCGCCGCCGTCTCCAAGGTGGCCCTGTTACGCGCGGTGCTCGCCGAGGTGCCGGCCCGGCTGCGGGCCTACAACCGGACCGCGGCCGACAGCGCGCAGGTGCGGCTGCGGGTGGTGCTGGCGGCGGGCGAGGTCGCCCTCGACGAGCTGCCCGGGGTGCTCGGCGGCGCCCTGGGCTGGGACCTGGACCAGGCGTTCCGGCTGTTGGACGGCGACCCGCTGCGGGCCGAGCTGCGCGCCCGGCGCGGCCGGGGTGGCGCCTGGGACGCGCTGGTGTGCGTCTCCGACGCGGTGTACCGGGGGGTGGTACGGCACGACCACCGCGGCATCGCCAGCGCGGACTTCCACCCGGTGACGGTGCCCGGGAAGGAGGGGCCGGTGCGCGGCTGGGTGTTCGGCGAGCCGGCGGCCGGGGCGCCGGCGCCGGACGCGGGAGCGGCCGAGCCGCCGCCCACCCCGGGGGCGGAACCGGCGGCAGGACCGGCGGCCGATCGGGCAGCCGAGCCGGCGGCCGAGGGGACGCCGAGCCGGACCACCGACGAGGACCGGGGCGGGGAACGGGGCGAAGCGCCGGCCGTCAGCCAGTCGTTCGGCGGCGCGCGGGTCGCCGGCGACCTGTACGGCGTCGCCGGCGGGCAGGTCACCGGGGACGTGGTCCTGGGCGACAAGATCGTCGGCGGCGCGCCGCGGGACGGTGACCGGCGATGACGGCCGGGGATGGCCAGCCGGCGGGCCGGCCGGACGGCCCGGCCGAGCAGCGCGCCGACCGGGCGCGGGAGGCACGGGCCACGCCGGGCGAGGAGGCGGCCGGCCAGCCGGCGGACGCCGCCCCCGCACCGGCCTGGGCCGCGGCGCGCGAGCTGCGGAACTACGCGCCCGGCACGTTCGGCGGCGGCTTCGTGGCCGGGGACGCGCTCGGCGTCTCCGGCGGTCGGGTCACCGGCGACGTGGTGCTGGGCGACAAGATCTACCTGGGCGCCGACGCCGGGGAACGGCTCCAGGGCTCGGGCGAGGTGCCGCCCGCCGACCTGGCGGACCTGGCCGGCGGCTACCACGAGTCGGCGGCGTTCCGGCGGGCCCTGGCCGAGCTGCGCCGGGAGCGGGTGGTCGTGCTCCGCGGCGAGCACGGCTCGGGGCGCCGGGCCGCCGCGCTGATGCTGCTGCGCCGCGTGGGGGCCGGGCGGGTACGGCAGCTGGCCCCGGACGCGGGGCCGGTCGCTCTGGTCAACGAGTCGGCGGCGGCGGACGGTTACCTGCTCTGCGACCTGCCGACCACCCGCAGCAACCCGTTGGCCCAGCACCACCTGTTGCGCTGTCGGGAGCGCCTGCGGCGGCTGGACGCGCACCTGGTGGTCACCGTGGAGAACTCGGCGGTGCTGCGCGAGGTGGCCGCGGTGCCCTGGCCGCGCCCGGACGCCCGGGCGCTGCTCGTGGCCCGGCTGCGCCCCCTGCTCGCGGCGAAGGACGGCGCGGCGCCGGACGGTGCGAACGGCGCCGGTGGGACAGCCGGTGAGGGCGGGGTGGACCGGGCCGCGGGTGAGGCGGCCGTGACCCGGCTGCTGGAACTGCCGCAGACCCGGGCCTTCCTCGCCGTCGCGACCCGGCCGGCCGGCCAACTGGCCGCCTTCGCGGCGGAGTTGGCGCGCCACCACCGGGGCGAGGTCGCCCTCGACGAGCTGGCCGGCTTCGGCCAGGAGGCGCTGCGCGACCAGGTCGGCGGCTGGTTGGCCGAGCCGGGCGAGCAACTGCCGCTGCGGGACAAGGCGTTCCTGCTGGCGCTCGCCCTGGGCGACCGGGGCCCCTACAGCACCGCGGCCCGGCTGGGGGACCGGCTCTACCGCCAGATGAACGTCGTCGAGAGCCCGGAGGAGGACCCGGGGCTCAGCATCTTCGGCACCTCCCTGGCCCGCCGGCTGGAGTTGGCGCACGCCACCCGCTACGAGGAGAACGAGCAGACCCGTTGGGGCCCGGTGCCGCAGACCATGGTCCGCTTCCAGGACCCGCGCACGCCCGCCCTGCTGCTGCGTGAGGCATGGACCGGGCACCCGGCGGCGCGCGTGCCGCTCGCCCGCTGGCTGACCGAACTGGGCCGGGACGCGGACCCGTTCGTGCGCACCAGGGCCGCGGCCGTGGTGGCGACGCTGGCCCAGGAGGACTTCGCCTCGGTCATGCACGAGCTGGTGCTCGGCTGGGCCGCGCACCGCGACTCCCGGCTCCGCGTGCTGGCGGCCAACGCCCTGGCGCTGACCGCCCACGAGGGCACCCGGCCGGTGGGCCGGGTGCTGCGCGACCTCGGCCTCGACGCCGACCAGCGGCGCCGTTGGACGGCCGTCCGCGGCTACGCGCTGGCCGGCGCGGTGGACCCCGGGGAGGCGCTGGACAGTCTGGAGGAGCTGGCCCTGCTGGTGCCGCTGGACACCACCCCGGCGTATGTGTCCGAGGCGACGGCCGCCGCCGGCGACGCCGCGGACGGGCCGGGCCCGGACGGCGACGACGCCGGCGCGGGCCCGGGGAGTGACCGGCCGCGGGCCACCAGCGACGGGGACGGCGCGTTCCGCACCGTGCGCCACCCGGAGCTGGACCACCTCGCGGAGGCGGTCGGCGTGCTGCTGCTGTGGGTGCCGGGCCCCGTGGTGCCGCGGCGGCTGGCGCACTGGGCGGAACGGGACTCCGACGTGCTCCGGGTGGTCGCCTGGCTGGCGCTGCTCAACACGGCGCGGCTCCGGGAGGAGCCGGAGAACGACCCGGCGAGCTGGCCCGAGCTGCTGCGGCGGTACGCGGACGAACCGACCGACGGGCCGGTCCGCGTCGAGCTGGCCACGCTGTGGCGGTGCGTGCTGCGGCAGCGGCGCGCCACCGAGCTGGCCCAACTCCGACTACGGGAATGGGTGTTGCTCGCCGAGCTGGTGCCCGACCTGGAGCCGACGCTCGGCGAGCTGCTCACCCGGCTGGCGGCCGGGGCGGCGGACCACGACCGGCTCAGCTACCTGCTGCGCACCATGCCGGGCGAGGACGGCGGTCCCCCACCGCCGGTGGCGGCCCGGCTGCTCGGCCGGCTGGCCGGCGCCGCCGCGGCCCGCGACTGACCGGCACCGGCCCCCCCGTTCCAGGACAGACACCCCCGCCCCGGGGACGGACCACCGCCCCAGGACAGACACCGGCAAGGAGACGAGAAACCATGGCGGGATACCGCTATTCACCACAGTGGGACCAGAACGCGCGGCGCGACACGGACATCGTCGACCCCGTCCTGGTGGTGCGGCCGCTCTCGCGGTTCGAGTTCGCCGTCCGGCGCCCCATCAGCCAGATCGACCACGCGCTGGTCTTCACCACCAACGAGGGTGGCTTCGCGGTCTACATCCCGCCGCAGCGCCCGCCCCGGAGCGAGCTCTCCTCGGGGCGCTGGGTGTCGGTCCACGAGGTGGACATGGGCCTCCACCACTTCCAGCGCACCTTCCAACTTCCCTCCGACAACGATGCGTTCGCGTTCACCGCCGAGGTGGACGTGGCCTGGCGGGTGATGGCCCCGGACCGGGTCGTCGCCAGCCAGGTGCGGGACGTGCCGGCGCACGTGCTGCCCCGGCTGGAACAGCGGATGCGGCTGGTGGCCCGCCGGTTCGCGATCGAGGACAGCGCGGGGGCGGACGCGGCGCTCCGCGCGGACCTGGCCGCCGGCCAACTCGCCGGCGAACTGGGCCTCCACGTCACCCCCACGGTCCGGCTCAGCCTCGACCAGGCCGCCCGGGACCAGCAGACGGCGCTGCGCGACATCAGCTACCAGACGCAACGCATCGCCCCGCAGGCCGAGTTGGAGCGGCACCAGCACGAGCTGGAGCAGCTGCGGCAGGCCCAGCGGCACCAGCTGGAGCAGGCCGAACAGGCCCACCAGCAGCGGATGCTCACGGAGAAGGCGAACTACTACGCCTGGTACCTGGAGCACCGGGGCGTGGCCGCGTGGGCCCTGGAGATCGCGCAGCGGCCCCAGGACCTGCCGCAGATCAGGGAGTTGCACAGCCAGGAGCAACTCAACCAGGTGCTACGTCAGTTGGATGTGCTCGACCGGCTGGCCGCGGGGGACCACTTCGAGAACTACCAGTTGGAGCGGCCGGTCCAGGAGACGCTGCGCGCCGTCCGGGACATGTTCGCGCGGGCGACCCCCGGCGCCGAGGCGCCGCCGCTGTCCGCTGGTCCCGGCGCACCGGCGGGCGAGGCCATCGAGTCGGCGGCGCCCGCCGCGCCGCCCGCCCCCGGCACGCCGGCGGCCGATCCGGGGCGGTCGGGGCGGTGACCCCGGACTTCCCCACCCGGCTGGCGGAGGAACTCCTCCGGGAGACCAGGGTGGAGATAGCCCGGGCGGACAGCAAGGCGGCGCTGCTGGTGACCGCGCTCGGCCTGGGCGCCGGCCTGTTCGGCGGCAGCCTGGCCAACGCCGACTGGTCGCCGTCCGCCCTGCCGGCCGTCGGCCAACTGACCTGGTGGGCCGGCGCGTTGGCGCTGGCCCTGGCGCTGACCGCGTTCCTGCTCGCGGTGGCGCCCCGGTTCGGTCCCGGCCACTGGGCGCCGGGCGAGCCGCTGACGTACTTCAAGGACATCCACGAGGCGGCCGGACGCGGGGAGTTGGCCGAGGCGCTGGCCGCCACGGAGGCGGCACCACGGGCCCGGCTGCTGCGCGCGCTGGAGTTCAACAGCCGCATCGCGTCGGTCAAGCTGCGCTGGGTCCGCGACGGGCTCGTCTCGGCGACGACCGGCATGGTGCTCATCTCGGCGGCCCTCCTCACGGGATGAGACCGCCCCCGAACGGGACGGCACGAGCGAGCAAGGGCGACCGGAAGACAGAGGAGCGAGCAGAGTCATGGAACGACCGCGACACCACGACGGAGGCCCGCACGACGCCCCGACGGGCCGGGGCGGGGCGACGAACGGCCCGCCGGCCTACCCCGGCGGTCCGCCACCCGCCCACCCGGGCGGACCACCACCCGCCCACCCCACCGACCAGGCACCGCCACCGCCCGCCTACCCCGACCAGACCCCACCGCCACCACCACCCGCCTACCCGACGCAGCAGACCCCGCCGGTTCCGCCCGCGGCACCACCGCCGGCCTACCCCGACCAGACCCCACCGCCACCACCACCCGCCTACCCGACGCAGCAGACCCCGCCGGTTCCGCCCGCGGCACCACCGCCGGCCTACCCGGCGGCGTTACCGGTGCCCGCGTCCCCGGCACCGCCGGCGGTGCCGGCGCCGGCACCGCCCGGGTCCCCGCCACCGCCCCCGCCGGCCGCGCCCATCGACCACAGTCGCGACCTGGTGGTGCACGACGGACGCCACTACATCGCCAGCCGGCAGCGTGGGGCCGACGCCACCGCCGTCACCCAACTCCTCATGATCGCCCCGTACTTCGTGTGCAGCCTGGCGATCGTCGGGGCGGTGGCCGCGGTCCTCCTGGGGGAGCTGGCCGGCCTGCTGGTCACCGTGGGCTGGGTGGTCTCCGGTGGCCTGGTCTTCCACCGCCCGACGGAGCGGCTGCTGGCCCGCCGGTTCATGGGGCTGCGCCCACCCAGCCAGGACGAGTTCGCCTACCTGGCGCCGATCTGGACGGAGGTGTGCCGGCGCGCCGAGGTCGACCACACCGCCTACGAGCTGTGGCTTGAGGAGAGCGACGAGCTGAACGCGATGGCCGCGGCCGGCCACATCGTGGGCGTGACCACCCGCTCGCTGACCAGGCTGCCGCCGGGCCAGCTGGCCGGCGTGCTGGCACACGAGTTGGGGCACCACGTCGGCGGTCACTCCTGGACGGCGCTGCTGGGCTACTGGTACGGCCTGCCGGCCCGGGTGGTCTGGCGGGTGATCAGCGTGCTGGCCCTGGTGGTCCTCTACGTCACCGCGAAGACCCGCTGCCTCGGCGGCGTGCTGCTGCTCCTCGTCGCCGCGGTGGCCGCGGTCGCCGCCGTGGTGGCGATGCCGTGGATCGCGGTACCGATCCTGGTCAGCCCCTACGTGGTGGCGGCCAGCGGCCGGGCCGGTGAGCTGCGGGCCGACCAGAAGGCGGCGGAGCTGGGCTTCGCGCCCACGCTCTACGAGGTGCTGCGGCTGAGTCACGAGGAGGAACTGGCCGAGCGGCGGCGGCTCGACCCCACCGGGAAGTCCCGGCCCACCCAGTCGGCGCTCAGCACCCACCCGAGCCTGCCGAAGCGGCTGGAGCTGCTCGCCCCCCACCTGGGCCCGACCCCGCCCTGAGCCGCGCGGCGGCCGGCGGCCGGCCCGCGCGGGCCGGCCGCCCCCGCCCCGCGTCGCCCGCCGGCTACCCGCTGCCCAGGCCCGGGATGCGCAGGTGCAGGTTCTCCCGCTGGTTCAGCTCGTCCACCAGCTGCCGGGCGGCGGCGCTCGCCGCCTGGGCCGCCCGCTCGTCGCCGGCCGCCCGCAGCGCCCTGGCCAGCTCGTGGTGCAGCTCGGCCCGCGACACCGGGTCCACCGGGTGCCGGTCGGCGAGCGCCAGGCCGGTCCGCGCCCAGCGGGCCGCCTCCGCGTGGTCCCCGGCCGCGAGTTCGCAGGCCGCCAGGCTGGCCAGCGGGCCGGACAACTCCGCCGTCGGCTCCGACGCGTCGGCGCACACGCTGATCAGCACCCGCCGGGCGCTCACCAGATCACCCGCCAGGTAGTGCGTGTACCCCATGTTGTTGCCGATCATGATCGTGGCCTCCGTCAGCCCCGCGGCCTCCGCCACCGCCAGCGCGCGCTCCCCGACGCGTATCGCCTCGTCCCGCCGCCTGGCCAGCCCCAGGCAGGCCACCAGGTTGCACGCCGAGACGACCGCCTCGCCGACATCGCCCACCGAGGTCAGCACCTCCCAGGACTCGGACAGCAGGGACATCCCGCCCGCCGCGTCGCCGCTCTGGCCGAGGACCTTACCGAGCTGGCCCAGCGCGAACCCGCGGGCGGCGGCGTCGCCGTCCCGCTCTGCGACGCGCAGCACCAGCGCGGCCAGCCGGCGCAGGTCGCGCACGTTCATCCGCAGCCCGAAGTAGCCCGTCAGGGCCCGGGCCGCCGCGCTGCCGAAGGTGCTCAACGGGCGGCCGGCCAGCTCCGTCCCGGCCCGGTACTCCGGCGCCGCGCACTGTTCCGCCAGCGCCAGGACCTGGGGCACCGCCGCGTCGAGCCAGGCCAGCGCCGCCCCCGTGTCGGTGAAGTCGTCGCCGCCCGGAAACCGGGCGGAGCCCTGCCGCACCCGGGAGCTGGGCCAGCCGGGCGGGCTCGCCAGCGTCCCCGCCTGGTACAGGGTGCCCAGGTACCAGCGGGCCAGCGCCCCCAGCCGGTCCCTGGCGTGCTCCGGCGGCAGCCGGTCGGCCTGCCACCTGGCCGCCGCCCGCAGCAGGTCGTGCAGCACGTAGACCCCGCTGCGCGGGCTGTCCGCGATCCGCGCGTCGGTCAGCCGGGCCAGCGAGTCCTCGGCCTCGGCCGGCGTGCAGCCGGCCAGCGCGGCGGCGGAGGCGGGCTGGTAGGTGTGCAGCGCCGGGACGCCGAGCAGCGGGAAGAGGGCGGCGGCCCGCCGGTCTGCCGGGTCCGCGCTCTCGGCGAGCCGGTCGATGCCGACCATCAGGCCGGCCCGCAGGTCCAGGTCGGCGGTCCGCAGCTGGTCCATCCGGCCGCGCTCGTCGCGCAGCAGCGCGATCCACTCGGCCACGTCCCAGCTCGGCCTGGCCGCCATCCGGGCGGCGACGATCCGCAGCGCCAGCGGCAGATCCCCGCACAGGCCGGCCAGTTCGGCCCAGTGCGCCGGGGTGGCGGGCGCCGTGCGCGGCCCGGCGATGGTCCGGATCAGCCGGACCGAGTCCGCGCGGTCCAGCAGCCCGAGGTGCAGATGGCGCCCGCCGGCGAGGCCGGTCAGCGCCATCCGGCTGGTGACCAGCGCGACGGCGGGCGCCTCGTCGGGCAGCAGCGGGCGCACCTGGGCGGCGTCCCTGGCGTTGTCGAGGAGCACCAGGCAGCGGCGCCCGCGCAGGTGCTCGCGGAACCGGGCGGCGGCCTCGTCGACGTCCTGCGGGACCTCCCGCATCGGCACGCCCAGCTGCGCGAGCAGCAGCTGCGCGGCGGCGGCCACGTCGAGCGGCGCGTCGCCCGGGTCGGCGCCGCGCAGGTCCGCGTAGAGCAGCCCGTCGGGGAAGCGGGCCGCGGACTCGCGGGCGGCCAGCACGGCGAGGGCCGACTTGCCCACCCCGCCCGGCCCGTCCAGCAGGCAGATCCCGGCCGCCGCCCCGGACGAGGCCAGCCACTCGCGGAGCAGCGCCAACTCCTGGCCGCGGGCGACGAAGGTGCCGACGGCGGCCGGCAGCGCGGGGGCGATGGCCCCGGCACGGGCGCCGCCGCCCGGGCGCGGCGCCAGCAGCGCCGGGTCGGCGCGGAGGATCGCCCGTTCCAGCGCCCGCAGCTGGTACCCGGGCTCGATGCCGAGGTCGTCCACCAGCCGGCGGCGCAGCGACCGGTAGGCGTCGAGCGCCTCGGAGGTGCGGCCGGCGCGGTGCAGCGCCAGCATGAGGTGCTGGGTCAACCCCTCCCTGAGGTGGTGCGCCCGGGCCGCGGCGGCCAGTTCGTCCAGGATCTCCGTGTGCCGGCCGAGCGCCAGATGCACGGCGAACCGTTCCTCCTGGGCGTCGAGCCGCAGCTTCGCCAGGCCGGGGGCCTCGGCGGCGACCAGCGGCCCGTCGCCGAGCCCCGCCAGCGGCTCGCCGCGCCACAGCTGGCAGGCGGCCTCGTAGGCGGGCAGCGCCTCCTCGGGCCGCGCCTTGGCGAGGGCCCGCGCGCGGGCCAGCTGGGTCCGGAAGCGGCCGAGGTCGGTCTCCTCGGGGCGGACGTGCAGCAGGTAGCCGCCCGCCGGCGCGGTGCGCAGCCGGTCCGCGGGCAGCAGCCGGCGCAGCCGCATCACGTACGTCCGCAGGGTGGCGCGCGCGGAGGGCGGCGGCAGCGCGCCCCACAGCTGGTGGCAGAGCCCGGCGACGCCGTGCACCTGGCCCGGACGCAGCGCGAACGCGGCCAGCAGCGTGCGCAGCATCGGTGCCCTGAGGTCGACCGGTCGGTCCTCCCGGCGCAGTTCCACCGGGCCGAGCAACCGGATGTCCACGTCAACAGCCTCCGCGCGCAGGGACCCGAACGGGGCCACCGCCGGTCCGTCGGGCTGTCACCCTAACCCCGGCCGTGAAGCGGGCTCAAAGGCTCCGAACCACCAACTCGCCCCCGCGGAAGACCCGTACGCGGAAGGCGTCGGGCGACGGCGCTCCACGCGGGCGCTACGCGGCTGCTACGCGCCCGGGCGCAGAGTGGCCGCGAGCGGCAACCGTTCTTTGGGGTTCTAGGGGAGAGACCAACGCCGATGCGCTTTCAGATACTCGGCCCGCTGCGGATCCGGTGCGACCACCGGTGGCATCCGATCGGCTCGGGCCGGCAACGACACCTGCTGGCCATCCTGCTCGCCCGGCGCAACATCGTGCTGCCCGTGCCCAGGCTCGTCGAGGAACTCTGGCGCACCGAGCCACCCGAGACCGCGCACGCGCTGGTCGACGACTACGCGATGCGGCTGCGGCGCCTCGTCGGCGACGAGCACGGGACGGTGATCGAGCGGCAGCCGTCCGGCTATCGCCTGGTCACGGCGTCGGACGACACCGACGCCGACCTGTTCGTCGCGGCGCTGGGGAGCGGGGTGGCGGCGCTGGAGGACGGCGAGCGGAGCGCCGCGCGCGGGCAGCTGCGGGGCGCCCTCGCGCTCTGGCGGGGGGAGGTGCTGGCCGACGTGCCGGCCACGGGACTCCTGGCGCCGACGCGTGCCTCGCTGACGGAGGCCAGGGAGGTCGCGCGTGACCGGCTCATCGAGACCGAGCTGACCAGGGACGCGGCGGCCGTGGTGCCCGAGCTGCGCTCCCTGGTCGGCGACGACTGCCTGCGCGAGCGCCGCTGGGCGCAGCTGATGCGGGCCCTGTGGCTCACCGGCCGCCAGGACGAGGCGTTGAGCTGCTACCGGCAGTTCAGCGCGGTGCTGCGGGAGCGGCGCGGCACCGAGCCGGGCCCCGAACTGGCCGATCTGCGGCTGCGGATGCTGCGCGCCTGACCGCGGACCGGGACGGCGTCGCCGTCCCGGCCGGGGCAACGGCGGGACGGGCCGCCGGGTCCCCACGTCCCGCGACCGGCGCCGTCCCCCGCCTGCGGACCGGCGCCGTCCCCGCCCGGCGCCCGGCCCAGACCCGGCCGGCGTCGGGTCACCTAGTCCCCGACCGGCGCCAGCTCTCCCTGCCCCCGACCGGCGTCAGGTCACCTAGTCCCCGGCCGGCGTCAGGTCTCCTAGTCCCCGGCCGGCGTCAGGTCACCTAGTCCCCGACCGGCGCCAGCTCTCCCTGCCCCCGACCGGCGTCAGGTCACCTAGTCCCCGGCCGGCGTCAGGTCTCCTAGTCCCCGGCCGGCGTCAGGTCTCCTTGTCCTCGGCCGGCAGTCGGACCTCGACCCGGCCGTCGACGATCCGGGCCTCGAACGCCGGCTGGGGGGCGGTCGCCGGACCGGTGACGTTGAAGCCGTCGGTCAGCCGGAAGGTGCTGCCGTGCCACGGGCAGCGCACGCAGCCGTCGGCGATCTCGCCTTCGGACAGCGGGCCGCCCAGGTGGCTGCACTGGTCGGCGAGGACCCGCAGCGTGTCCTCCGACTCCCGGAACACCAGCACCGGGATGTCCCGCACGGTGGCGGTCGCCGGCCGGCCGACCGGGAAGTCGGCGAGCCGGCCGAGCGGCAGCCAGCCGGGGTCAAGCGCGGCGACCACGTGGTCGGCGTGGTTGGCGCCGGCGGCCTGCCGGTAGGCGAGGTGCCCGCCCAGCGCGCCGCCGAGGCCGACGGTGACCAGCCCGGCGTAGCTCCAGCCGCGGCCCCGCAGCCGGTGGCCGCGCAGCCGGGCGGCCAGCGAGGCCGTGTACATGGCGACCCCGGCGACGTTGGCCGCCGCGTGCAGCAGCCCGACCCGCATCTGGGGTTTGCGCAGCTCGGCCCAGTCGGCCAGGCCGGCGACCGCGGCCGGGGCCGCGGTGCCGAGCCCGACGGCGATCAGCAGGTCGGCGGAGCGGTGACGGCCCGGCAGCAGGTCGATGACCGCCGCCGACATCCAGGTGCCGATCGGGATCTGCACCATGGCGGGGTGCGCCGGGTGCCCGAGCCAGGTGCCGTGCAGGGCGTCACGGACGCCGGCCGGCATGGTGTGCACGGCGTCGCGCAGCGGGGGGATCAGGGGATCGGCGCGGGACGAGCCCTCGACCCGGTCCATGGCGGCCAGTGCCGGGCCCGGGCTCTTCCGCGAGCTGGCCATCAGCCCGCGGAACAGCCCACTGAACGCCTGGGCACCGTTGAGAAGTGAACCTTGGGAAACGGCCATGAGCCGGCGAGTTCCCCACGCCGCCGAACCCAAACAACGCGTTCCGCTCGGCGACCGTCCCCGACCCGCCGCGAACTTTCCCGGCGGTGCCGGCATCGAACAGCGCAGAACGCGCTCCCCGGAGCGGCAACCCACACAAAGGACAGCACCATGGCCGTTCGGAAGATCTCGCTGCTCACCCTGGCCGCCGTGGCCGCCGCGCTGGCGGTCACCGCCTGCGACCCCGACAGCGGCGCGGCCGGCTCCGGCGGCGACACGTCCGCGACGCCGCCCGCCGAGTCCGGCACGAGCTGCACCGACCAGTTCGACTACGCCGACGACCCCCGGTCCAACGCCGAGATCAACAGCATCGGCGAAGAGACCGGCAGCTGCCCCGACCCGCACGGCGAGGAGGCCGCGGTCGAGGTGGCACCGCCCGCCGAGGAGGAGGCCGCGGCCGACGAGGACAGCCCCGCCGAGTCCGGCACGAGCTGCACCGACCAGTTCGACTACGCCGACGACCCGCGCTCCAACGCCGAGATCAACAGCATCGGCGAAGAGACCGGCAGCTGCCCCGACCCGCAGGGCGAGGAGGCCGCCCCCGAGCAGGGCACCCCGGCCGAGCCCGGCGTCGAGTGCACGGACCAGATCAACTACGCCGGCGACCCGCGGCCCAACGCCGAGATCAACTCCATCGGCGTGGAGACCGGCTACTGCCCGCCGGTCCAGCGGTAACGACCACCGGGCCGCCGGGGGCTCAGGCCGTGCTGGCGAGCCAGGGCCTGATCTCCCGGCGGGCGTGGTGCAGGCGGGACTTCAGGGTGCCGAGCGGAATGTCCAGCCGCTCGGCGATCTCCGCGTACTCCAGCTGGCAGATGTCCCGGTAGACCAGCGGCGCGACCAGGTGCGGGTGGGTCTGTTGCAGCTGCTCCAGGCCCTCCAGCAGGTCGATGCGGGAGCCGGCGATGACGCTGGTGGTACGCGGGTCGACGGGGTGCAGGTCGGGGATGGTGCCGGGCTGTTCCGTCGCCCGGCGCTTCAGCTCGCGGTACTTCGCCCGGGAGCAGTTGGCCACCACCATGTAGAGCCAGGTGCTGAACCGGCTGCGCCCCTCGAAGGTGGTGATCTTCCTCGCCACCCGCAGCAGCACGTCCTGGGCGGCCTCCTCGGCGTCCTCCCGGCAGGGCAGGAACCGGCCGCAGCGGCGCAGCACTTCGGGGCCTATGCGCTCCAACAGAGCGTCCAGCGCGGCCACTTCGCCCTGAGCGGCGCGCCGCGCCAACTCCTCGGTGTCCGCCGTGTGCCGCATGGGATGGTCCCTTCTGGCTCTGCGCCTCTGGAACGGCATGATAGTCACCATGTACTCCACAGAGCGGGTCGGACGTTACCGTCTGGACCGGCGCCTGGGTGCGGGTGGCTTCGCCGTCGTCTGGCTCGGCTACGACGAGGTGCTGGAGACCCCGGTCGCGGTGAAGGTGCTGGCCGAGAACTGGGCCCACCGGATGGACATGCGGGAACGGTTCCTGTCCGAGGCGCGGTTGCTGCGCCGGGCCGACTCGAACCGGGTCGTGCAGGTCTTCGACATCGGTGAACTACCGGACGAGAGACCGTACTTCGTGATGGAGTACGCCGACCGCGGCACCCTCCAGGACCGGCTCGACAGTGGCGACCTGCCGCTGTCGGAGGCGCTGCGGCTGACCGTCCTGGTGGCCAGGGCGGCGGCCGTCCTGCACGCGGCCGGCATCGTGCACCGCGACATCAAGCCGTCCAACGTGCTGTTCCGCTCCTCGCCCGGCGCCGACGACGGCGAGCCGGACCGGGTGCTGCTGGCCGACCTGGGCCTGGCCAAGAGCCTGGCGCACGCCTCGGGGCTGACCATGGCCGCCGGGTCCGCCGGCTACCAGCCGCCCGAGCAGGCCGATCCGACCGACGGCATCGACGCGCGGGCCGACGTGTACGCCCTGGGCGCCCTCGGCTACCACCTGGTCACCGGCACGGTCCCCGGCTCGCCCGGCGAGGTGGTGCCGCCCGACGAGCTGCGGCCCGACCTGCCGGCCGGCGTGCGGCACGCCCTGCTGCGAGCCATGGAGCCCGATCGGGAGGAACGCTGGTCCAGCGCGACCGAGTTCGCCGACGAGCTGGACCGGCTGGCGGCGATGCCCGGCGGCCGGCCGGCGGCCGGGCGCCGCCGCTGGCGGCCGTCGGGCCGCGCCCTCGCCGGCACGGCCGCCGTGGCGGCGACGGCGCTGGCCGGCGGCGTCGCCGGCTGGCTGCTCTGGCAGTCGGGCGGCGACCAGGGACCGGTGCGGGTGTCGGACGCCGCGGACCGGATCTCCGCCGAGGTGCCGGCGACGTGGGCCGAGCAGGTGCGGGACGCCGGCTGGAACCCGGCGGTGTTGGGGTTCGCCGACGGCGAGGCGCCGGCGCTCGCGGTCGCCGACGACCTCGCCGCGTGGCAGGACCTCACCTCCCCCGCCAACGGCGTCTTCGTCGGGCTGGTCGACGGCGTGGACGTCACGACCGAGCCGCCCGACCCCACGCGGGGCGACTGCCAACTCTCCGTGAACGAGGACTACCTGGGCGGGAACTGGCAGGGCGTGGTGCGCGGCTGGCACTGCCCGGGCGACGCCGGCACCTTCACGGAGGCGGCGCTCAGCCCTGCCGACGGCGACGAACAGCCCCTGCTCTACGTGCAGATCCGGCAGAGCGAGGGGGACGACGCGACCGACCGGGTGCTCGACTCCCTCCGGGTCGGAGGCTGACACCCCGCCGGGGGCGGGGGTTGCTGCGCGACCACGACCGACCACGACCGACCGCGACCGGCCGGGCCGGAAGCTGAGGCCCGACCTGACCGGCCGGGCCGGCGGCCGGGTGCTCCCCGAAGTGCCGCCGGCCCCCGGTCCGTTGACCATCGCGCGCGTTGCCCCCGCGAGGGCGGATCGCCGCCCGCTGGCTCCCGCCGTCCCGCACGGCCAACCCGCCGGTCGGCGGCCGCCGGACTCCCCGCCCCGGCCATCTCGGCCGGCCATCTCGGCTGGGCTCAGTCGACGAGCCGCGGCGCGCGCGGCGGCGCCGGCGGCGTCCCGGCCACCGGCGCCGCGTCGCCCGTGGCCGGCTCGCGGCGCGGCAGGGCGAACGTCAGCAGCAGCGCGGCGAGGATGGCCAGGATGCCGGTGACCATGGCCAGCGTGGTGGCCGTCGTGACGTCCAGCAGCACCATGGTGGCGTTGGCGGCGAAGTGCACGGCCACCGAGGCGACCACGCCGCCCCGCTCGTAGGCGCAGACCGCGAGCATCGCCATCGGGATGTTGGAGGCGATGAAGAGCACGCCGCTGCCGCTGAACAGGCCCAGGTCGTGCTGCACGGTCTCCTCGATGAAGAACAGCGGCATGTGCCAGACCGCCCAGGTGACGCCCAGCACCAGCGCGACCCGCACCAGGCTCAGCGACGCCCGCATCCGCGGCTGGGCGGTGCCCCGCCAGCCCGCCTCCTCGGACAGCGGGCCCGAGACCAGCAGGCCGACCAGGAACGCGGCCGGCCCGCCGAAGTCGTCCATGATGTCCCGGCTGTTCTCCCAGCTCAACGCCGGGTCACCGGCGGCGTGTCCGAGCAGGGCGGCGGCCAGCACACTCGCCGAGGTCAGCACCAGCAGGGCCGGCGCCCACAGCAGGTGCTGCCGGCGGAACCGGACGGCGAACGCCGGCACCGGCTCGCCGCGCCGCCGCCGACGGGCCCGGACCACCACCGCGCCGACCAACGGCCCGAACGCCCCGAGCATGAAGGGCGCGGCCACCGGACCTTCCTTCGACGAGCCGCCGATGGCGATCGCCGTGAACCAGCACGCCCAGCTCAGGGCGAAGGTGACGGCCATGAACAGGATCAGGTCGCCGCGGTAGCGGTCGCCGGGCGCGGCCGGGACCTGGGGCGGGGCCGGGGCCGCGTCGGGGGCCGCGTTCGGGAGTGAGGATGACATGCCGGGAACTTCCTTCTTCGCTGGTCCGGTTCTGTGTCGCCCCCTCTCCGATGCGCCGGGGGTGGCCCGAGTTCACGAGAACGACGAGGAATCGCGACTTCCTCGGTCGCCCCCCGGCCCGCCCCGCCGACCCGCCACGCGCCCGGGTCACGGCTCGATAACGAGCGCGAGGGATGCCGAACAGACCGTTCCGGTACGCGATCTGACCCGACGTGACGGAAGCGGTGCGACGCTCGCACCCTCGACGACAGGACTTGCGTATGCGCGGGAAGTTCACGAACGCGGCGGTCGCGCTTGCCGGCGCGTCGCCGTTCGGCGGCCTCGGCGCTACGGCGGCGACCAACGGCTGGGTCACGTACGCCACCTACCCAATGGGCACCCTGACGCTGTGCGTCCGGTACGGCGAGGCGGTCACCGGACCCGACAAGGACTGGGGCTCCTACGCCTGCTGGCGGGACGCGAACCAGGTCTGGCACGTCGACCTGTTGAAGAGGTAACCCGCAACCGGCCGGGCCGCACCCCCGTCGGCCCGGCCTCCGGGCGCGCCCTCCCGGGGCGCGCCGCCCGTCACCCGGTGGGCTCCGCCGCGGCCGGCCCGGACTCGCGGGGCCCCGCGGCGGCCTCGGTCCCCGCCCGGCCCGGCTGCCAGCCCGGGCCGCGGAAGACCCGCCCGGCCCGCTCCCGCCAACCGGCCGCGGCCCGCAGGTCGCGGGCGATGGCGGCGTACTCGTGGGTGGCGACCCGCAGCGGGTGGTACGTCTCGATGTTCTTCGTGAGGCCGAAGACCGGCTTCTCGGTCTCGCCGGCCCAGGAGCCGAACATCCGGTCCCAGACGATCAGGATGCCGCCGAAGTTCCGGTCCAGGTAGCCGCCCTGCGAGGCGTGGTGCACCCGGTGGTGCGAGGGCGTGTTGCACAGGAACTCGACCGGCCGCGGCAGTCGGTCGATCCGCTCGGTGTGGATCCAGAACTGGTACACGAGGTTGATCGAGGAACAGAACGCGACGGCCGCCGGATGCACCCCGAGCAGGATCATCGGCAGGTAGAACGGCCAGGACGTCACACTGGTCCACGGCTGCCGCAACGCGGTGGTGAGGTTGAACTTCCGGCTGCTGTGGTGCACCACGTGGCAGGCCCACAGGATGCGGACGACGTGGTGCCCCCGGTGCGACCAGTAGTAGCAGAAGTCCTGCGCGAGCAGCATCAACGGGAACGACCACCACTCCAACGGCACCCGGAGCGGCGTCAGTTCGTAGAGCGCGCCATAGACCGCGACGATCGGGATCTTCCACAGGAAGTCGAAGAAGAGACTGCCGGCGCCCATGCTGAGACTGGTCGCCGCGTCCTTCGCCTCGTAACCCGCCTTCTCCTCGTCCGGGTGGAACCGGTAACTGACCATCTCCACGACGGTGAGCAGTACGAACGCGGGTATCGACCAGAGGACCACATCGGGCAGGTTCGACATGCGACGACCGTAGGGCCCGACCGGAGCGCCGACCAGACGCTGTTACCCACAAGTGAGACTGCCCGGACCCCGGGAAACTTTGACCACTTCCCACAACCCCGCCCGGGTCTCCCCGGCGGCCGGCCGCGCTCAGGCCTCCAGTCTGAGGGCCGTGTCCATGGCGGCGCAGGTGTGGCGGAGGAGGGTGGGGAGTTCGCCCGGTGGGCAGTCGGGGAGCCACTCGTCGAGCGCGCGGCGCCAGGCGGCGACGAAGAACTCGATGAGCAGCCGCAGTTCACGTTCGTCCGGCCGGTCGAGTCGGCGCACGATCTCGGCCTGGACCTCGGCGCAGTGCCGCAGCGTGTGCCCGTCGAGCGCGGGCGAGTCGGCGACCAGCCGGAGGGTGCGGGGGAAGCGCCGGTACCAGTCCGCGTCCATCCGCTCCAGGGTGGTCAGCATGGCGTCGAGGAAGACGTCGGCCAGCGGCCCGGCCTTCGTGGTGCCGTCCAGGACCTCCAGGTAGACGTCCCAGAGCTGCTTGACGGCGGCGAGCGCCACGTCCTCCTTGGACTGGAAGTTGCGGAAGAAGGTCCGCCGGGACACCTCCACCTGCTCCAACAGGGCGTCCAGCGGGGTGTTGTCGAAGCCGCGTTCGCCGAAGAGCGTGACGGCGGTGTCGATCAACGCCTGGCGGGTGCGCAGCTTCTTGCGTTCGCGCAGGGTGGCGGGCTGTTCGGCGGCGGTCATCGCGGGCAGCCTACCAACCACGCCGAGATCACGCATATGCTCTACTGAGGCAAACGCTCCACTGTGGCACTTTGCGGAAGGGCTCCTCGTGCGCGCACTCGTCGTCGACCACACCTCGCCCGGACACCTGTCCCTGACCGACGTCCCCGACCCCCAACCAGCCGCCCACGAGGCGTTGGTGCGGGTCGAGGCGATCTCGCTGAACTCCGGCGAGGTCAGCCGGGCCACCGATCCGGCGACGCCGAACGGCGCCCGGCTCGGCTGGGACGCGGCCGGCGTGGTCGTCCGGGCCGCCGCCGACGGCTCAGGACCGGCCGAGGGGGACCGGGTCGTCACCCTCGGGGAGACCGGCTGGGCCGAGCTGCGGGCCGTGCCCGCCACCCTGCTCGGCACCGCGCCCCGGGACGCCGACCCGGGCGCGCTGAGCACCATCCCGGTGGCCGGGCTGAGCGCGCTGCACGTGCTGCGCCGGACCGGGCAGCTACTCGGACGCCGGGTGATGGTCACCGGCGCCTCCGGCGGCGTCGGCCGCTACGCCGTCCAACTGGCCGCCCGCGCGGGCGCGCACGTGGTCGCCATCAGCCGCGATCCCGACCGGGCCGGCGAGTTGCGCGCCCTGGGCGCCAGCGAGGTGCGCCCCGAGCCGGCCGCCGTGACCGAGCCCGTGGCGGCCGTCCTCGACAACGTCGGCGGACCGCACCTGGTCGCCGCCTTCGCCGCCCTGTCGGCCGGCGGCACCCTCGTCAGCGTGGGCCGCTCCGCCGGGGCCGACGCGGTGCTGACCCCGGACGCCCTGCTGGGCGACGCGGGACGCCACGACCGGTCGATCCGCACCTTCTTCCTCTTCGGCGACCCGGCGACCGACTTCGCCGCCGACCTGACCTGGCTGGCCGCCGAGGTCACGGCGGGCCGCCTCGACCCCGGCATCAGCTGGCGCGGCCCCTGGACCCGCCACCCCGAGGCCGTCGAGGCCCTCCTCACCCACCGCCTCCACGGCAAGGCCGTCCTCGTCCTGGACTGACGGCGGCCCGCCGGGCGGCGGGGGCGAGGGGGAACGGTCGCCCACGTCATGGCTCCGCGCCGGCCGGGAAGCGGAACGTGGCTCCGGGGCCAGCGGCTCCCCGACTTCGGCCGGGCCCTCTCCGGGGGGACCAGCTGCCAAACCGACAGCACTCGGAAACGCATCGCCGGGCGCCCCATAAGCTCGTCACACAAGCACCTCGCCAAGAAGCGAGGTCGCCAGAGGTGAAGGCGGGGAGCGGGAGTGGACAGTGATGAGCGGGCACGGCTCTTCCGGGAATGGTCGGCCACAGGACGCAGGGTCGCCCGCGGCGAAGAGACGCCGGAGCAAGCTACCTGCCCTTCCTGCGGCGCCATCGGCACTCTCACAGTCAAGCCGGATCGCTCCAGCAGCTATGCGGAGGTTTCCTGTACCGCCTGCGAGGCCGGTGCCTTCGTCATGGGGCCCGGCTGAGCCGCGAGGTCATTCGGGGGGCAGGACGAAGACCGGCCTCTCCGTCGGGAAGCCGTTGGGGAAGATCGCCATCTTGTGGGCGCCGGAAAGGGTCGCCACCAGGAACGCCACGATCCCACCGTCGAAGCGCGGCCATCTCGTGTTCCGCGCCCCGTTTCCCGTGAGCGTCCAGGCATCTGGATCATCCTCGGGCCGAGTGACCCAGTAGATGGTGTCTCCGTTGTCCGTCTTGGCGACCGGGAGCAGCTCCTCGGTGGCGAAGGGGATGTCCTCCTTCTCCCTCAACTGGTCGAGGATCTCCGCAGCCCGGTCCGCGGAGGAGACCAGGCGGATCGGCGGGGCGGGCGAGGTCGGCTGGAGGACATGCAGGAAGTTGTCGAAGGACCCTGGTCCGTAGCGCTCGACCAGCCACTTGTAGTCACTGGGCAACCGACTGCCCAATTCCTCCTCCAGCGCCTGCCAGTCGACCCGCACGCCGACGCCTTCCGGTGGCGGCACCAGCCGCAGCAGTTCTTCCCTGACGCTCACAGTTGCTCCGTCTCTCCGAAGCCGAACATGCCGGCCGGATTCTCCAGATAGCGGTCCAGTCGGAATCCACCATCCCCGACCGCGTGGAAACTCAGTCCTGCGGGGGCGATGTCGCCTGGCCCCGGATAGTGTGCGCGCACCTCATAGCGGACCGTCTGCCCGGCGTCGACCGCGTCATAGACGAGGGCCTCGATCTGGTCACGCATGATCGGCGTGTTCGTCGGATCCTGGGTCAGTGTCACCAGATTCTCCTCCAGATCGCCGTTTCCACCGAGCCGGTCGGCCAGGAGATGACCGCGCCCCTCGTTGTACCGGACGCCCTGTCCGTTCCAGCCCGATGGGTGGATGGCGGAATTGGCGCCGGAGCCCTGATTCAGCATGCTGCGCGTGAGCACCGCGTCCACTCCCGTCGCACGTCCGTAGTCATCGAGGGGGAGGTAGTGGACGTTGCCGCCGTGCTCGAAGACGCCGTGGCAGGGGCCGAGTCCCAAGGGGTCAACCCAGACCAGGGGATTGGAGACATAGGCAACGGGGTTGGGGGCCGGGCCGAGGCCGAGAGGGTCGCGGGACAGGTAGCGGGCGGTCTCTGGGTCGTAGTAGCGGTAGTGGTTGTGATGCAGCCCGGATTCCTGGTCGTGGTACTGGCCAGGGAATCGAAGCGGAGTGTGCGCCGCACTGTCCCTGTTCCAGGAGGTGACGCCCCACAGCGTGGCGCGCCCCCGCCATGCCACGTCCCCGGACTCGTCGACGAGTTCGGTAGGGGTGCCGACGAGGTCGGTGGCGATAGCGAAGAAGCGGTCGTCGATCTCCTCCTGAGTAGCCGCATCGACCAGGCGTTCGGTCTGGGCCACCGGACGCAGACCCTGGTGATCCCAGGTGATGACGACGTCAGGCGCGTCGGGAGCGGAAGTGTGCTGCTCGGTGAGTATGGAACCGTCCCACGTGAAAAGCGTCCGGTGCACGATGCTGTCGCCATCCGCGGCCATGCGGAGCTTGGCCGTTCGGCGTCCGAGTGGGTCGTAGGTGTAACGCCAGAGTGTTCCGTCGGGTGTGGTGACGGAGGTAAGGCGATCCTCTGCGTCCCAGGTGTAGCGCCAGACGTCCGGCTTGCGGGAGAGGCGGGTTCTACGTCGCAGAACGACGCGACCGGCGGCGTCGTACTCGTAGTGGACGCCTCCGGCCCGCACCAACCTCGTGCCGACATACTGGCGTTCCCCTTGAGCGGTGCCCTCCGTCCGGCGGCTTGGCCAACTGGCCGCTGTCTGGTTACCGGCCTCGTCGTAGGCGTATGACTCGTGCCAGTCCCGTGCGCTGATTTCGACGACACGACCGACGGGATCGAGTGCGAGGTCCAGGTGACCCCGCCCCTGGTCGTCGATGCCTATCGGCGCCCCGTCTGGACGGTAGGTGTAGGAACGCTCCGCCACCCGCCCCCGCGGCCCGTCTGCCACCTGCTGGACCAGCCGGCCGGAGGTCGGTTCCCACTCCTGCACGAGGGTGACGGAGTCGCCGAAGAGCCGGGATATCTCGTGCCCGGCCGCATCGTGGCCGAACTCCACGGTGTGCCCAGAGGCGCCGAGAACAGTCAAACGCCCGGCCGCGTCATACGCGTGGCGCGTAGTGGAGCCACCGGGCGTGACACGCTCGGTTCGCCGGCCCGCCGTGTCATAACGGTAGGACAGCGTACGCCCGTTGACCGTCTCAGCGACAACTCTGCCAACTTCGTCCCGGGTCCAGAGGACCTCGGAGTCGGGCGACGCCGCTCGCACCATCATGCCGGCAGCGTCATAGTCGTAGGTGGTGAGCACACCGGCGGCGTCCTTGCGTAGGACACGTCCCACCTCGTCGTGCTCGAAGGCGATGTCCTGACCAAGGGAGGTGGTGCGCCCCACCAAGCGGCCGGCAGGGTCACGGCGGTAGGCGACGAGTCGGCCGTCGAAGTCCGTCTCCGAGGCCAGACGACCGTCAAGGTCGTAGGCGTACTCCCAGGTCAGCCCCTGCGGGTTGAACACCTTCGTGAGTTGCAGGGTCACGGGGTCATGCTCGAACGTGTACCGCGCCCCGTCCGGTTCGACGCGGGCACTGAGCAGGTCGAACCGACCGTATTCGTACCGGGTCACGCCACCGGCAGCGTCGACGTGGCTCAGACAGTTGCCCTCGGCGTCGTAACACCACGTCTCTTCCGCACCGTTCGGCCGCTGGAGTCGGGCGACCCTGCTCTCGACGGTCCACCACATCCTGGTCACCGCGCCAAGCGGGTCGATCACCTCATTGACCCTGCCAAAGGCGTCGTATCGGCGAACAACGCAACTCCCGAGCGGATCGGTGATGCGGACGGGAAGCCCTGCCGGGTTGTGCTCGATGGTGGTGCGGTGGCCCTGCACGTCCTGGACCGCTAACAAGCGGCCCGCGTCGTCGTACTCGTAACGCGTGATGGCTCCCGCGGCGTCGATCACAGCCGTCCGGTTGCCTCGATCGTCGTACTCCCGTCGCCACAAACCGCCATCATGCCGACGGATCTCGGTGGGCTGGCCGAACTCGTTGTAGGCGTAGCGCGTGGTCCGACCGTCCGGATAGTGCACGGCGACGGGCCGGCCCTGAGCATTGTTCTCGAAACGCGTCAGGTTGCCCAACGGATCGACGTGGCGGACCAGCTGGTGGTTGGCGTCGTACTCGGTGTGCGTCGTGCCACCCCCGGGGCTGATCTCCGCCACGATCTGGAAGGCATCGTTGACGACGTAGCGGGTCTGCGCACCACGTCCGTCGGTCAGCGTGGTGACCGAATGACCTGGCCAATCCTCCAGTGTTTCGCGGTAGTCGAAGGTCAGGGCAAAATCGCCCGCGTCGCCCCCCTCCGCCACGCAGCGCCCACGCTCGTCGTAGGTGTAGCCGTAGCGCAGACCGTTGGTGTCGGTCCACGAGGTCACCCGTTGGTGCTCGTCGTAGGTGAAACGAAGCGGCGACGCACCGGGGTTGGCGACCTCCGTCAGGTTGCCGACCTCGTCGTAGCCATACCGCTTGATCGTGACGTCAGTGCCATCCTCACCGGCTCCCACCAGCCGCAGCTCGGTAATCCGCCCGGCGTCGGTACTGAGGACGAGGTGGTAGCCACCCGAGTGCCGAATCGCCGTGGGCGCACCATCCAGGCCGTAGTCGAACGCGAGGGTGTTGTGATGGCGATCCGTCATCCGAACGATCCGACCAACCCCCCGGCCGTCCGGGGCGGCGAAGTGGCGAGTGACTCCGCTGGTCGCCTGGGTCAGGCGGTACGCCCCTTCCGCGTCTCGCGCCAACTCCCACCTCGGCCCCTGGTACGGCAGCACGGCCCGACCCGGCTCCTCGGCAGGGGGATAGGTGAGAACCATGCCGTCATCGGAGAGGAACACCACCCCCTCGTCATCCACTTCCAACCGCTGATCGCAGGTCGACGACCAGGAGGGTCCGAACCACCGACCCGCCCGGTACCCCGCCTCGACTCGACGAGTGAACCGCAGCGGAAGCACGCCCGGCAGCGTCACGTCGGTCTGCGGCAGGAACATCTTCCCCGTCGCCAGGTCCACCGGATCCGTCCCACCACTGCGGATCAGACTGCGCACGCGCGTGTAGGCCGACTGAAAGCCGTCGACGAGCATGTCCCGCCCACGCACCGCCGCGTCGCGCATGTTGCGGGCGGTGCCACGCAGCCCGGCACGAGCAAGGCCCCGTACCCCGGCGGCCAGGCCGGCAGCCGTCGTGATCCCCTTCATCCCCGGGATGCAGTCGAGGGCGGCGAAGGCGACGTCGAGGAGGCCGGCTTCGCCCCGTGCGTACTTGATCAACGTGTCGGCGAGGACGATGACGGCCGCGGCGAGGACGACCCAGGCCAGCGGGCCACCGATGATCATCACCACCACGCCGAGCACCGCGACGACCAGCTTGCACGCCTCCACCAGGGTGTCCCAGTTGTCGGTGACCCAGTCGATGGCCTTCTCCCACCAGCGGCGGTTCTGGATCCCGGCGTCGGACGCTTCCTCGATGCCCTGGGAGCACTGGCGTGCGGCTTCTTCGCGCATCTCCTGGGCGTCCTGCGCGAGTTGGCGGGCGGCGGAGAGGCGTTCCTCGGCGTCGTTGACCCGGGCCTGGGCGGCGCCGGCGGCGGCCTCGGCGGCCTGCTGGTCGCGGGTGGCGGCGCGGACGTCGGCCTCGTCCGGCGGCTCGACGTTCTCCCGTTCGCCTTCGCGTTGGAGGCGTTCGGCCTCGTCGCCGGCCCGGCCGACCCAGTCGGTGGCGTCGCCGAGCGCGGACTGGGCACTCGCCAGATCGGCCTGCGCCGTGATCGCCCGGTCCAGGGCCCGGTCGGCCATGCCCTGCGCGTTCTGGAGTTTGGGCCAGTAGGCGTTCAGCGCCTGAGAGCAGAGGCTGTAGGACTCCTCCAGCTTGGTGAGGTTGTCGGGGACGCCGTCGAACTCCCGGCGGAACGCGTCCGCCGACAACCCCGCCCAGTCCAACATGGCCCGCTCGCCCGCCATGCCCCGGATCTTGCCGAGCGCCTCACCGACATCGTCGGCGAACTCCTGCAACTCCTCCGCCAACGCCCGGACCTCGTCCGGATCCCCCGGTGTCGGGTCCCGGTCCATATCCACCGGTGACCAGTCAGACGGCCGCGACATGGCGTCTCCCCCCAGAGCACGACACTGAGCACTGACGTTACATTAGGTACTCATATCTGATCAACGCGTGATCTGGGTCGGCCCGTTACCCGGCGGCGCGAGGCGGCCTGTCTCCTGGGTGACCACACCACTGACGGTGCTTCTTGTGCTGCCCGAGATCGTCACCGAACTCGGCAAAACGCGGCGGCAGACCCCGCTCGGCGTCGCGCTCACCGGCGACGCCACCGGGTATACCGGCCCGGCCCGAAGCAGCGGCTACCGGTGGTTCACCGACCCGGCCGTCCGCGAGCTGTACCCGCCCGACGACCACCCGTTCCAAGCCGGATGTACGCCTCCGGCCTGCGGCAGATCCTCACCCTGCGCGGCCCCAACTCCCGGGCGGTGCGCCTCGCCAGGCTGCTGCTGGCGCGCGGCGAGGAGTTCCGGACCGTGTGGAACGAACACGAGGTCGGCGTCCGCCCGCAGGACGTGAAGCGTTTCGTCCACCCCGAGTTGGGCCCGCTGGAGCTGAACTGCCAGCGGCTGCTCGACCCGGCCGAGTCGCACGCGCTGCTGCTCTTCACCGCGGTTCCCGGCAGCGAGAGCTACGAGAAGCTGCAACTGCTGTCCGTCACGGGGCACAGCCGCTGCGCTGACCCGGCCGACGGGCCGAAGAACGCGATCTCCACGATGTCCACCCGCCGGTCCGCCGACGCCCGTACGACGACCGGACGGTGGACCGCACGCCGGTCACGTCCGCGGCCCGGAACCGTCGGCGCGGCGGACCGCGGCCCCGGACAATGTCCCCCATGAGTTCGCTCGCCCCCACGAACCCTCAGGACCTGCCGCGTTTCCTGTGGATCTGGTACGGCGCCCCGAATGCTCCCGGTGCGATCCTGGGAGCGGCGCCCGGAGTTCCCCGGGTGCTTGTCGCATGGCACGAGATAGCCGCCCGGTGGGACGGGGTCATCGCGTCACACAACTACCCGATCCCCCTCACGGAACTCGCGCCCGAGGACGGGAAGATCCCCTTCTGGGTCGAGAACCAGGGCACGTGGGTCTGGGCGTTCGACCCGGACAGCGCGGACCACACCGTGTACGAGCGGGCACCGTCGGACGAGCCGGAGCCGTGGCAGCGGACCGGCGAGGGGTTGTCGGCCTTCCTGGCCCACGCCACGGTCCTGGAGGCCCTCCTGTGCGCCCCGGAGGCGAAGATCGCGCGGAACGTCGGAGCGGACTGGCTCCGGGAGCAGCAAGGGAGCCGTGCACTCCCCTTCCCCACCTGGAACTGGCCGGCCCCGGAGTCCCGCCTCTTCTGTGGCGAGCGCTGGCTGGCTCTCGTGTACCCAAGCGACGATTCCGAGGCAGGCCACGACATCACCGTGGCCGCGACCACGCCGGAAGCCCTCTCCTGGGTGGAGAACACCCCGGACGTCACGTGGCGCTCGTACTCCGGCAGCCACGACCACACGACGGACGAGCCGCCCCCCTGGTGACCGACACCGCGCCCACCGAACGTGCCCGGCTAGATCATCCGCGCACCGACGGCGCGCAGCACGTCGCCCAGCCACACGAACCCGTACCCGACCACCCGTGACTCGTCATCAAGCATCGCCCGCAACTGCGCCAGGGACTCCGAAACCGAGCCGATGGTCAGCTCAGGCGGCTCACCGTAGATGTCGTGCGCGCCGTTCGGCGGAACCGACCAGTAGGCGTCCTCCTCCACGGTGACCTCACCGGAAGGCGCCCGTGCGGCGGCATGCCGCACCAACACGTCGAGAATCTCCGTCACCTGCCGCAGCGAGACGTCGACACCGGCTTCACTCACGCGCGCCCTCCCCGGATCCGTTGCCCCATGTTCCACCCCGGGCCCCGGGCGCACCGCTGAAGGCGCGGCCCTGGCTCCGTCCCAGACCTGCGCGAGGTAGCCCACGACACTCGCCAGGCGCGCGTCAGAGACCTGGAGCGGGTCATCCCCTGCCACCAATCAGGACCCCGTCCAGGAACTCCTCCACCGACACCCCGAGCACGGCCGTCGGGTGGGCTCGGCGAACATCCGTGGGCTCCTTCGCATCAGAGACCAGTGACAGGGCGGCGCGCGTGCCGCCGCGGCAGCGGAGCGAGGAGCATCGGCATGGCGGAGTCTCACGGCGACGGGGCGGGGAGACGGTCGGGGGGCGCCGCCGCGTCGCGGTGGGGGCGCGCCCGCGCCCGCCGGGCGGCGCTGGCCGTGGGCGTCGCCACGCTGGGGCTGCTGTTGTCGCCCGCCTGCGCCGCCGGCGAGGGCGGCGCAGGCGGCCCGGAGCGGCTGCCCGGTGCGGCGGAGCCGATCGTCGAGGGCGGGGCCACCGCCACCGACGCCCCGGCCGACGACCCGGCCGACGACCCGACGGAGGAGCCGACTGAGGAGCGGGCCGAGGAGCGCGTCGAGGACCCGACCGAGGCCCCGACCGGGGAGGTGGCCGAGCCGCCGGGCGACGGGGAGGCCCCCGACGATCCGGCCGAGGACGACCCCACGGACGACGACGGTCCGGAGGCCGCCTGCGGCGCGGACGCTCTGGAGGCGTCCCTCGGCGCCAGCCGGGGGGCCGCGGGGCGGCTCAGTACGCCCCTCGTCGTCACCAACGTCTCGTCCGTGCCCTGCCTCCTGACCGGCTATCCGGGCCTGGCCTTCCTGGACGGCACGGGCCGTCGGGTGGTCGACGGAGCGGCGCTGGCCCCGGGCGAGCCCGTGTCCGTGACGCTGCTCCCGGGCGAGAGCGGCTGGTCCGCGCTGTCCTACCCGAACCCGGAGATGAGCGGCGCGCCGAGCGTCGTGCCCGACGCGGTGCTGCTCACCCCGGACGGGAGCGCGTCCCTGACGGTCGGCTGGAACGGCGCGGCGGTGCCCACGGCGGGCGACCTCCCCACGGTCACGGCCTTCCGCTCCGGCAGCAGCGACGGCGACGGCAACGGCGGGTGAGACGGCGACGCGTGAGACGAGCCCGGCGGCGGGCCGCCGACGGGCCCGTCAGTAGCGGACGAACTCCCACTGCTGCGCGCGCTTCTCGTTGCAGTGCCACTGCCGCACGTCGGTCCCCGACGCCGCGCTGCCGCCCTCGATGTCCAGGCAGTAGTGGCTGTGCGCGGCGGCGAGTTCGCGGTACCCGTCGCCCAGGTCGCTGACCGACCACCGCTGGTACGGCGACGCGTCACAGGTGGCCATCTCGACCCCGCCGCCCACCGCCGTGGTGGCGTCCACCACCGCCAGGCACACCAGCCCGGCCTTCAACGTCCACTGGTCATCTCCCATGTCAAGGAGCGTGAACCGCTGCCCGTCCACGGTGCCGCACGCGGACGACCGCACCTCGGTGCCCGGCTCCTCGGCGCCGTTCGCCCGTTCGAGACAGGTCCCGAGCCCGGAGACCAGCCAGTAGGACGCGCCGTCGACGAGGGGGGTCGGGGCCTCGTCGTCGCCCGGCGCCGGGGCCTCCCCGGCCTCGTCCGTCTCCTCCGGGGGCGGTGCCGGAGCGTTGGTCTCCTCGTCGCCCTCGGCGGGCTCCCCGGTGGGCTCCTCCGCCACGGCCCCGGTCGACTCCTCGGTCGACTCGTCAGCCGACTCCTCGGCCGGGTCCTCCTCCTGGTCCTCCGCCGGGGCGTCGGTGGGGTCCTCCGTCGCCTCCCCGGTCTGGGCGCCGGCCGGCACGAAGAGCAGCGGCTGCGCCATGCCGGACAGGCGCTCCGGGCCACCGTCCTCCGAGGCCACCGCCCCGACGGCGACGACGCCGAGCACGGCGACGGCGGCCACCCCGGCGCCCCAGCCCAGCGCGACCAGCCGACCGCGTGGCGCCGTGCGGTCGTTCTCGGGTTGCTTCACCATCGCACCTGTTCCTCCCCCGTGGGCGGGCACCGCACCACGAGTTCTAGCATCCCGCGCCGCGCCGTCGGAATCCGGTCCGACGGCTGACCCGGGCCGGCTTTCGCCGGCCCGGGGACCGTTCAGAGCCGCTCGAACGCCCACTGCTGGGCGGGCATCTGGTTGCAGTCCCACTGCCGCACGTCGGTGCCCGACTCCGTCCGGCCGTCGGCGATGTCCAGGCAGTAGCCGCTGTGCCCCGCCGTGAGCTGCCGGAGCCCGTTGTCCCCACTGACCGCCCACCGCTGGGACGGCGACGCGTCACAGGTGGCCATCTCGACCCCGCCGCCCATCTCCGGGGTGGCGCCCGCGACCGCCAGGCACACCAGCCCGGATCGCAGCACCCACACGTCGTCCGCCACCTCGTGCAGCCGGAACACCTGCGCGTCCGCCGAGTTGCACCGGAACGACTGCACCTCGGTGCCCGGCTCCTTGGCGCCGTACCTGCGGTCGAGGCAGGTCCCGAGCCCGGAGAGCACCCGGTAGGTCCCGCCGTCCACGAGGGGCTCCGGGGAAACGACCCGCCGGCCGCGCTCGCCGGTGGGCGTGCCCGACTGGGCCGGCGTGGTCTCCAGCGCCATGGGCTCCCGTACCTGCACCGACTCCTCGTCGCGCTCCTCCGGGGCCGGCGGCTCCACGGCGCGCACCCCCAGGTCGGTCGAGCGGTCGGCCGAGTCGACGGCCGCCCGCTCGGTCGAGTCCCGGGTCGAGTCCCGGTCGGTCTCCCGGGTCGAGTCCTGGACGGTCTCCTCGGTCAAGTCCTCGGGGGGCGCCTCCCCTTCGTCCTCGGTCACCGAGTCGGACGTGTTCCGGTCCGGCGTGGTGGGGAGCTGCGCCGCCTGCTCCGACGCGTTGCCCGTGCCCGTGCCCGTGCCCGCGCCACCGCCGAGGAACGCGCCGGCGGTGACCACGGTCAGCACCACGGCGACGGCCGCGGTGGTGCCCCAGCCGAGCGACGTGTAGACCCTGCGGCCTGGCAGCAGGCCGCGCGGCGTCTTCGCCGGGCCGCGTCGGTACTGTGTGGGGAAGTCGTCCCCGGACTTGTTCACCATCGTGGTTCTCCTCCTGGGGGGCGCCTCGGCGCCGATCGGTCCTACGACTGGTGAGATCGCGCCCGCACCACGTTTGTTCTCCGGCGGGTCCGTCAGTTCTCCGGCTCTTCCGGCAGCCCCGGCAGCGGCGTCGCCTCGGGCCACGCCGTCTCGTCCAGCCACGGCGTCTCCACCGCCCCCGCCAGCTCCGGCACCTCGACCGGCGCCAGGGCCGCCACCGGCTCCGTCTCCGGCGTCGGGGCTGGCGCCGACGGCGGGGCTGGCGCCGACGGCGGGGTGATACCGACCCAGCTCTGGACCGCCGGGGAGAGGCCCATGATCAGGAGCGGCTTGTCGATCAGCTTGGTCACCGCGGGAAGGACGACGAAGTCGATGACGCCCGCCCGGTGGTACAGGCGGCCGCCCGCGGTGTTCTGCAGGGCGGCCTTCCCGGCCCCGACGGTGAGGGACGAGACGGCCGCGGCGAAGGCGCCCGCGCCGGCGAGCGCGGCCGCCTCCCCGAACGAGACGTCGACGCGGGTGCCGTCCTCCGTCCTGACGCCGAGCACCTCGTAGGCCACGAGGTACCCGAGGAAGGCGGCCAGCGGGTTGATCAGCGCGTTGTCCCGGAAGAAGTCGTAGGTGCCGCCGCGCCAGCGCATCACGGACTCGTTGGCCGCCCACTCCGTGGACCAGTCGTCGTCGTCCATCCGGTGCCGGTGCGGGAAGCCCCGGTCCTCGAAGGTGAGGCCCACCCGGAACGTGCCGCGGTTCGCCGCCCAGAGGTGGAGCCCGGTGGACGCGCCCTTGACGCTGGCGGAGATGGCCGCGCCCAGGGCCGCCTGCTGGACGTCGGTGATGGTGAACTCGCCGGGCAGCATCGCGTAGACGGCCATGCTCATCGCCCAGTCGAAGAGGAAGTCCGGGAGGAACTCGACGGCCGTGGCCACCCACGCGTTGACGACGAACGGGGTGCGCGCCGACTCGACGCCGAGCAGCGGGCCGCCGCCGGCCGGGCTCCGCCCGCCCAGGTCGATGGTGGCCGCCGGCCCCAACGTCACGCGGCGGGCCGTCCGGTACTGCCGCTCCAGGCCGCGGAACTCGTTGAGCGAGCCGATGTACCGGGTCTCCCGGCCCGTCAGGGAGAAGTCCGGCCGGATGCCGAGCCAGCGGCGCTCGCCGCCCTCCGGCACCAGCGCGCCGTTGGCGAGGCGTTCCCAGACGAACCCGGTGTTGCTCCGTTCGCCGACCACGGACGGGGCACCGCCGGGGCCGTAGAAGAAGCGGCGCCACTGCTTGGTCATGCTCTCGACCTCGAAGTAGGTGCCGTCCGGCCGCGCCGTCATGCTGCGGGCGACGATCCCGCTCTCGAACTCGCGCCAGGAGCGGTACGCCGCGCCGCCCCTGGTGGCCGTGGCGACCTCGCCGGGGGTGGCGGCGTACTCGCGGACCCGCAGCGGCATGTCGTTGAAGAACTGCCGCATCGGGCCGCCGACCGCCCTGGGCAGCTCCTGGACGACGCCGTAACCCGGGCCGGCGGCCGCCTGGTGCGCGGCCCCGCCGGGGGTGGTGCGCGTGGTACCGGCCCCGGACGGCGTGGTACCGGCCCCGGCCGGCGTGGTGCTGGCCCCGGCCGGGTTCGGCGGGTGGCCGGCCGGGGCGTGGAGCCGGTCCTCCCAGCGTGCCGACGGCTGCCAGCGGGGCAGCTCCCGGTCGCCGTCCAGCCAGACCCGCACCCGGTCGCGCTGCGCGCCGAACTCCAGCACCGTGCCGTGGCGGTCCGTCTTCCGCCAGTGCCAGACGTCGCCGCGGCCGCCCGGGCCGTCCTGCCAGCGGGCGAGCCACGCGTCGAGGGTGACGCCGTCCGACAGCACCCGGTGCTCGCGGACCAGCCGGCCGTCCAGGAAGTCCTGGTACGACGCGCGGTCGTAGTAGTTGACATGGCCGAGGTCGTTCCGCGCGGCCAGCCGCCGGACACCGCCGATGTCGGTTCCCTCGATCCGCCACCGCACGCCGCCGCGCGTGTAGGTGCTCACCACGGCCACCTCGTCGCCCGCCGTGGCCAGCGTGCCGGCGGGCCAGGTGTCCCGGCGCGCCAGGATCTTCCCCCGGTGGTCGAAGAGCGTCCAGTCGCCCCGCTCCAGCGCGCCGGTGGTGGTCGCCGGCCCGGCGCCGGGGCGCGGGCGGTAGTCGAGGACGGAGCCGTCCTTGAAGCCCATCCGGACGACCTGCCACTGCCGGTCCGGGCTGGGCGTGTACCAGTCGCCGTCCGCCGGGCCGCGGGCGACGCGGTCCTGCCAGAGCAGGTCGTCCGCCGTCCGCCCGGTGCCCGTCGGCGGCGGCACCGCGGCGAAGTCCGCCCGGTGGAAGGTGCGGTGGCCGGACGGCCCGCCCTCGCTCACCGTCCACGGCAGGTAGTTGGCCCGGGCGGCGACCCGCCGGCCGCCGACGGTCGGCAGCTGGGCCTCAAGGCCGACGACCAGCTCGGCGCCGTTGGCCAGCGTCCGCCGCTCCCCCGCGAGGTGGCCCGCGCGGTCGACCAGGAGGGTGCCGAAGTCGCGGGTGACGAGCGAGACGCCGGACCGCTCCCCCGCCGTCCAGTCGAACATCTGGAGCCTGCTGTCCAGCGCCCAGTTGACCCGCCCCGAGGTGCTGGTGAAGCGACCGGCCTGCGGCTGTGCCCAGCTGGGCACGAACAGGTGCCGCAGGGGCGCGGTGCCGAGGGTCGTCCCGCGCAGTTCGTCGCTGAGGAAGAGCCAGCGGAAGAGGCTCGGCGGGCGCTGCTCGGCGATCCGCCGGTTCTCCAGCAGGGTGCCGTCGGCCATCCGCTGGCCGGAGCCGGTGGGCTTGCCCTGCGGGGAGACGGCCTGCCAGGTCTCGGCCGGCACGCCGTCGGGGCCGATGTCGTGCGCCCGGTAGTGGTGCCGCGCCAGCCACCCCGACTTGACGTGCACCTCCGTGACCCCGCCGGTGCGCGGGTTGGGCAGGTGGTCGGTCCAGCCGTTGCCGATCCAGTGCCACGTCCTGGTGCCCTGGGCGACGTGCCGGAAGTCGGCGTCGTAGCGGTGCCAGACGCCCGTCTCCCCGGTGCGGAACGCCAGCGGGCGGCCTCCCGACGGGCGCTCGGCCAGCACATAGCCGCCGTCGGGCGACGCGCGGTAGTGCCGGACCGGGCCGGTCAGGGTCCGGCCGGGGTGCGACTGGTCGTGGTAGTCGAACCAGGTGCGGCCGCTCGTGCCCCAGATCCGCACGCCGCCGTCGACCCACTCGCCGCTGGCCGTCGTCTCCACCCACCGCTCGCGCTCGGTCAGGCTCCACGGGACGCCCGCCCGGCGGTTGACGAAGCCGGCGACGCTGCCGCCGGTGTGGGCCTCCAGGAGGTTGCCGTTGGCCAGCGGCCGGCGTTCGAAGACGAAGCCGTCCTGGTAGGTGCGCAGCGTCAGGTGTCCCGCCCCGAAGCCGGTGACGTCCACGACGCCCCGGTCGAGCAGCGGGGCGGGCCGCGCGGGGGCTTGGCCGTCCCGGAAGCGCTCCCAGGTCCCGGACACCCTGCCGGCGTCGTCGTAGTCGTACCGGATGACGAAGTACTGGCCGCGCACCCGCTCACCACGCAGCACGGGATCGACGCGCTGCTCGACGAGCCGCCCGTTGCCCAGGTACTCCCGGTACTCGTCGATGCGCAGGCCCGGCGGGTGGTCGGCCGAGTTGGGGCCGTTGATCCGGAACCGGCCGCCCGCGGCGGTGATCACGCCGTGCGGGACGCTCTCCGCCAACTCGCCGTCCAGCAGGCGGACGTTGAAGAGCCGGTCCCCGTCCACCGTCAGGTAGCGCCGGCCGACGCCGTCCGACAGCTCGACGACGTGGAAGCTGGTCCGCACCGCGCCGGTCGCGGGGTCGCGGACGGTGGCCAGCCGGTGGCCGTCGTCGTTCACCACCGCGCTGACGTGCTTCTCCAGGCGGGCGCCGCGGTCGTACAGCGACACCTCGCCGGTCTTCGGGTCCCACACCCGGAACCCGAGGTCGGCGCCGCCCGGCGTGCCACGCGGGCTGGTGCGCAGGTCGTCCAGGAACCGCATCCCGGCGTCGAGCAGCCGGTAGCCGCGGTACTCCACGCCGCCGTGCGTGACGGTGGAGATCCGGACGTAGCGGCCCGTCTCGGCGAGCCCTGCGCGGTCGAGGGTCAGCGCGTCGAACTCGTGCTGGCCCCGCTGGTCGTACCTGGCGACCGTCGGGCCGCCGTCGTGCACCCGGAAGGCGCCGTCCGGCAGCTGGTCGACGTGCGGGTCGGGCAGCAGCGTCCCGTCCTCGCGCCGCAGGGTGGCGGCGGTGCCGTCGACGGGGAGGAACGCGTAGCCGGTGGTCGTGGTGGTGGCCGGGTCGGCGGGGTCGGCCCGCCGGGTGAGGCGGACGGCGTCGTCGGTGACGGCGTTGTCGCGGCTGACGACCGTGTGCCGGCCATCGAGCTCGACCCGCACCCCTCCGTCGTGGAGGCGGACGACGGTCGGGGTGCGCTCCGTCCCGTCGGGCAGCCTGAGCCGGGAGCTGGCCAGGTCGTCGGTGAGGGTGAGCCGCGCCCCGTCGAACGTGCCGCCCCGGAGCACGAGGACCTCGTCCCGCAGGGTGCCGTTGGTCCGGAACGTCTGCTGGGTGGCCAGCGGGACGTTGTGCAGCACGTACGTCCCGCCCTGTTCGGCGAAGTGGGCGCCCAGCTGGTGGGGCGCGCCGGTGGGGGTGCGCAGGGACGGCGGGACGCCGCCGCGGTCGACGGGCCGGAAGACGTACCCCTCGACGTCGCCGTGCCGGGTCCGCAGCTCCACGGCGTCGAAGACGTGCTCGCCCCGGGCGTTCAGCACCGGGTGCGGGCCGGACGGCGTGGGTATCCGGTACAGCCCGCCCTCCTGCGGGACGGCGTCGATCCGGCGCCCGGTGCCGGTCAGCGCGTACGGGGTGTGGTCGACCGGCAGGACCAACGTCCTGAGGTCCAGTGCGGAGCGGCTGGCGACCCGGAACGACTCCTCCCGCAGGCGGGCCCAGTAGTCTGCGGGCCCGCCCTCGATCTCGTACCGCTGGATGTGCCCGGCGTGCGCGATGAAGAGGTGGTCGTCGTCGAACGTCACCCGGTGCGGCCGGCGTTGGATGTCCGTCCGGCCGAACTGGTAGAGATCGCTCCTGAACTCCGGGGAGCGGCTCCAGGCGACGATCCGGCGCTCCAGCCCGCCGTCCCCGCCGATGAGGCGGACGATCTCGTGGCTGTGGTCGCCGTCCGGGTCGATCCCGTAGGTGGAGGACGCCCGGACCCGGGGATCGCGGACGCTGACGAGATCGCGGATGTTGACGAGAAAGCCCCGGTCCCGGCCCAGCGGTTCGACGGTGGCGTCCATGATCGGGCGTCCACCACTGTCCAGCAGGCCCGGCGTGCTGCGGCCGTCGAACACGACGATGGTGAGGTCCCGGTACTCCCCCATCCGCGGGACGGGGATCAGGCCGTACCGGCGCAGGCCGTTCAGCGCGTGGACGGTCGTGCCCGGTGTGCGGGGCACCTCCAGGAGGCCGTTCGTGGTGACCCGGGCGCCGTCGATGTCGCCGTCGACCGTCCGCACCCACTGGCGGCCGGTGCGGGCGTCCTGGTGGAACACCGAGGACGTCGGCCGCCCCCGCGCGTCCCGCAACGGAACGGCGACGTCCTGGAGTTCACCCCGGACGTTCACCTGGACGAGACGGCCGTCCCGGGCGATCACGTGGTCGCCGGACGCCAGCAGCGCCACCCGGGCGGCGTCGTCCGGGCGGCCGTCGGCGCCGATGACCAGGGGGCGTTGTCCCGACGGCGTCACGAGGTACTGGTCGCCCGGCAGGTGGAGGACGGCGACCGGGACCGGCGGCCCGTCGCCCGGTACCAGGGACGGCCGCGCGCCGGGGGCGGCGGCCGGGCCGGGGAGCGTCAGGTCATGGCCGTCCCACCGGCCGCCGACGACGTGCAGGGTCCGCTGGGTCAGGGCGCCGTCCGCCCGGTGCAGGGCGACGCCGCCGGGGCCGCGGCGGACGGTGATCTCCTGGTCGGTGGCCGTCACCTCGCCCGGCCTGGCGCGCCCCTCGCCGTCCCGCAGGGTCGGCTGGGCGCCGTCGCCACCGGCCACCGGCCGGAACACGTACTCCTGGTCCGGTCCTCGCCCGCCGCCGAGCGGGATGACCCGGTCGGTGAGCCGCCCCGCGGCATCGACCGCGAACTGCCCCTCGGGCAGCGCCACCCGCCACCCGGCGCCGTCCGCCAGGCGGGTGACCACGGCGTCCGGTCTGGCCACCAGCCCGTCGGGACCGCGCTGGAAAAGCACGGGGGCGGATCCTGGCCCGGCCGGGTCGAGGCGGAGGACCGCGGCGGGCAGCCCCGCGACCTCGACGGGGGTCCAGCGTTCGGTGTGGACGGTCGTCGCGCCGTCCGCGCCCCGGACGGTGACGGTGAGCGTGTCGTGGGCCCCCGTGCGGGCGACGCGGGTCTCGACCGTCGCGCCGTCGGTGGCGGCGGTGGCGGCGGCGCCGCGCAGCCGGCCGGCGTCGTCCACGTCCACCCGCAGCGCGGCGAGGGCGGTGCCGTCCACGCCGACGCTGGTCCCTGGCACGATCTCGTCCAGGACGGCGACCCGGTACCCGCCGCCGGTGGCCGGGGCGACCGGCAGCGGCGCGCGGTCGCTGACCCCGGCGTGCAGCCGCTCGACCAGCCGGGCCTGGTCGGCCGGGCGGAGGCGGTGGATCTCCGCCCCCCGCGGCCAGTTGTCGCCGGGGAAGCCGCCGCCCTCGCCGACGAAGGCGCCCGTCCGCACGTCGAACCGTTCGACCACGCCGTTCGGGCCGTGCAGCACCAGGTACTCCCCCAGATCCGCCGGCAGCCGATCGGGGTCCCGCAGCTGCCGCAGCACCGTGTCGATCACCGACTCGCCGTCGCCGGCCATCGGCAGCGGATACCACGTGCCGTCGTTCGTCCGCAGCGCCAGCAGGTCCGGGCGGCCGCCGGGGCGGCCGGAGAGCACCGTGACCTGGTACGGCGCGCGCCCGTCGGCGGTGACCAGGACCCGCCCGCCGTCCCACTCCAGCAGCCAGCCCGTGCCCACCGGCCGCATCGACGCGTTGGCCACCTGGTCGCCGGCGGCGTTCGTCACCACCGGCCGGCCGGCGGCCGGCCAGGAGACCTCGAAGCGGTCCGCGACACCGCCGCTGACCAGCAGCCGGCCCTCGGCGAACGTCCCGTCGAGGTGGTGGCCGTACACCGCGGTGCCCCGCCGCAGGACGATGCCGCTCTCGTCGATCCCGACCTCGCCACCGTGGACCAGGCCGTCGCGCCGGAACAGCAGGGGCCCGGCGGAGTCGGGCGCCAGCACGGCGACGAAGGTGCCGGTGGGGGCGCCGCCCGGGCCGGTCAGTGCCGTCACCCCGTACGCGTGGTGGCCGAACCGGTCCACGATCCCGCGCGCGCCCGGGACATCGACGAAGTACAGGTCGTCCCCGAGGCGCACCACCGGGTGGTGGGTGCCGTCCGCCAGCCGCACATACGCCTCGCCGTTGGCCGGCGACACCAGGTGCGCCCGTCCGCCGAGGGTGTCGAACGGGCCGCCGTCGATCCGCACCGAGGCACCGAGCAGCTCGCCGTGCCGGCTGTGGAACCACGCGGTGCGGCCGTCGTCGCTCTCCATCCGCAGGCGCGCCCCGTCGATCCAGACGGGGTCGGACGGCCCGGTGGGCGGGGGACCCCCGCGCGGGACGGCGACCAGGCCGCGGGACCCCGGGTCCTGGACGAGGTCATGGGTCAGCCGGGCCCGGTCGTCGATGATCGCGTGGTGTCCGCCGGCCTCGGCGAGGTAGCCGCCGGCGTCCGGCTCGACGCCGGCCAGCCGGGTGACGGACGAGCCCGGGAGGACGTCCTGTTCCACGCCCGCGAACCAGGGCTGTCCGCCGCCCGGCGGGTACACCACCTGGAGGTGACGCAGTGGGCCGGAGTTCACGCCGTAGCCGCGGCCGGCGAAGTTGCCGGCCATGGTGTAGAAGTCCAGGTCGTCCTCGGGGGAGAGCACCGTGAACAGCGTGCCGCCGGTGTGCCGCACCTCGTCCGGCAACGGCTCGCCGAGGTCGCTGAGCAGCCCAGGCCGGTCTGTGATGCGGATGGGCGCCATCACCATCCGCCCGTCGTGTGCCCCGCCGCGCAGCACGATCACGTGGTGCATCAGCTGACTGTGGTCGAGGCGGAACACGACGGGGAGGTGACCGTCGGCCTGGATCAGGTGCAGGCCGTTGCCGACCGGCGTCACCGTGCCGACCGGGTTCCCCAACAGATCGTCGCTCCGCACCAGGCGAAGCGGCCCCCCCTCGCCATCCTGGACGACACGGTTGCCCACCATGGCTCCCCCCAAGGCGCCGTCCGCGGAGCCCACCCAGGTACCCGTACGGTCCAGCACATGGAAGTAATCGTCCATCGCGTAGGCGATCCGGCCGCCGCCGAAGGTCGTCAGCACGTCTTCGGTGACCAGCTCCCCGTCGGTCCGGTGCACCGCCATGGGGTCCGGGTTGTCGGCCACCGGCCTGACCAGGACCAGGCCGGTGGACTGGCCATGCGGGTTGCGCACCGGGAGCACCTCGGCGACGTGGGCACCGTGCCTGTTCAGGAGACCGGCGACACCGCCCACCTCGACCAGGAGCTGCCCGTCGTCCCCGAACCGGGCCACCGAGGCGCCGGGCACCCGTAGGCCGTCGGCGTCCACCAGGTACGGCCGGACGGTCGGGTCCGCCGACCGGATCAGGTAGAGCCCGTCGGCGGGACCGCCCACGACGGGGGCCGCGGAGCCGAGCGGCCGGCCGTCCCGGGTGTGGAAGCCCACCCCCGTCGCCGTCTCGATCCGCAGGCCCGCGCCGTCCATCCGCACCGCGCCCGGCACGTGACCCGTCGGCGGGGCCTGGCCGACCGGCACCAGGTGGAGCAGGTCCGCCGGTGCCGACGGATCGCCCGGCCCCACCACGTGCGTGACGACGCCCCGGTCGGTGATCACCACGGTGCCGCTCGGGGTTTCGAGCAGGGCCGTGCTGGGGCTCAGGAGCTGGGCGCGGGAGCCGATGGCCGCGGCCCCGTCGGTGCTCCGCACGGCGACCGTTCCGTTGTGGAAGACCAGCCGGTTGTCGTCCAGCAGTTCGCGCAGCCGCTGGACGGGCGGGCTCGCCTGGTCGGCGCCCCGGGGAGCCGCGACGGTGCTCTCGACCGCCCGGCCATCCATGTCGTACCGGATATGGACGCGGGTGTGCCGGACGTGGATCGCCCCCTCCGCCGCCGTGACGGCGCGCGACAGCGTCCGGCCGTACCACAGGATGCCGGCGGGAGACCCGTCCAGGGGCAGCAGGGCGACGCCCTCGGGCCGGCCGTGGGTACCGCGCAGCGGGACCGAGCGGTGGGTGGGCACGCCCACGCGGTCCAGCAGGGCCAGCGGCTCCCCCTCGCGGAAGAACGCGAATCCGCCGTCCGACAGCGGGAGGAGGGACAGGGACGGTGACGGCCTGCCCCGGTACAGGGCCGCCGCCGGACCGTCCACGGGGAAGTACACGCTGTAGCCGAAGAGTGCGTCGCTGAACTGCCGTTCCCAGCCCCGGAAGACGCCCAGGACGTCGTAGAGGTCCATCCGGTCGATGCCCCGCCTCAGGACCGAGACCAGGCTGCCCTCGTTCGTGACCTCGGCGTCGATCCGCACGCCGTTGACGTAGAGCCGGTGCTCGATCTCCGGGCGCACCGAGGCGGCCAGGAACCCCCGGCCGGGGATGACGGGTTCCAGCCAGATCACCTCGTGGGTGATCCGCCCGGAGCGGCTCACCACGACCTCACGGAAACCCGGCGCGGTGACCAGGAAGGCGTCGTCGCCCAGCTGGGTCACCTCGCCGACCGACCGGCCCTGCCCGTCCAGCAGGCGCGGCCCGCCGCCCGGCCCGCCGAAGTCCAGCCGGTGGTCGCGCATCGGTCCCTGGATGTCACCCGGCTCGCTGCTGCGCAGGACGCCGCTCCGGTCGAAGAACAGGAGCTCGCCGTCCCGCTCGACCACGTGGACCAGACTGTTCGGAGTGGTGAAGACACCGGCGTCGACCCTCGCCCCCGCGTCCGTGTACACCCCCGCCTCGTGCCGGAAGGTGGACGGCCGGTGCAGCCAGATGCCGATCGGCTCGCCCCCCGCCTGACGCAGTTGGAGGGGGAGGTGGGTGGGGATCCCGTCGAAGTCCACGAGGGTCACCAGGCCGTTGCCCACGATCCGGTAGCTGCCGTCGGACGTCCTGGTGACCAGGTGCTGCGTCCGCACGCCGCGCTCCAGGATGTGCGGCAGGCCGTCGGCCGGGATGACGAGGGAGAGGTCGCCCCGGCCCAGCCTGCGGAGCGAAACCTGGCGGGACTCGAACGCGCCGCCCACCTGGTAGATGTCGGTCGCGTCCTGGCGGGGCAGGACGATGCTCGCGGCCTCGGCTGTTCCCCAGCCCCCGTCCTGCCCCGCCCGGTCGAACAGCCGGTACGCACCCGTGGCCGGGTCCAGGACGACGTACTCGCCGGTCTCCACCCCGTCGGGCCCCCGCAGCGGGATGGCCCCCTCGGGCAGCTCGCGCGCCGGGCCGGCCGCGGGGGTGAGCGGCGCGGACTCCGCCACGGGGGACGGGCTCCCGCCGTCCGGCGTGCCGTCCCGCCCCTGGCCGGCCGCCGGGGTGGGTCGCGCGGGTTCCGGCACGGGGGACGGGCTGCCCCGCTCCGGCATGCCGTCGCCCTGCCCGTACCCGGTCTGCCGGTCGCCGGCGGCGCCGACGGTGATCCGCCCCGTCTCGGGGTCGAGGGAGACGGGCACGTCCGGCCGGAGCCCGCCGTCGGCGTACAGCAGGGGCTCGCCCCGGCCGTCCGGCCGGACGAGCACCAGGTCCCCGGTGAGGTCGCCGTCCTGGTCGCGCAGCCGGATCACGTCGTAGGTGTGCTCGCCCCGGTCGCTCACCACCACGGGCCGGCGTCCCGGCAGCGAGACCAGGGTGCCGAGGTCCGCCAGCGGCTCGGCGGACGCCTCCGCGGGCAGCGGGCGCCGGCTGACCAGCATGGGTGCGCCGCCGCCGTTCGGGACGAGGAGCAGCACGTCCCCGCCGGCACCCGGCACGGCGTACACCGGCCCCAGCGGCACGCCACCGCTGCCGTACAGCGTCGTGGTGCCGTCCACGCGGGTCAGGACGAAGGCGCCCTCCCAGCCGAACTCGACCCCGTGGCCGAGCAGCCGCCCCCCGTCCTCGAACACGAACCCGGTGGTGGCTCCGTGGTCGAGCGGGCGGATGACGAACATGTTCGTCGGCGCGCCGGACTCGTCGTGCAGCGTCTCCACGGTGGCGCGGTAGCGGCCGCCGTCGTCCACCACGGCCGGCAGTCGGTCCGGCACCCGGACCAGGAAGCCGTGGCCGCCCTCCAGCCGGGTCGCCGAGGAGCCCGCGACCACGTTGCCGTCGGAGTCGACGACGCGGGGTGTCCCACCCGCCTCGGTACCGACCAGGTCGTATCCCTGGAGCGGCGGCACCTCCCCGTACACGGTCTGCTCCCGCAGCAGGACCCCGGTCACGCGGTCGTGGATCGCCACCCGCTCCCACTCGCGCACCACCAGGAAGCGGCCACCGGCGGACCACACCTGGTCGGTGACCTCGGTGGTGCCGCGGTACGCCGCCGCGTGGCCCGTGCCCGTCACCAGGACGGTCAGGTCCGGCAGCCCGTTCCGCCCGAGCAACTGGACGATCTGCGGCTGGGGGACCTGGAGCACCGGGAACATCGTGATGAAGTCGGACTGGGACGCCCCCGCCGCCCCCGGGGCGACGGGGCGGCCCAGCAGGTCGAACCTCCCGACGATCCGGTCGCCCGTCCCCCTGAGCAGGTAGTGATCCCCGCTCCGACTCGCGCGGAAGGGGACCAGCTGGCCGGTCTCGGTGAACGCCTCCAGCCCGTTGGCGGTCGGCACCAGGTACAGCGGCTCGCCGTCGAGGGCCCGTTCCAGCCTGACCACGTCGCTGACCACGTCGCCCGCCCGGTTGACCACCAGCGGGTTCCGGCCCGGGACGAGGAGCAGGTACATGTCGTGCCGGTCCTCCAACGGCTCCATCCGGGCACCCGGCATCGGCTGGCTGTCGAGGCCCCGCATCAACTGCGGCATGCCGAGGGGCCCGTCCGGCTGCACCCAGGCCCCGTGGAGGGCGGCGTCGATCGGTTCGTCGTAGGTCCCCGCCAAGCGGCCGGTCGAGGCGTGGTAGACCGCGGTCCGCTGCCCCTCACCCACCACGATCCGGTCCAGCTCGAACGCGTACCTGGTGGTTTCGGTGCTCGCCGCGCCGTTGAGGCCCAGGATGGTGCCCCTGCCGTCGCGTGGCACGGGCAGCCGGCCCAGCCGCCCGGCGTGGGGGCTGAGCAGCTCGCGGAACCGGGGGTCGGTCGCCAGGGAGGCGACGTGGTCGAGGCGGATCTCCCGTTCCTGCCGGAAGTAGAACTGGCCGGTGGGGCGCCCGTCCGGGGTGCGCAGCGGAATGTTGCGGATCGTATGGCCCTGGCCATCCACCACGAGAGGTTCCCGGCCGGTGATGCGCAGTATGTACCTGGCCCCGGTGCCCCGACCGCCGATGTGGGTGACGGAGAGGCCGCGCGACGACCGGCCGAATCCCGACACCACCAACCGGACACCGCCGCGGTCGAGTCGGACCAGGGTTGCCCCCGGAAGGTCCGGCACGGACACGCCGGTTCCGACATGGCGTCCGGTGAGCCGGTCGAAAACGCTCCGGCCCACGTCGGGATCGAGCAGCCCGCCGATCCTCGGACCGAGGATCAGATCGTCGATCGCCTCCACATCGCTCCAGATTCGGCCTCTCACCAGCAGGCCGTGCTCCCCACCGCCGCGCGGCACGAGGAACATGGCGTCCGCCGCGTCCCGCACCCCGGACAGGCGCACCGGGGTGAAGCCCTCGACGGTGCCGTCCGGGAACAGCACGGCCCGGGGCACGCCCCCCTCGGCCGAGCGCAGCAGGTAGGCCGACTGCCAGTCGCCGCGCATCGTCCGGCCCCCGAAGGACTCCCCGATGTCCAGCACGCGGCCCGAGAGGTTCATCCGGTACGCGCGGCCCGCGGTGAGCAGGGTCACCCGGCCGGCGTCCGGCTGGTACAGCACCCGTTCCGCGTCCACCGGACGCAGGTCGGACGCCCCGTACACGCGCGCCGGGCCGCCCCCGTTGCCCGGCAGGACGATCAGCCGATCCGCCGCGTCCACCCGCAGCACGGGGTGCGTGACCGCGCCCCGGCCGTTCACCACCGCGCTTCCGCCGGGCGTCCGCACCAGGAACTCCTCCCTGGACAGCCGCGCCAGCTCTCCCACCCGGTGCCCCGCGCCATCGACGACATGGGCGGGGTGCCGGCCGTCCACACGCACGGTGGGCGGGGTGCGGTGCAGGGCCCTGTCCAGCGTGTGGGAGAGCCGGCCGCGCTGCGGGACGACCAACCAGTAGTCGCCGTCGACGGGCAGCCGGACGGAGTTCACGGGGACCGCCGCCGGCCGGGCCGCGCCCGACGCCCCAGCTCGGGTGAGATCGGCCCCGATCCGCTGGCCGGCGTGGGTGAAGTCCCCCAGCCACCGGCCGCCGGTCTCGTGAAGCCCGTAGACGTCCCCGTGCGTCTCCACCCGGACCGGGGCCCGGCCGCCGTCCGCCCGGAACACCCAGACGTCCCCCGCCACCTGCACGAGGTACCCGTCCTGACCGTCCAGCGCGCCCGCCAGCCGGACCGCGTCGTCGCCCACCACGGTGCCGGACCGCCGGGCCAGCGTCGGGCGCGCGCCGGGAGCCAGGATGAGCAGGCCGACCGTACCCTCCAGCGGCACCACGGACGAGCCGGGCACCCGCCGGCCGGTGGCCTCGCTCACCAGGCGGGGGCCGTCCGGCCCGCCGAGCTCCAGCCGGTTACCGCGCAGGACGGCGTCGAACGCGCCCTCGTACGTTGTCAGCAGCCGCCCGGAGACCGCGTCGTGGACCCGGACCTGGCCTTCCTCGAAGACCAGGATGCGACCCAGCGGGCCGAACTCCCCGGCGGCCACCGCCCCCGCCCGGCCGTCGGTCCCGACGACCAGGCCCAGGCCGTAGCCCGGGTCCCGGCGCGGCGCGAACGCGCCGCCCGACCACCGGCCGCCGTCCAGCAGGGGCACCAGCCCGCCCCGCACCGGGGCCAGTGACCCGCCACTCCGCGCCCCTATCTGGTCGTCGAACGCGCCGACCAGCATGCGGGCGTCCGACCCCGTGCGGACGTGGAAACGGCCCGTCGGCCGACCCGCCGCGTCCAGGAGCGGCAGGATGTCCGGACGTGCCCGGCCCGCCTGGCTCATCACGACGGTCCGGTGCCCCGCGGCGGTCAGCACATAGGCGTCCTCGTTCCCGATGCGGGTGACCGACGGGTTGACCAGCGCCGGACCATGCGTGGCCACCAGTCGCATCTCGCCGGAGTCCAACCGGACGAGCCAGGCCTGGTGCCGGCGACCGAAGTCGCCGGCGGTGACCGGCGTCGCCGTGCCGACGGCCCGCCCCGACGTGCGGTGGAACAGCGGGACCTCGTTACGTCCCAGAGCAGGCGCGAGGATGTCGTAGGAGAAGATGAGTTCGTCGGTCGCCCAGGCGCGGAGGGCCGAGTCGGCGTTCTCGATGATCACGGCGCTGCCCGAGCCGCTGCGCGGCACCAGGGCCACCGGGCGGTTGTCACCCACGCGGGGCAACTCGACCACGTCGATATCGAGGGGCTCGCCGGTCCTGGACAGCACCCCGGTGACGGCCCGGCCGTCCGCCGACCGCGTCAGGAACCTCCCGTACCACTCCTCCGCAACCGCCCCCATGGCGTCCGTGATGGGCTGCCCGTGCGCCGCCCCGACGGCCGATCCGGCCGGGTGTGCCGCGCGGTCCGCCGCCGGGCCGCCGAGGGTCTCGCCCCGTCCGTTCACCACGACCGGGGCCAGACCGGCGGCCTCCAGCCGGTAGGCGTCGTCCCCGACCCGGGTCACCGTCGAACCGCTGGGCCCGGCGCTGTCGAACCAGGCCAGCCGGAGCGTGTCCCCGTCCAGCCGGAGCAGCTGGGCGCCCGCGAAGTCCCCCGCCCGCACCCGGACGGCGGTGCCGACCTGACGTCCCGTCGCCTGGTCGAAGACCGCCGACTCCTGGAACCACCGCTGCACCAGCAGACCGTCGAACTCCCACGCCCCGCGCAGCGAACCGTCGCCCCAGACCACCAGGCCGCGTCCCGCCGAGCCGCCCGGCACGAGGAAGCCCACCGGGTCGGGCTGCCCGCCCGACCGGCCGAGCAGCGGCACCGGGGCCGCCGGCAACGGCGCGCCGCCGGGCGACACCAACAGCGGGCTCTCCCCCGGTCGGTACAGCAGGTACCGCCCGTCCCACGCGTTCGGCAGCCCCAACTCGGTCGCGTTGACGCGCTGCCCCGACCGCACCACGCCCCAGGACGGGTCCATCACCCACGCCCGCTCGCCGTCCAGCACCACGGTCCCGCCCGCCTCGGCGTCGAACCGCACCACCGCCGCACGCGAACGGCCGAGCACCGGCCCAGCCCGGCCGGGGAGCAGGTCGGCCACCAGCGCCGCCCCCTGCCCGTCGACGGGCAGGGCGATCAGCAGCCGGCCCTCGACCGAGAACTCCACCCGGTGGGTCACCACGCCCCGGGCGTTCACCACCAGCAGGTCCTGGGGGGGCATCGCGAGGTAGTCGTGGCCGCCGAAGGGAGGGACCCGCGCCACGAAGAACGCGTCCGGCCCGAGCCGCACGACACCGTGGTGGATCTCCACATCGCCGCGTGCCAGGCGGGGCGCCCTGCCCGGGTGCTCCTCGTCGAACACCAGCTCGTAGCCCCGGAACCGGGGGCGGCCGGGCAGGGTCACGACGCGCTCCGCGAGCACGAGCTCCAGAGCCCCGCTCGCGACGGTGTACGTCCGGCGCACCGTGGTGATGTCGTCGACGGTCTCCAGCAGTCGGACGAGGTGGCCGTCCACCTCACCGGTGAACCGGTCGGCGTCGTCCCCGACGATCCGCGCCACGCGCAGCGGACCGTCATCCCCGTACGCGACCTCCACCCGGCGGACCCCCACCAGGTCGGACACCCAGAGCCCGCGGACCACGACGTCGGTCTGCTCGGCGGGCTCGAACCCGTGCTGCACGAACACCCGGTAGACGTGCGACCCGGGCGCCGGCGGAGGCGCCCCGGCCAGCCGCACACGATCCAGGCCCGTCAGCAGATCCCGCTCGGCCGCGCTCAGCTCCGGGCGCCCACCGGTCCCCATCCCCTCCGCCACGAACTGGCCGTCCTCGGTGTACCGCACCGTCGTACCGTCCGCCTCGTGCACCACGAGATGCCCGGTCTCCGGATCCCACCGAACCGGACTGTCCACAGAGGCACCGTCCAACGTCCTCGGCAGCGGATACACCCCACCCCCCGCACCCCCCACCACGACCAGGTCCTGATACCCCGGCCGACCCGACAACACGACAGCCGGAACCACCGTCTCCCCGTCCACCCCCACCAGGAAGCGACTACCACTGAGCTCCACCAACACATGGTCGGCACCCACCCACGAAGCCGAGAGACCCGGCGCGGTCGCGAAACCATCCGACCGCGTCCACCCCAGCTGCAACCCGGCCAGCGAACCGTGCTCCAACTCCACTGACCACGACCGCAGAACGCCGTCGGACTCCCCGTACTCAAAGCGCGCGTACCCACGCCCGAACGAGACCGCACCCCCCTCGGCAACCACGTCATCCACCCACACGTTGCCCGCGAGGTCGAAAACCCGCCGAAACTCCTGAACCTGGGGACCCTCGTCGCCCAACGACGTGGCCATCCGGGCCGCCCCCGCACCACCCGGGCTCGGCGGCGGGACGTTCTCGACCGGTGAGGGAGAGAACCGACCCGACCCCGAACCATCAAGGCTCAACCCACCCACGTCATCACCCAACGAGGCGAACATGTCGTCCAACCCCGCACGATCCACACCCGGCGGTCGCATCCGCGCGGCCAACGACGCGAAAACCTCGCCCATCCCCGCACCGTCCAGGTTCAACGGCTCCACGTCATCGACCGGTGAGGGAGAGAACCGGCCCGACCCCGAACCATCAAGGCTCAACCCACCCACGTCATCACCCAACGAGGCGAACATGTCGTCCAACCCCGCACGATCCACACCCGGCGGCCGCGTCCGCGCGGCCAACGACGCGAAAACCTCGCCCATCCCCGCACCGTCCACGTTCGACGGCTCCACATCGTCGGCCAGCGAGGAGGCGAACAGGCCCGTCCCCCGACCGTCCACGTCCAGCAGTTCCAGCATGCGGTGCGGCGAGGGGACCCCGAGGGCGTTCACGAGGTGGTAGTCCTCCCCGATCCGCATGAGGTTCAGTTCCTCGTCGCCGCTGACGGCCAGCCGCGACACCCGGATGTCCGGGATCGGCACGCCGTCGTCGTCCACCACGACGAACGCTCTCTCCTCCCGCGCCCACATACCGATCCGTTAAGGCGTGGACCGTCCCCCGAGCAGCGGGTGATCGCTCTCGACGGGGACGGACATCAGGGCGAGGCGGCGCTGCGCGTCGAGGACGTACGTCGCGTCTTCGAGGTCGAGCGGCCTGGCGATGAAGCCGTCTGGCAGCACGCTCCCCGCGTTGGCTGGCCCGACGCGGTGGGTGAGGTACCCCGTGGAGCTGACGAGACCCCCCTGGTCGCCGGCGGTGACCAGGGCGGCGTTGTCCAGGTCCGCGTAGTGCGTCACCGTCGTGCCTGGCACGCGCGCACCGTGCAGGTCCTCGACCCACGACACGCCTTCGCGATCGAGGGCCACGCCGCGGCCGTCCCCCAACACCTCGTGCAGCGGGTTCGTGGGCGAGGAGAAGCGCACGTCCCGCAGCCACTCGCCCTGCGGGGTGAAGCGCATGCCCACGGAGTTGATCAGCACCGTGATCTCGTCACCGACGATCACCCCGTGGTCGGTCCTGAGGCCGCCCTGGTAGAGCACGGGGGCGCCCCCGCCGTGCACCGGGGTCAGGAGGAACAGGTCCTGGCCCGGGCGGTCGAGGCGGACGAAGTCGTGGGTCACCTCGCCCTGGAGGTTCACCACGCTCCGGCCCGCCGCCCCTTCGACCAGGAACAGGTCGGGACCAAGGCGGTGCACCATGAGGTCCAGACTCTGCCGGCCGCCGATCATCGCGATCGGCGCCCCCGTCAGGGGCACCACCAGCGTGATGTCGCCCGGGTAGTGGATCTCACGGCCCTGCGGGAGGCCGACGTGGTCGTAGACGTCGCCGAACCGGCCGGTCACGCTCGTCACCGAGAACATGTCCTCGTGGGCGGCACGCACCTGTTCCCCGGTGACACCCAGACCGGGGCGGTACACCTCGGCGGGTCCCCGGCCCGACAGGTCCTGGAACGCCAGTGCCCCGGTCAGGCGCCCCTCTCCGTTGGTGAACCGCACGACATCGACGAACGCGCGGCTTCCGTCCGGCCCCAGCGTCCACGCGAGGTTCCTGGCGACGGTGACCAGGTACCGGCCGGGCGCCAGCTCCGTCACGTGGCTGTGCGGGACGGGGCGGTCCCCCTCGTACAGACGGGGCACCCCGTCGGCGGAGTGGCGGACGACGTGGTCGGTCGGCGGGGTGGCGAGGTGCCTGTGGTGGGCGAGCGGATCGCCACCCGCGTTGCCGAAGGTCCACGTCTCGGTGGGCTGATGGAAGTGGAACCGCGTGCCGTCGAGCGTCCCGGTGACGGTCCCGTCCGGCAACCGCTCGAAGACGAGCGTGCCGATACCGTCGTTTCGGGCGCGGTAGGCGACCGGGGCGGCGTTCGGCCACCGCGCGACCACGATCATGGCGGCCTCGTCCGTGGGATCGACGAAGATGGTCGAGGGCACGTGGCGGCCTTCGACGGTCAGCAGCCCGCCGCCGCCCGCCACGTTCACCGAAACCAGGTCGTCCGACACCCGGGAGAGGACGAACCACGCCGTCGGCGCGTCCGGATCCAGCAGCTGGAGCCGGCCCGTTGGCGTCCCGATGAGGACGTGGCCCTCCCAGCTCCCCCCCTCCACGAAGCGTCCCGATCCGATCCAGTCGCCCTGGCCACCGTAGACGGTGACCCGCCCGTCGTCCGCGACCCGGAAGATCTGGTCGGCGTTGGCGCGCGCCAGGCCCGGTAGTCGGACCACCTCGTCGCCCAGGCGGTAGACCGGGGCGGGGGGGAGATCCTCCCCGAACACGCCGAACCGCTCCCTGGACAGGACGGTGAACTCCCCGGTCTCCTCACCCCCGGGGCCGCGCAGCCACACGACGTCGTCCTGGGCACGGCCGGTGGCGCTCAACAGGTGGGAGTCCCGTCCCATGGCGACCAGGTAACGGTTCTCGAACCGGTGCACCCCGAGGACGTCGGGTATCGAGGCCAGCTCGGAGGTGACGACGCGGGGGCGCACGCCGTCCCGCAGCGGAGCAAGCAGGACGTTCCCGCGCAACGGCCCGCTGGTGATGGCCCGTTCCCGCAGCAGCGCGCCGCCGTCCGGGGCGTGAATCGTCCGCCGGCCCGGCTCGCCCCGCACGGTCAGGTCAGGATCGAGGCCCTGGTTCACCGAGGCGGACACCGGCGGCGTGACCTCGGCGGACGGCTCGGCCGGCGCCGGCAACCGGTCCGGCTCGCCGCCCAGCGCCCGCGGTCCGACGCCGTGACCCCACAGCTGCCCCGTGCCGGCCAGCACCTCGCCGCTGTCGCGGTCCACCACCCACCCCGACTCCCCCGCCCGCACCCGATACAGGCCGTCCACCAGATCGTCCACCTCGACCCCCGAGACCCGCGCCCCGGTCGACAAGTCGAACAACCCCGGCTCACCGCCCCCGGACACCGGCCGCACGATAACCGTCCCCGCCAGCAGCTCCCGCCCCTCCACCACCTCGCGCGCGACATGCGTCACCACACCACCCTCACCCGTCACGGTGCCCAGACCCGTCGGCTGCAACTCAAGCCGCCCCAAACCCACCAACTCCGCCCGCCGCACCCCCGTCACACCCGACTCAACCCCAGTCACCGGAAACGCGGTAACAGTGCGCGGGACGACAGGACCCACCTCCGGCACCGCCCCCAACACCGTCTCAGCCAAGCCGTGCACCCGCAGCCCCCGCTGGTCGAACCGCCAGGTACCGCTGTTCCAGTCCAGCTCGAAAGTTTCCCCGACCTCCCGCACCGCCACCGGATGCCGCGTCCCGTCCTGGCGGAACGCCGCGAACGACTCGTCAGACGTCCGCACCAGGAACAGGTCCGCCCCGTCCACGCCGCCCTCCAGCGTGACGACGTTCCGGGAGACCGAACCCGCCCCCACCACCGCCGGAGACCGCCCCGAACCATGCACAAGGTGCAACCCGCCCAGACCCTCCAGCGGAACAGCCACCAGAGGCGACCTGGCCACGCCGGCCCCACGCCCGGGGTTGACCGGGCCGGCCGCCTGGTCGGGCACCCCGAGCCCGCGGACGACGACGTCGGTCTGCTCGGCGGGCTCGAACCCGTGCTGCACGAACACCCGGTAGACGTGCGACCCGGGCGCCGGCGGAGGTGCCCCGGCCAACCGCACACGATCCAGGCCCGTCAGCAGATCCCGCTCGGCCGCGCTCAGCTCCGGGCGCCCACCGGTCCCCATCCCCTCCGCCACGAACTGGCCGTCCTCGGTGTACCGCACCGTCGTACCGTCCGCCTCGTGCACCACGAGATGCCCGGTCTCCGGATCCCACCGAACCGGACTGTCCACAGAGGCACCGTCCAACGTCCTCGGCAGCGGATACACCCCACCCCCCGCACCCCCCACGACGAGCAGATCCTGATACCCCGGCCGGCCGGTCAGCACGACAGCCGGGACCGCCGTCTCCCCGTCCGCCCCCACCAGGAAGCGACTACCACTGAGCTCCACCAACACATGGTCGGCACCCACCCACGAAGCCGAGAGACCCGGCGCGGTCGCGAAACCATCCGACCGCGTCCACCCCAGCTGCAACCCGGCCAGCGAACCGTGCTCCAACTCCACTGACCACGACCGCAGAACGCCGTCGGACTCCCCGTACTCAAAGCGCGCGTACCCACGCCCGAACGAGACCGCACCCCCCTCAGCGACCACGTCATCCACCCACACATGGCCCGCGAGGTCGAAAACCCGCCGAAACTCCTGAACCTCAGGCAACGGCGAGGAAGCGAACAGGCCCGTCCCCCGACCGCCCGGGCCCAGCAGTTCCACCATGCCGTGCGAGTCGCCCCCCTCCTCGTTCACGAGGCCGTACCGCTCCCCGACCCGCGCCAGGTACATCTCCTCCTCGTCGTTGCCGGCCAGCCTGGTCAGCGAGGTGTCCGGCGGCGACGGCACGCCGTCGGTGTCCACCAGGACGGGCGGCCGGTCCTCGCGCCACATTCCGAACCGGTAGGCGTCGGACAGCCCGCCGAGCGGCCCGTCCTCGTCGAACGCGGTGAGTGCGAGGACAGGCCGCCACTGGGCGTCGTAGCGGCCCCCCCACCTGCCGCCCTCGGCCGGCAGGGCGACGAAGCCCCCCGGCAACGTGTCCCCCACTGGTTCGACGGCGTGGACGTGGCCGGTCAGACCCCCGTCGGCGTTCACGAGCCCCCGCCGGCCGCCGACGGTGACCGCGAAGGTCTCGGCGTTGAGGCGTTCCACCGCCGACCCGGGCACGCGCGCACCGTTCGGGCCCTCGACCCACGAGGGGCCTCCGGGGCCGTCGAAGGCGAGCCCGTTGCCTTCCCCGAGCAGTTCGTGCAGCGAGCTACCGGGCGCGGGCAGGTACACGTCCCTGAGCCACTCGCCCCGCGGGGAGTAGTGGGCACGCTGAGCGCCGATCCGCACCGTGATCTCGGCACCCACGGTCACCGGGGAGGCGGACGCGATGCCGTCCTGGTAGAGCACGGGGTCACCCCCGCCGTGCACCGGGGTCAGGACGAACAGGTCCTCGTCCCTGCGGTCAAGGCGGGTGAAGCGGTGCGTCACCTCGCCATCGGGGGTCACCAGGCCCAGGTCCGCCCGGTCGACGATGAGTCCGTCGTCGCCGAAACGCCGCACGGACTCGATGGGCGTCCCCGGAGCCCTGGACAGCACGACCGGGTTCCCGGTGGTGGGCAGCAGCACCGTGAGATCACCCGTGAAGTGGTACCCACGGCCTTCCAGATGGCCGAGTTCGCCGTAGACGTCGCTGGTCCGGCCGGTCTCGCCCGCCACCGAGAACTGCCCCGGGCCGGCCGCGCCCACCTGTTCCCCGGTGAGACCCCGACCGGGACGGAACACCTCGGCCGGTCCCCCACCGGCCAGGTCCTGGAACGCCAGGGCCCCGGTCAGGCTTCCGTCCCCGGACCTCAGCCGCACGACATCGACGAACGCGCGGCTCCGGTCCGGCCCCACCGTCCACGGGACGCCGCCGCGCGTCTCGACCAGATAGCGACCGGGCGCCAGTTCCGTCACGAGGCTGTCGAGGACGAGGCGGTCCCCCTCATAGAGCTCCGGCACTCCGTCGGCCGCATGGCGTACGACCTGGTCGGTGGGCGGCTCGGGCGGGCGCTGCGCGTGCCAGCGGAACCGGCCCCTCGCGGCGCTGTAGATCCACGTTTCGGACGGCAGGTGGAGGTGGATACGTGCGCCGCCGTGCGTCTCGGTAACCGTCCCGTCGGGCATCCGTGTGATGAGGGGGGGCACACCGTCCGCTCCGCCGTGCACGCGAAGGGCCACCAGGCCGCCGTTCGGCGGGTACACGACGAGGATGTGCCCGCCCTCGCGCCGCGGGTGGCGCACCTCGATCACGCGCACCTGGCGGCCCTCGGTGGTCAGCACCTCCCTGACACCCCACGCTTCCACCGCCACCAGGTTGTCCGGCAACTCGCTGACGCGCAGCCCCGCCGTCTGTATCTCGGGATGCATCAGCTGGTAGGCGCCCGATGGCGTCCGGATGAGGGCGTGGCCCTCCCAGCCGCCATCAGTCACCCAGCGTCCCGATCCGATCCAGTGGCCTTGGCCGTCATAGACGGTGACGACCCCGGCGTCCGTCTGCCGGAAGATCCGGTTGTCGACAGCGGTCACCTGGTCGGTGAGCCTGACCGGCGCAGCGCCCCCGCGGTAGACCGCGCCAGCGCCGAGGTCCTGCCGGCCCAGCTCCGCGAACCTGCTGCCCCCCTCCCTGGGCAGGACGGCGAAGTCCCCGGACGCCTCGCCCCGGGGTCCGCGAAACCACACGACATCGAAGTCGTGGCGGCCGGCGGCGCTCAGCGTGTGGGAGCCCTGTTCCATGGTGACCAGGTGTCCGGGGCCGAACGGGTTGACCGCGAGGACGCCGGGCACCGGGGCCAGCTCGGGCGTGACGACCCGGGGGTGGACGTTCGCCCCCAGCGGCCTGAGCAGGAAGTTTCCGGTCAGCGGCCCGCTCGTGATGCCTCGCTCGGTCAGCATCACGAAACCGTTCAGGTCGTAGATCGCCCGCTGGCCAGCCGGGCCCAGCCCGAACAGATACGGCTCGGGGCCCCGGGTCACGGGGACCGGCACCGGCATGTGGTCGCGGTACGCGCGGGGGGCGCTCCCGTCGAGCGGCAGGGTGACGAGGTCCGCCACCCTGTTCGCCGGCGACACGTCCACGGCCACCCGGGTCAGAGTGCCGTCTTGGGTGACCACGACCGGCCGGTGGCCGGGTATCCGGACCAGGTACTCCGGCTGCCCCGTCCCGGCGCCGTCGGCCAACCTGTGGACGGGCACCTCCACCCCGTTTGGGCCGCGCACGAAGGGGTCCCGGTCCGCCGGGAAGTGCAGGGTGTGCCGCGCCGGCAGACCGGAGCGGTTCACCAGGGCCGCGCCGCCGTCCGGGTCGTGTACCGTCCCCCGGCCCCGCTCGCTTGGCACGGTCAGGTCAGGATCGAGGGCCTGGTTCACCGAGGCCGGCACCGGCGGTGTGACCACCGGGGACGGCTCGGCCGGCGACGGCACCCGCTCGATCCCGTCGTCCAACACCCGCGGTCCGCTGCCCTGACCCCACAGCTCCCACGCCCCGGCCAACTGCCGCCCCGCCCCGCCCAACACCACACCGGTATCGGTGTCCACCACCCACCCCGACTCCCCCGCCCGCACCCGATACAGGCCGTCCACCAGATCGTCCACCTCGACCCCCGAGACCCGCGCCCCGGTCGACAAGTCGAACAACCCCGGCTCACCGCCCCCGGACACCGGCCGCACGATAACCGTCCCCGCCAGCAGCTCCCGCCCCTCCACCACCTCGCGCGCGACATGCGTCACCACACCACCCTCACCCGTCACGGTGCCCACACCCGTCGGCTGCAACTCAAGCCGCCCCAAACCCACCAACTCCGCCCGCCGCACCCCCGTCACACCCGACTCAACCCCAGTCACCGGAAACGCGGTAACAGTGCGCGGGACGACAGGACCCACCTCCGGCACCGCCCCCAACACCGTCTCAGCCAAGCCGTGCACCCGCAGCCCCCGCTGGTCGAACCGCCAGGTACCGCTGTTCCAGTCCAGCTCGAAGGTGTCCCCGACCTCCCGCACCGCCACCGGATGCCGCGTCCCGTCCGACCGAAACGCCGCGAACGACTCGTCAGATGCCCGCACCAGGAACAGGTCCGCACCGTCCACGCCGCCCTCCAGCGTGACGACGTTCCGGGAGACCGAGCCCACCCCCACCACCGCCGGAGACCGCCCCGAACCATGCACAAGGTGCAACCCACCCAGACCCTCCAGCGGAACAGCCACCAGAGGCGACCTGGCCACGCCGGCCCCACGCCCGGGGTTGACCGGGCCGGCCGCCTGGTCGGGGCCGTTGGTGTACTGCGGCTGGTACAGGTTGGCCCACCGGGCCGTCAGGTCGGCCAGGCTCGGCTCGCGGCCGGCCGGGACGCCCAGGGTGCGCAGCGTGTTCCAACTGGCGACGGAGGGGTTGATGTCCCACAGGGGGTGGTCGGTGCCCAGCACCGGCGGCGGCGGTCCGTGGAGGCCCGTGCCGGCCGGCACGTTCCGCTCGCCGCCGGGGGGCGGCAGCGCCTGCTCGTTCGCGTTGAGGGCCGTCCGCAGGGCGTCGTCGCTGGTGCCCAGCGTGTGGAACTCGATCTGGCCGATGCCGAGGGTCGGCGTGCCGTCGCGGTGCACGCTGATCCCGCCCACCGTGGTGCTGCCCCCGGGCGACAGGTCCTGGCCGCTGATCTCACGCCAGTTGGGGGGCGTGGTGGTCTCCGAGAGGCCGGGGCTGAAGCTGTACCCCTTGCCGAGTCCGACGGAGACCGCGGAGTCCCCGGTGTTGATCTCCACGCGGTTGACGTCCGACTGGGTCACCCCGAGCGCGTCGTAGCGGTCGAGGGAGGTGGGGAGCGCCGGTGCCAGGTTGGGGGCGCCGGCCGACCGTTTGATCGCCTGTTGGAAGGACGGCAGGTCCGAGCCCAGCACGTCCAGGGCGTACCGCGAGTTGACGGGCTCGGGGATGCTGAAGTTGATCAGCCGGTCCGTCATCGACAGCTGGAGCGGGGGCGCGTCGTTGACGTGCAGGTCCATCCGCACCGTGTCGGAGGTGGAGCGGCCCGCGACGGTCGAGGCGTCGCCGGCGTTCCGCGCGGGGACGGGGGTCAGCAGTTGGCTGGCCGGGAGGGTCAGGCCCTCCGCCGGGACGTGCCGGACCTCGCCGAGCACCTGGATGCTGATGTCCGACATGCTTCCGCCCACCGGCACGATGTGCAGCTGGCCGGCCTGGTAGGTGAGTTGGAGCCGGGCTCCGCTCTCCCAGTCGACGACCGCGGTGACCTGCCGTCCGCTACCGAGGGAGGCGCCCAGGGGGTTGGGCGGCAGCACCGGGGCGGCGATGGCGGCCAGCTCACCGCCCGGGGCCGGCAGATGGGCGACGGCGACGGGCTGCCGGGTCGCCACGCTGCCGCCGAACGGGATGTCCACCAGGTTGTTGCGGATCCCGCCCGCCTCCAGCGAGGTGTCGGTGATGCCGATCCGCAGCCCCCGGCCTGAGAAGGCGAAGTCCACTGCCGGCACGAAGTGCGGGACGTCTGTCGTGCTCCCCTGGAAGAAGGCGCCGGCCGCGGCGCCCCCACCCGGCGTGCTCTGGTAGGACGGCACGAACAGCCCGCCGAGCTTGCCCGCCATGTTGAAGGTCGCGTACCTGAAGGGCTGGAACTTCTCGAAGTCCGCCTGGGTGACCACGGTGCCGGTCGGCGACTTGCTGAACGCCCGGGTATCGACCCGGACGCCGTTGACCCACTCGAAGCCGTGGCGGAACTCCTGGAATATCCCGCGGCGCACCACGCTGTCGTAGAGGGCGGTCGACCAGTCCGCGCGGGTGACGGTCGGCGCGTCGTCCGCGGCCTTGCCGAACCAGCCCTGGTACCTGGCGACGGCGCCCCTGATCTCCCGCGCCGAGACGGGCAGGATGATGCCGGTCCAGGTGTACGGGTTGAGATGCAGGCGCAGGTACCGCCCCAGCTCCGAGGGGATGCCGCCCAGCCCGCGGTCCACGCGATGGGCGAGTTCCCGGATCGCGCGCCGGCCCGCGTGGAAGCTCGCGAGGAGACCGGCCCCCACTTCGTGGAGGACACCGGTGAAGCCGCCGTTGGCCCAACCGCGGGCCAGCAGCCCGGCGCCGTTGTCCAGGCCGGTCAGCACCAGCCTGGCGAGGCTGATACCGCCGACGACCAGCAGGCGAGGAGGGGCGGTCAGGAGGGTGACCGTACCCCTGCCCACCTTCGCCAGCAGCTCCTTCCACGCCTCCGAGTGGCGGAACGGGCGAGCGCTCTCCCGTATCCAGTTGCCGATCTGGCGGAAGGAGACGGCGGCGCGGGTCGTCATCGCCATGATGCCGAGCAGGCCGAAGACGATTTCCAGGGGGTTGAGCTTCCCCAGCGCGGACCCGAAGACGGCCCCGACGAGCACCCCGATGTTGACCAGGAACGCGGCCAGGCCGAACCCGCCACCGAACATGATGCCGACAACCGAGATCGCCAGCGCGAACCAGAGGAAGAAGTCCCAGAACTCCTTGCACGCGTCGTGCTTCACGGGCGAGGTGATGGCGTCGCGCGCCAGCTCGATCTCCGCGGCCGCGACGTCCCCGGCGGCGGCGAGCCGCTCCCCCGCCTCCTGGGCCCGGCGGGTCAGGACCTCGATCCGCGGGTCGTCCTTCTCCAGCTCCCTGGCCTCGGCGAGCGCGCCGTCGGCGATCTCCTGCTCCTCCACCATGACCTGCTGGAAGCGCTCAAGGGCGGCGTGCGCCTGTTCGTGGCCGGTCCTGAAGGTCCGCACGAAGTTGACCAACCGCTGTTCCACCTCGTCGCGGAGCGCCTCGGCCGACGCTCCGACGAAGTCCCCGTGGGTCGGTGACATGACGACGGTGAGGCCGGCGTCGAGGCGCTGGGCGTGGGAGATGAGTTGGCGGTGCGAGTCGAGGACGATGTCGATCTCCCCCGGGCTGCCGGGGGTGGGGTCCTTCTCGAGGTTGAGTGCGCTCCAGTCCGGATCGCGGGCCATGACCGCCGCACCTCCCTCGGTCGCTCCGGCGTGTTCCTCCACCCGGTATACGCCTGACGGGGTCGGCCGGTTCAGCCGTCGCGGCGCCTTTCTCGAACGTCGGCGCGGTAACCGTTGAACCGGCCCGCACGGTCGCGCGTATACCGGGTGGGGGAACGCGCACGCGACACGGCGGCCGGAAAGGAAGGCGTGGATGGGCGATAAGTTCGCGGTGAACTACGACCTGCTGCTGATGCTGCAGCGGGAGATGAACAAGCTGGCCGACGAGGCCGAGGAAGGCGGCGCCTCGGGCCATTTCCTCGCCGTGGCGACGGGTGGCGACGAGGGGCGGGATCGCGTCTTCGGGCACGAAGAACTGTCCCGGCAGGTCGCCTTCTTCCAGTTCGACTCCGCCAAGCGGACGAAGGAGGGCGTGGACGGGCTGCGGAAGTTCGGCAACACCTTTGGGAGCCTGGCGGCCACGCTGATCGACATGGACTCCCAACTGGCCACGAGCGCCAGCTTCTCCGTGGCGTCGATGGGGTTCAGCGAATGGCTCGGTGAGAAGGAGGCCTACGAGTCCCATCAGCGGAAGGTGGACGCCTGGAACGGATATCTGGAAAGCATCGGCGCCGCCGACTACTTCCACGACCATCCCGAAGCGAACATCGACCAGGTCTGCCAACCCCCCGGTCCCGACGAACCGGACAACCGGCCGGACTGGTGCGACACCCACCTACAGAACTGGGCCGACGACGTGCGGGGCGTGGACGGCATCGACGACCGGGTGCCCCCGCACCCCGGGCTGCCGGAGGACGCCCCGAAGCCACCGACGGACGAGCCGCCGGACCGGGTCGAGTTCTCGGACCGCCGGGGCAACGCCATCTCGTCCAGCGTCACCTACGACTCCGATTACAACATCATCGCGGAGGAGTCGACCGTCACCCTCGCCAACGGCGAGCGGTACACCACGCTCACCGAGTACGACGGCCCCCCGAACATCGTCGAGTCGTCGTACTCCCTCCATCCCGCTGGCCCGGGGTCGGCACCTGTCACGGCGGAGGCGCCCGCCTTCGACACCCGCGACTACACGGTGACCAGCACGTCCTCTGACGGCACCGTGACGGTGGAGGAGGTCAGCATCGACGACGAGGGCGCGGAGGTGCCCGGCGCCGGCACCAAGACCGTCACCGTCACCAGCGTCGACGACGACGGTGAGGAGAAGACCGAGGTCAAGGAGTACACCCGCGCCGGTCCCTTCGAGGACTGGGTGGAAGAGGGGGAAGAGGAGAGCGGCGAAGTCCGGCCCGAGCGGGTCATGCCGATGGTGTAGCCCCGAGACCTCGGCGAGCCCTTCGAGCACGCCATCCGACAGTTGATACCCCCGGCGACGGGGCCCCGGAAGAATTCCGAGAACGCGAGGAGTCGATATCCCATGCCCAACCGCCTCAATGGCGCGAACATCCATGTCGACAGCGCCGAAGTCGAAGCGACAGCCAGCCAGCTGAACGCCAGCATGGTGGACATGCTGAATCCGGTCAGGGACCGTTGCAACGCGGCGGTGACGGAAATGCTCAACGGCCACATGCGCCTGCCGGCGTCCACACCCGCGCTCAACGACAAGTACGCCGAGTTCACGACCCTGCTCAACAGTCTGATCGAGAACGTGGGCACCTTCGCGCTCCAGTTCCGACAGATGAAGGACAACCTGCTGGAGCAGGACGAGCGGTCCGCCGACTTCATCCGCAATGGGCAGTAGGCGTCCCCGGCCCTTCACACCCCTCAGTGCCAAGGAAACGACTGCCCAGGAGGTCCAGTGTCGAACGACGTGATGCATCTCGACTACGAGGGAATAGGCGAGACCTGCACCGTTCTTGACGGTCAGGCCCGCATCTTCATCGATGAGGTCTACCGGCTGCTGTACATGGTCCGAGATCTGCTGGAGCAGGGCATGTACCTCGAACAGGCGTCCCCGGCGCTCCAGACGGCCTACTCGGAGTTCAGCAACTCGCTCCATGCCGGGGGTACCAACCTCATGAGCTTCGCGCAGCTCTTCGAGAGCCTCAGGGTCAACTACGAGAACGCCGACAACGCCGCCATGGCGAGCACGCTGTCCAGCCTGGATGGCGAGGGGGGCCACTTCGAACCGGAGACCGAGAAGCCGCTGCCGGACTCCGCGACGCTGCCGGAGTACAACCCGCCGCAGGGCGACATCGGCTACGACGTGGAGTGGGACCGGGACCAGGGCATCATCACCAGCATCAACAAGTAGCCCCAGGTCCACCCGGCGGGGGGTGGTTCCGGCCCACGCCGGAACCACCCCCCGTTGCCGCTGCCGCGTTCCCGCGGCCGGGCGGCTACCCCCGCAGCGTCGTCAGCGGGACCTGGACCGCCCGGACGCCGCCGGCGCCGTCTCCGGTCAGGGCCCGGCCCGGGACCGTCACCGGCCGCAGGTGCTGCCCGCCGAGCTGCGCGCCGATCAGATCGCCCTCGACGGTGCTCCGCGGCCCGAGCAGCACGCCGCTGCGGCCCCGCCGGGCGAGCCCGAGCCAGCCCACCATCGAAAGGCCCTCGGCCGGCCCGGCCGCCAGCAGGGCCCGCCCCTGCTCCTGACCGGCGGCGGCGATCCCCCGCAACGCGCGGTCCGCCGGGCCGTTCGCCAACAGGTCGTAGTCGTCCACCACCACGACGACCCGCTGCCCCGCCATCCGCTCCAACGCCTCCTCGATCCGCTCGCTCGACGGGTCGGCGCCCCCCATGACGGTGGCCAGGCCGTGCGCGGCGAGCTCCCGCAGCGGCGAGTCGCGCGGGGTGATCACCAGCAGGGACGTGCCGCTCATCAGCAGGGAGACGCACATGCCGGCCAGCGCCGTGGAGCGCCCGCTGCGGGCCGGGCCGACCACCAGGAAGGTGTGCGAGTCGCGCGCAAAGTCGTGGTGGATTGGGGCGACATCGTCGCCGCCGACGCCGACCAGCGCCCGCATGGGGCGCCGTTCCTCCTCCGGCACGCTGTCCATCACCTGCTGGAAGCCGATCGCGGTGGGCAGGACGCCCACCCGGAACGGGCGCCGCGCCTCGTCGATCCCGCTGTCCCTGACCGTCGCCCCCCGCCCGATCTCGCGCAGCGCGTCGGCCTGGTCGCCGCCGCCCCCGGACGCCGCCACGGGCAGCTGGAGGATCTGTCCCTCGACGCCGCTGGGCGCGAACCAGCCGCGCCCCGGCGGCACGTCGTCCGGCACCCGCTTGCGGTCGATCCCGACGCCGGAGAAGTCCATGGGGTCGGTCTGCCGCAGCATCAGGCGCCGGTCGTTGTGCTGGCCGGCGCGGCTGCCCAGCAGGAAGCGCTCCGAGGTGGCGACGACGTGCACGCCCGCCGCGAGGCCCTCGCGCAGCAGCCGGAACAGCTCGTTGTTGAGCCGGCCGCCGTCGTAGGTGTCGAGCGTCTCGAAGAGGGTGTCCCAGCCGTCGATCAGGACCAGGACGTGCGGGGGCCGCTCCTCACGCGGCAGGCGGACCCGCAGCTCGGGCAGCGCGCTCAGGTCGTGCTCGGCGAGCAGGGCCTGCCGGCGGCTGAGTTCCCCGGTCAGCCGGCGCAGGAGCCGCCCGACGCGGTCCAGGTCGTCCCGGGGGACCACGGCGCCGCAGTGCGGCAGCGCCTCGATCGCGCGCAGACCGCCGCCGGCGGCGTCGATGCCGTAGAGGTGCGCCTGGTCGGACGCGAGGTACAGGGCCGTGGAGCCGGCGATGGTCCGCAGCACCTGGGTGCGGCCCGAGCGGGGCGCGCCGATGACGTAGAGGTGCCCGAAGCTGTCCAGGCTGATGGGGCCCGGCACCTGGGCCTGCTGGCCGGGCAGGTCGTACACCGCGAACGGGATGTCCGGCAGGATGGCGCCGCCCGGTGCCGGGTCCCGGTCCGGCTTGGGCAGGGTGAGCCGCTGCCCGAGCGGGGGCAGCCAGGGTTGGGCCTGCGGGGTGAGGTCCGGCAGCGCCTCGGCCGCGGCCCGGAGCGCCTCGACCAGCACGCTGAGGTCGGTCGGCGGGTCGTCGGTGACCACGTGCTCGGCGCCGTCGCCGTCCGGGGCCGCCGCGGGCTCCTCCTCGGCGGCCGGCAGCCGCACGGGGTGGCCGAGGAGCCCCCACTCCAGCGGGGCGCGGCGCACGGCGCGCGGCCCGCCGCCCGCCGCCGGGGCGGCGAGGCGCCCCTCCTCGGCGGGCTCCGGGCGCTCCGCGCCGACGTAGGCGGTCTGGAAGGGGAGCGGCGGGCCGTCGCCGCGCCGGATGAAGGCGCGGCCTGGGGTGTCGGGCGAGATCGCGGCGGCGTGCCCGGCTTCCAGGACGTCCTGGCTCTCGGTGCGGTCGGTGACCCGGAGCGCGACGCGGAGGTTGGTGTTGGCGCGGATGTCGTTGCTGACCGCCCCGGCCGGGCGTTGGGTGGCGAGGACCAGGTGCAGCCCCAGGGAACGGCCGCGCTGCGCCAGGCTGATCAGGCCGGGGACGAAGTCGGGCAGCTCCCGCACCAGGGTCGCGAACTCGTCGATGACCAGCAGGAGCCGGGGAAGCGGCGCGAGTTCCGGGTCGCGGGCCCGCTTGGCCCGGTAGTCGCGGTGGTCCTTCACCCCGGCCTCCGCCAGGACGTGCTCCCGGCGGAGCAGTTCGGCGGCCAGGGACGCCAGGGCGCGCTGCACCAGGGCGCCGTCGAGGTCGGTGATCATGCCGAGGGTGTGCGGCAGGTCGGCACACTCCCGGAACGCGCTGCCGCCCTTGTAGTCGACCAGGACGAAGGTGAGTTCGTCGGGCCGGTTCATGGCCGCCAGCGACGCGATCATGGTCTGGAGCAGCTCCGACTTGCCGGATCCTGTGGTGCCGGCGATCAGGCCGTGCGGTCCGTCCTTGACGAGGTCGAGGACGACGGAGCCGTCGTAGCCGGCGCCGATGACGAAGGAGGTGGACGCGGGTTGCCGCCCCCAGTGCGCCACCACGGCCTCGGGGTCCGGCGGGTCCTGGTTGAGCAGCGGCAGCAGCCGCACCTCGGTGGGCACGCCCACGTCGGCCTCGACGGTGACGTCGCGCACCGGCGCGAGGGCGCGGGCGACCTCCTCGCACCAGTCGGGCTCGACCTGGTCGGCGCGGATGCCGGTGACGGTGCGGACGCCCGAGCTGCGCAGGGAGAGGTGGTTGCCGTCGCTGGTGACGATGGCGTTGCACTCCTCGGGCAGCAGGTGCTCGCGTTCGTCGAGGCAGAGGCTGAAGACCCGGACGCCGGGCCCCTGGGTCAGGATCGGGATGACCCCGGGCACGTCGCGCAGCCGCCAGGCGCCGTCCAGCACGACGAGCAGGTCCGGGCCGCCGGCCGGCCCCGGCCGGTGGCCGCTCCCCGGCCCGCCGCTGCGGTCCTGGATCTCCGCGTACAGCTCGCCGACGCGGTGGGCGACGGACGCGGGGTCGTTGCCGACGGCGACCAGCGGGGTGCCGGCGGCGCCGCGGCGGCTGGGCCGCAGGTGTGGCAGCCAGCGGACCCACTCCCAGTCGGCGGCGTACCGCTCCTCGGTGAGGATGACGATCCGCAGGTCGCGTGGGCTGCACAGGACGGCGGTCTGCGCGACGTGCCAGCGGGCCAGGGCGCGGGCGGTGCGGGCCGTGCCGGTGATGCCGACGACGCCGAGCTGGGCCAGGTCCACGCCGACGGGCACGTCGGCGAGCCGCCAGTGGACGCGGCGGTGGTTGGCGTCGCGCGCGCTGTCCTGGACGGTCTTGACGGAGGCGCGGGCCACGGTGCCGACCCGGAGGGTGAGGTAGTCGGGGTGGTGGCGGCGCCGCTCCCACAGCTGGTGCCCGGGGCCGAGGGCGGTGAGCCGGACGGTCGCCGGGTCGGGGGAGGCGGCGTTGCGCTGGGCGCGTTCCTCGACGGCGGCGCGCCGGATCTCCGCTTCGAGCGCGGCGCGCCGCAGCCGGTAGCGACGCAGGTCCTCCTCGTACCGCTTCCGGTTGGCGCGGCGGCCGGAGACCCAGTTGCCGATCGCCAGCATCGGGGTGAAGAAGATCATGATGACGAAGTAGAACGACCGCACCAGGAACATCATCGAAAGGCCCATGACCAGGGGTGACATCATGACCAGGAAGGGGAAGGGCCGGGGACCCTGGGGCTTGGGCGGGCCGGGGAGGTTCAGGGTCTCGGCGTCGAGGTGCGGGGTGAGGCGGGGCGGCCGGCTGTACTCCAGCGTCATCCGGTCCTCGGACGGCTTCACGGCGGCGTCCGGCACACAGGGCGGGCACAGCCGCAGCAGGTGGTCGCCGAGCGCCAGGTCGGCGTAGCGTGGCCACGGCTCCGAGCCGTCGCTGGGCGGCGGCCGGAAGCCGGCGGGGGGCTGCGGCGGCGGGGCCGGCTGGCCGTCGGGTCCTGGCGGCGCCGGTTCGGCGCTGTGGCCGCCGGGGCCGCCGTCCTCAGGCCCCGCGGGTTCCTCGTCGGTGAGCGGGGTGCCGGTCTCGGGATCGACGGGCGGGGGCGGGGTGAGGCTGCGCAGGCCGCACAGGTCGGGGTCGGCGTCCTCGGGCAGCCGCAGGCTCGCGGTGCCGTCGGCGTGCACGGTGAGCCAGGTGCCGGCGGCCGGCACCCGCTCGTCCCCGGTGGCGTCGGTCCCGTCCGGGTCGGGGTCGGGCAGCCGGACGACGCAGCCGCGGGCGGTACCGATCTCGTAGGTGCCGCGGCCGAGGCGCCAAACCCGGCCGGCGCCGGGACCCGAGACGTGCCGCAGTTCCAGCAGCGCCGGGTCGTGCGCGGGCGGGTGCCAGACGTCGACGGCGCCGGCGTCCGGGACCGGCGCGTCCAGGCCGAGCAACGCGCCGTCCCTGACCCCGCCGGGCCCGAGCCAGGCGCTGTTCTCCAGGGGTTGTTCGTCGAGGTAGAGGCGGGGCGCGTCGAGCGCCGTGGCGAGATCCCCCACGGTGGTGTCCGTCGGCAGGTCGAGCAGGTGGTCGGCGCGGTGACCCCGCGCGTCGGAGGTGGTGATCCAGAGGTTCACGGGCGGTCCAACCGGTGGTCGGTGGTGTCGGGCTGGGGCGGGGTCGTGCGGGACGACGTGCCGACTGCGGTGCCGGCGCCCGCGAGTTCGCCGGCGAATTCGCCGGCGCCCGGGTCGGCGCCGGCCCGGTCGGCGGCGCGGGTGGCGGCGCGGTCGGCGTCCCGGGCGGCCCGGCCGTCCCGTCGGTCGTGCCGGCGGTCTTCGGTGGCGGCGACGGCGACGCTGGGGTGCGCGACCTCGTCGTCGCGTTCCGCCTCGGGGGGCAGCGCGGCGCCGCGGTCGGCGAGGACGGCGATGCCCTCCTCCCGCTCCTCCTCCTCGTCGAGTTCGACGAAGACGTGCGCGGGCCGGCGGGGGCCGGTGTCCCGGGCCGGCGGCGCCGGCGGCAGTACGGGCGGCAGGTCGGGCAGGAGGCGGATCAGGGCGTCGGCCAGCGCGTTGCCCTCGACGACGAGCGAGCCGCCGAGCAACACCAGCTGCCCCTGCCGGTCCGTCAGCAGCGTCTGGCGCAGGCCCCGGCCCGCGCCACGCAGCAGGATCACCGGGCCGGGCGCGGCGTCGGATGGCTCGACCAGCTCGGGCGGCAGCGGGTCGGGCAGTTCCGCGGTGACCAGCACGGGGGCGATGCCCTGCGGGTGGGGCAGCGCGCGGGCGGCCCGGTAGGCGTCGCGGATCGGCTGGCCCCGGTAGGTGGGGTGGACGCCGTCGACGACCAGCACCTGGCCTTCGGGCAGGCGCGCGTGCAGCTGGGCGGCGATCGCCTGGTGCTGCGCGACCTCCGCGCGGCGGTCGCCCTCCACGGTGACGATCCCGGGACCGGCCCCGACGTCGAGGAACGCGCAGCGGTCACCGGCGACGCCGATCGCGACCAGCACCGGGCGGGGCTGGTCGGGCACCGCCACCACGGCGGGGAGTTCGGTCCGCCTGGCGGTCCAGCGGTCGGGGCCGTCCCCCGGCTCGGTCCACCAGGGGTCCTCCGCCTCCCCCACGTCCCGCCCGGCGAGGAGGACGGTGACGGTCTCCGCGCCGACCAGCACCGCGTACGGGCTGCCGCCGGTCGGCGCGAGGCGGGCCCGGGCCGCGGCGGCCGCCCGTTCCGCGTCCCGCCAGGTGGCGGGCTCGCGCAGGCCGCGCACCAGCAGGGACAGTTCCCGCCGGTGGCGCGCCCAGGCGCGGAGGGGGGCGGCGAACGCGGCGCCCGTGACGGCGAACTCGCGGCGCACCCGCCGCGTCGCTGCGGCCCAGCCGCCCTGGCGCATCGCCAGCCAGCGGATGACGAGGAAGAGGACCAGCAGGACGGCCAGCACGCCCATCACCCGGAAGATCGTGTCCCGGTGCTCGTTGATGAAGGCGATCGGGTCGGTGTTCCTCATGCCTCTCCGATCTCCCGGCGCAGGGCCGACACGGCGTAGTGCACGCGTGACTTGACCGTGCCGCGCGGGACACCGAGTTCACGCGCCGCCTCGGCGCCGGACCGTCCGCGCAGGTGGACCTGGACGACGGCGGCCCGGTGGTCGGGCGTCAGCCGGGCCAGCCCGGCGGAGACCACCAGGCGGTCGGCGACCCGGTCGGCCATGTCCACGTGGTCCGCCGGCTGGTGGAGCAGCCGGTCGGGGACCAGCCCGCTGGGCAGGGAGCGCTCGCGCCGGTGGGCGTCGAAGGCGAGGTTGCGGGCCACCGTGCGGAGCCAGGCCGCGAGGTACTCGTGGTGCGCGCGCGTCCCGTCGGCCTCGCCGTCCGGCAGGGGACGCGTGTCGGCGAGCCACGCCCTGAGCATCGTCTCCTGGACGATGTCCTCGGCCCGGTGGGAGTCGCCGTAGGTGAGGCCCCGCACGTACCGGAGGAGACGCGCGCGGTACTGCTCGGCTGGCGGGGGTTCGGGGGTCTCTCGGGGGGTGGTGGCGGTCGTTTCCAGGAGGCCGAGCGGGCCTGGCGCGGAGTCCGGGCGGGGGTCGGGGCCCACGCTCCGGGGGCGCGCCCCCGCATCGGATCTGGCGGTGGGAACGGTCATGACATGCGTGTCCAATCCGTTACGGCCGGGGCGAACGGGTAAGCGGTCGGGAGCTGTTGACGTCGCTTACCGGACCGGCCGGGACGTCTCCGCCCGGCGCGGCCCACCTCGGGTGACGGTGGACGCAAGTACGAACATGGACATGGCCAGGCCAGCACGGTGGCGGTCGCCGGGGACGGCGGAGACCGCGCGCGAGGGTGCGGTTGACATTCCAGGAACTTCCTTCGTCGGTGTGCCGAGGCGTTCGCGTGTCCTCTCCGATGCACGGTGACGAGCGCAAGTTCGCGAGAGATCCGAATTCACCGACCGGAAACCCCGCCGTCACGCCGCGCCATGCCGCGCCGGGCGCGGGCGCACCGCACGGGCCCCCGGGGGGTGCCGGCCGGGCGGACGACCACGGCACCGGGGCCGGCGCCGGGCCCGCCCACCGCACCTCCGACCTCGGGGCCTCGGCCCTTGTCGCCCCGGCCCTTGTCGCCCCCGGCCCTCGACGACCGGTCGGGCACGGGGAGTTCACCTCTCCCCCGGCGTCCCCACCGACGGCTCGGCCGCGTTGACCGTGGCCCGCACCGCCGGCCGGAGGCGGCTCCGTCGACGGCGCGGGTGGGCGGCTGGGCGGCTGAGCGACGTCCGGCGGACCAGGCCGGGGATCAACCCGGTGCGGCAGCGGGTGGGCCAGCCCGCCGTCCACACACCGGAGCAGCCGGGCGGGCCAGGAGACGCCGACGCCCGTCTCCCGTCTGCCTCCCTCGCGCCACCGGGCGGGACCGGCTCCGTCCGCCCGAACCGTCCCACCGCGGCGCCCGCCTTGGACGACACCACGCACCGCGCCGCCGCGCGCCCCGGCGACGGGAGCCGCCGGCCCTCCCGGGCGGGCACAAAACGCCCGACCCGGAAGCGGGAGTTCCCCGACGGCCGGCCTGGGGCCGGCGCGGTCCGCGCGGCGGCTCGCCCTACCGGCCGCCGCCCGTGAGCGGGGCGAGGACGCCGTGCCAGGCGGCCACGGCGACAACGCCGGCCAGGCCGAACCCGGCCACCGCCCCGAGCACCCGCGGACCGGGGACGAGTCCACGGCGAGCGACGACCGGGCGGCGAGCGAAAACCACCGCGTACCGGATGGCGGTTGACTGATCTCGACAGTACGCGGGCCGTTTCCCCCGCTCCTGCCTCCGCATCCCGATTCTCGCCCCACTCACGGCTTGGTGGCCATGGTTCCACCACCACACGACCCGACCGATTCCTCTATCGGGCCTCCCGCACGGAGCATTCCGCACGGGAAGAAAACATCAGCGTCCCCGCCGGGCGACTCTCCTCGGCCCATGCCCGCGCACGCCGGTCAGCGACGAGGCGCGAGATCCGCCGGGCCGCCAGCCAAACGCAACAAACGGCCGGGTGGGGAAGGTCACCCGATTTCACCAGGTGCGCAGAAAGTAACCGCCGCCCATGACCGGAGCGCACTCGAAACCGATCAGCCTGCCCTGCTGCGCCAGGGTGTTACCGACCGTCTGGCATTCGCGCAACGTCGAGTAGAACTTGGGGAACGCGGGCAACTGGGGCTGCCAGTCGCGCACCTGGATCACCTCGCTGCTCGTGCTGCTGACCCAGGGCGCGAGCAGCTGGCCCACCTGGCCGCCCCGGGGAGCCGCGGTCGCGGAACCCGCCGTGGCGACCGAGACACCAGCGAGCACGGCCAGGCCGGCCGCGGCTGCGGCGACCCGCGTCTTCAACTTGCTCATTTCCTCGTCCTCCTTATGTGTTTTCGCCCGTGTGGCCCGATCCGAACACCCACGACCGGAAAAGCAACAGCGAAAGATCATTCGGCACAACCGGAAAACCGCCCGGAAACGCGCCACACCGGCAGAACCCTGTCCACCACGGAAACGCATCAGCCGGGCGAACGGTTCAACGAACCGCACGCGAATTCGGATGCGCCGTCACGGAACCGACGAAAGCCAAAACCATTCGGCCCTTTCGGCACCCAGCGGCGTCAGCGGCGTCAGCGGCGTCAGCGGCCGAAGAACGCGGGTAACGGCTCCACGAGAGCCGGGGCGGGCGAACACGGCCCCCGGGCCGGCCGTCGGACACGATGCGGAGGGCGCTCGACTGCACGGCGACCACGGCGGCCACCGCTCCGCCGCGCCGGGCCGGTGCCGGCGTGCGGCCACAGCCGGCACGGGACGCGCGCTCCTGCTCGGCGTGCGGAAGTTCGGAGATCTGTCGACGGGAAGGCCCGGTCGTTTCCAGAAGTCCCAGCGGGCCTGGCGCGGAGTCAGAGGCGGGGTCCGTCCTACAGGCCGCCGTCCGTCAGCAGGGCAAGGCCGTCGCGCCAGGTGGACACCACGCCGATCCAGGCCAGGCCGACCGCGGCCACCGAGCCGAACACCCGCGGACCGGGGACGAGTCCACGGCGAGCGACAACCGGGCGGCGAGCGAAAACCACCGCATACCGGGTGGCGGTTGACTGATCTCGACAGTACGCGGTTTTCCTCCGCATGCTCCTGCCTCCGCATCCTGACATTCGTCGCCCCGCTTACGGGCTGGTGGCCACGATCGCGTCATCACGCGAGCCGGTCCATTTCACCGACGGGTCCTGACGTGCGGAGCATTTCCGCACGGGAATCGCCCACTGAACTCCCCGCCGAGCGACCCCATCAGGCAATTCCCGAGCGCGCCATCGGTGCTGCGGCACGACGCATGTCGCGCCGCCGGCCGAGCGAAACAAAGCCGCCCGGCGGAGAAACTCACCCGGTCTCACCAGGTGTAGAGGTAGTAACCCCCGTGCAGGGTCGGAACGCACTCGTAGCCGATCAGCTCCCCCTGCTGCGCCAGGGTGTTCCCGGCGGTCTGGCAGCCGGCCAACGTCCCAAAGATCCGGGCGCTGGCGGCCGCGGAACCCGCCGTGGCGACCGAGACACCAGCAAGCACGGCAAGACTGGCCGCCGCCACGGCGACCCGCATCTTCAACTTGCTCATTTCCTCGTCCTCTCGCTTGTTTTTGCCTGTCGACACAACCCGAACGCCCACGACCGGAGAGCGCCAGTGAAAGACAACTCGGCACGACCGGAAAGGCCGCCCGGAAATGAACCACACCGGCAGAACCCTGTCCACTACGGAAACGCACCAGCCAAGCGAACGGTTCAACAAAATCAACGCCGACTTCCACACACCACCCACAGAACCACCGAAAACCGAAACCATCCGGACCTTTCGACACCACCGACATCCAGCAACGCCGGTCCGGAGCCGGTGCGGCGGCTCGCCCTACCAGCCGCCGCCCGTGAGCAGGACGCGGCCGTCACGCCAGATAGCAAACGGCGACAACGCCGACAGGCCGAACCCGGCCGCCGACCTGAACCGAGGAAGAGTCCACGGCGAGCGACGACCGGGCGGCGAGCGAAAACCACCGCGTACCGGATGGCGGTTGACGGATGTCGACGGCACGCGGACCGTTTCCCCCACTCCCGCCTCCGAATCCCGACTCTCGCCCCACTCACGGCTTGGCGGCAATGGTTCCACCACCACACGACCCGACCGATTTCCCCGATCGGGCCTCCCGCACGGAGCATGCCGCACCAGAAACAGGAAGTCGCGGCCTTCGCCAGACGGATCCCCCTCGGGCCATGTTCAACCGCACGGACCGGCGACGCGACACACGCAATGCCGCGCCGCCGACCGAGCGAAACAATCCGCCCCGGCGAAAGCCTCCCAGCCTCACCAGATGATCAGGCGATAACCGCCCCCGGGGGTAGCGACACAGTTGAAGCCGATGAGCTTCCCCTGCTGCGCCAGGACGTTCCCAGCGGTCAGGCAGGCACCGTACGCCGTGGGGCTCGCGGGGAACGTGAACGGGGGCGTCCTGTCCACCGCGGCCGCGGAACCCGCCGTGGCGACCGAGACACCGCCGAGCACGGCCAGAGAGGCCGCAGTGGCCGCGACCCGCATCTTGATCTTGCTCATTTCTTCATCCTCCTCGCTCGTTTTTCGCCCGCGTGGCCCGATCCGAAAACCCACGACCGGAGAGTGCCAGCGAAAAACTACCGGCACGACCGGAAAGGCCGCCCGGAAATGCACCACACCGGCAGAACCCTGTCCACCACGGAAACGCACCAGCCAAGCGAACGGTTCAACAAAATCAACGCCGACTTCCACGCACCACCCACAGAACCACCGAAAACCGAAACCATCCGGACCTTTCGACACCACCGACATCCAGCGACGAAGACCCGAAGGTAACAGCTCCATAACGAGAGCCGGGGCTGACGAACACGGCACCCGGGCTGGCCATCGGACCTGACACGGATGGCGCTCCACGCAACGGCGACCACGACATCACCGAAGCCGTGAGCGCTCCCCCACCGACGAGCAACGGCACGCCCCGGACCCCGGGGAGAACAGGATGTGAGCATGCGCAGGATGTTGACGAAGACGGCGGTCGCGCTGGCCGGCGCGATGGCGTTCGCCGGCCTCGGCACGACCGCGGCGTCAGCGACACCGGGCGACGGCATCGCCGAGGCCACCTACCGGGTCGGCACCCTTGAACTGTGCATCCAGTACGGCGACATAGTCACAGGGCCGGGCAAGCAGTGGTGGACCTACGCCTGCTGGCGGGACGCGAGCGGCGAGTACTACATCGACCTGATGGAGTGACCGCGACCGGCTGACCGCGGCGCTCGACGGCCCACGCCGCCCGCCCTGCACGGAGCAGCACTCATGAGCGAACCGTGGCGTACCCCCGACGCATTCCGGGCACCCGGCGGGCGGTAGCGGCGGCAACGGCCGCCACACGACCGGGCCCGAGCCCCACCCCTGAACGACGGCCCGCCGGGATCCCCCGGCGGGCCGTCGCCACTCCCACCACACTCCTGACCTACGAGACGACGGGGGTGCGGCCACCAGCAGCCCAGGAGCCCGGCGGGGCCCAACCCGCAGGTGACCTCGACTCACCCTCGAACAAGCCGCCCAGGCGCGGCAAAAAGACCCCCCGCCCAGCGGATTTCGCTGGTCAGAGGGCCTTCATCGCACTGTGGCGGCGCCAGGATTCGAACCTGGGAAGGCTGAGCCGGCAGATTTACAGCGGGCTCAGCCTTTCCCCACGACAGGGGTACTGACCTGCGGCTACGTGCCGCCGGACCGCTGCCGGCGGGAAGTTGGGGAACACCTGGGGAACCCGAACCCGAACCCGACCGGCGAGCAGGCCCCACGGCAACCCCGCCGCTGCAGTTCGCCGTTGCTCGGACGAACGGAGCGACGGCCAACCCGCTCCCGTGTCACCCTCAGCACCAGCCGGGCGTTCCGCCCACAACTGCGACTGGCGGCCTGCTGGCCAATCACGAGTCGGTACAGACCAGACGCACCTGAGCAATAGCGCAGCATCCTAGATCCGACCTCAGCACCAGGATCTGCTGCCCCGGAGAACCGTAACTCCATCCGTCGGCTACGAGTTTTGGACCTCCCGTCAACGGAGCAACGGCCCGCGGATCCAAGCAGGTTCAGCTCCGAGCACAACGGGTGCGCGTGGTCAGCAGGCCGCCTCCCTGGCCTTACCGGTGACCTCTTCAGCCAACTTTGCCCGCAGGAAGAGGGGATAAAGAGTCCGATCTCCTGAACAGACTGAGACGAAAAAACGACTACCGCACGGCGCAAATCCGCGAATAAACAAGAGAGGGGGAGAATCAAAACTGGCCTCGACATGAACACCCTCACCAACTCTCCGAAAGGAGATGCTGTCATCCGCTTCCGTGAAGACATACCGAGGGGAAGCATTTTTAGACGCCGACGACGTCTCGCAGATACCCACCGCAGACAACGTGAAGTGAAGAATCGGCACCCACCCGAATCTCGTCTCCATTTTGTTGCCATCGACCCGGAAGGCAATGTCGCCCGGAAAGAACCCCCAAAGCATCTCCCCCTACTCACACCCTCGAAATCACGCGCGCACGCCCCCCTGCCGACTTCGAGCGACCATCCAGTCGAAATGCTATCTGCATCCCCTGCCTCACCTCAGATAATCGTTTCAACGTTTCCCTCCCGAACAATCCAGTCACGTATGCCAGTATCCCCGTTCTCACCAACACCCCTCCCCGGCCCCGGACTTCGAATTTCAGACCGAAGACTGGATTCGTACCGTTGTCCAGGCAGAATTTTTTCGGGGTCCCGAGGCAGGCGGAGAATTCTCTCAGCAGAATGGCGCCACGGATCACCTCGCCCACGATTTACGGCACGCCAGAATTTCATTCTGGCTCAGCTCCGGCTTAACGGTGGGGCTGGATCGTTCCGGACGGGTTGTGGGAACTGGCCCAGTCGCTGTTGCCACCTTCGCGGGTGCTTCCGCAGGGCGGCGGAACTTAGAACACGTTTGATGAGGCAGTGTTGCGGCCATCGTCTACGTGCTGAGGGGCAGGTACGCCTGGCGGAATCTGCCGCCCTGCTCCGGGATATCGAAGTCCACCGCCCACCGCTGGTTCTTGATTGGCACCGGGCCGGGGTGTGGGGCCGCCTGCACCGAGCGGTGCTCGACGAACTCGCCGGCAAGAGGGCTTCTCGACCTCTCCCACGTCATATTCGACACGGCTCACGTCAGGGCTAAGGAAGGGGCGAACAAACAGGTCCGAGCCCTGTGGATCAGGGCAATCCCGGTTCCACGATTCACGTCCCGTCCGACCACCCAGGACCGCCTGTCGTGGTCGCCATCTCAGGTGGCAACGTCCACGACAGCCGGGGTCTGAGGCCGCTCGTCGCCGGCCCTATCCAGACCCGCCCTCGAAAGCGGCCGGCAGTACCGCCCGGGCAAGGTCCATGCCGACAAGACATACGACCAGTCCCACCTGCGCAGATGGATGAGAAGAAAAGAGCATTGCGTACCGGATCGCCCGCGAGGGAGTTGAGTCCAGCCGGCGGCTCAGCCGTCCACCGGTGGGTGATCGCAGGACCATGTCATGGCTGTTGGGTTACCGGCGCCTGTCACCCCGTCACGAACGCAATCCCCGCAACTCCCTGGCCTCTCCAGCCTCGCCCCAGCCCTCACCTACTACAAACGCCTACATCGAATCACCACACAGGAAACAATTTTAGCGCTGAATGAAGCCTGAACGGAGTTTCGAGTCCCCGATAGCACCCGAAATCCAGCCGGAAACAAGCCCTCTCATTCCTCTCGCGTCAGGAAATGCCTCCCGGAAGGAGCGATAGAACAGACCCGGCCTGGACGAGACATACAGACCCTCGCACCGAACATGGATCATAACTTCCGGAATTGACAAGCCTGTCGACTTCAAGCGGGACATCTCGACTACATCATCATCAAACAGTGATCTCGCATTGATCTCGATGCCATACGTATCGCGAAAATCAGCACAAAACCTTCGAGATGCATAAGTTGGCACCCTCCGAAGCCACCATCGATCTACAGAGAAAGCGGGAAAGGCCTCGCGCGCCAGAACCACTCGCGCTCGCGAATCAGCCGCTCCAATCGACTTCAAAACGTCCCGGGCAGCGACATGGCCTTCCGCTTCGAGCGCTGGAAGGATTTCGGCTAGCCGAGTCCGCAACGTGAGGTCGTTATTGTAGTCATCTACATCCCACGGGAAACCAGCGAGGCAGTCATCCGCAAATTCCTCCCAACGCCTCAGCGCTTCGAACGGCTTGACAAGACTTTGCCATCCCACTTCCATGAACTTTCTAGAGAATGCTTTGTCGAAAGCAGCAGAAGATCCCGTGGAGCCCTCATCGAACACTTTCATTCTCCATATAAGCCAGCGGATCGTCTGGTCGAAAGAAGGATGTTATCCTTCCATTCTGCATGATTCCAATCCGCCCCGTCGAAGTATCCAAGCGTATTATTGCGCCATCTCCAGAACGAATGACCTCTCTGACGTTCGACCCCCTAGGCCCACACATCAGCGCGCACGCATCTTGCTGATATCGATCGAATCCATCGACCCCGTCAACCTCATGCTGATACTCCGGCATGTCAGGCCCTTCCCCTGGACGCTTCCCTTCCCCGAACACATGCTTGTCGTAATGCTCGTCGAGATTCGCCATATCCCACTTGCAGTTATGGACCAAGATCGGCGTAGCCCCCGCCAGCACATAGTACGTATGCAGACCTTCAACGGTGAGGTTGTGGACAGTGGCAGTACGGGTGCGGGTGGCCTCGGCGGCAACGGTGGTCGTGCTGCCATCGGGCCTGGACAGCTCCGCGCCGACGGGCAGGTCGGCGGCGTCGGTCCAGGCCTGGGTGGTCTGGTTCCAGAAGGGGTGGTTGTCGGTGGCGACGAGGGTGGCGTGGCCGTCGTCGGTCTGGATGGTGAGGGTGGTGAGGTGTTTGGTGCCCGTGGTGGTGATCTCGGCGGTGACGGTGCGGGCACTGGTCTCGCCGGTCTCCGGGTCGGTGGCCAGGACCTTGTCACCGATCCGGACATCCTCGATGGGGCGGGTGGTGCCGTCGGCCATCAGGACGTGGGTGCCGGGGACGAAGCTGTTGCAGACCACGTTGCTGGAGCGGCGGACGGTGTCGGGTATCACGGCTCTGATGGCCACGACGGCGGCTTTCAGGCCGGCGACCAGATCCGTACCGGTGTCAGCGCAGGCCATGGTGTCCCCGTCGACGAGGCAGGCGGGGAGTTCCATCAGCGGGATGGCGTTGTAGACGATCCCGCCCATGACCTGCAACCACAGCGGTGGTTGCTTCGGTACCGGCATCTCGCTGGTGCAGTCCCAGCCGCAGCGATACTCGGCGGCGGCCCTGCACGCGTCGTCGCACAACTGCTGGTGCCCCTGGGCGTCCTGCCCCATGCAGCGGAACCCGCAGCGGTATTCGGTCGCTGCCTGGCTGGCTCTGTTGCTGTAGGTACGGCCAGCACTGCCCACGATCGTGTTGGTCGCGTCGGCGATCTTCTGGACGCCGCTCTTGATGCCGCGAATGATGTCCTTGAAGAACAGCCCGGTGGGGTCGGAGTAGGTCAGCGGGTTGTTGTTGGCGTAGGTGTAGCCGTGGATCTGCTGTGGATCGGTGAGGTCCATCACCGGGTCGAGGGAGATGAACCGTCCGGTGGCCGGGTCGTACTCGCGGGCGCCGAGGTGGGTCAGTCCGGTGGAGGTGTCGGTGGTGCCGCCGACGAAGCCCCGGGTGCCGGGCCAGGTGGTGGGTTCGGGGCCGCGGACGTCGCCGAACGGCAGCGTGCGGCGCTGGGTGACCTCCAGCGTCCAGGCGTCGACGGCGAGTTGCCCGGTGCCGTGGTGGTCGGCCAGCGTGTAGGCGATGTCGCCGTTGTTCTGGAAGACGACGAGGTGCCCGCCCCCCGCGTCGACGTAGCGGGTGGCCTGGGGCACGTCGCCTTCGGCCGGTAGGACGATCTCGGTGTGGCCGAGGTAGAGGGTGGTCTCGGTTGCGGTGCGGCCGATGAGGCGGTTGCCCGCGGCGTCGTAGAGGTACTCGGTGCGGGTGCCGTCGGCCTCGGTGACCTCTGTCAGACGGCCCTCGTTGTCCCAGGTCAACTCCTGGGTGTCGCCGCCGATCTGGCGCGAGGTGGTGTTGCCGGCCGCGTCGTAGCCGTACTCCTCCAGGGACCGGACCTCGGGCGTCTCCTGGGTGACGGAGGTCAGGGTGTGGGGCTGTGGGCCGCCGGCCTCGGGGTAGTCGTAGGTGCGGGTGGTGTCCTGCTCGTGGAGCGTCTCGGTCAGACGGTTGCCGGCCAGGTCATAGGTGTAGGAGCGCCAGTAGGGGGCCGGGCCTCCGATGGTGGCGTCGGCCGGGTCGGTGGCGCACTCCTCCCCGGTCTGTGCCCAGGCCTCGGTGAGGCGGCGCAGGTAGTCGTACTGGAAGCACTGGGTCTCGTTCCCGGTGAGGGAGACGTCGTTGATGGAGGTGACGTTGCCGGCCTGGTCGTAGGAGTACGTTTCGTACCGGTCGGGGCCGCCGGCCATGAAGCGGATGCTCCAGGAGGTCTTCAGGCGTTGGGTACCCCACTCGTAGTCGCTGTTGATCCAGACCGCCTCGTAGGCGTCGGGGTCGAGCTTCATCTCCGTCTGGAGGGGCTTGCCGGTCAGGCTGTAGATGGTCTCGGTGTACAGCCCCTGTGAGCCGTCGAGGCCCACTTGGCGGAGAGTGCCGTCCTCGTACCGAGGGGTGACGGTGAGGGCGGGCAGGCTGCCGGCCAGCGGGTAGGAGTGCGACTCGGGGAGGCCGGACTCGGCGTAGGCGGTGGCGGTCTCGTAGGAGCCGGCCAGGGCACCTTCGGAGTCGGGGATGGTGGTCTCGCTGCGGAGCACCCGGTAAAGCGCGTCATACTCCAGGACGCGGGAGGTGTACGCCTCGCCGTCGTGGTAGCGGGTGGCGGCGGTCAGCTGGCCCTGGGCGCCGGGCAGGGTGTCGTACTCCCAGTCGGCGAGCGTCTCTCCCTGGCCGTCGAGCAGGGCGGTGCGGCGGCCGAGGTTGTCGTAGCGGTGAGCGAGGGTGGCGTCGCGGGCGTCGGTGCGGGTGGTGAGTTGGTCGCGGTCGTCGTAGGTGGAGACGGTGGTGCCGGCGTCCGGGTCGTGGGTGTGGGTGCGGCGTCCCAGCTGGTCGTACTCGTACGACCATTCGTTTCCGGCCGGGTCGGTGACGCGGGCCAGTTCGTCGCGCGGGGTGTAGGCGTAGTGGGTGGCGTCGAAGGGCGCGTCCAGGGTGCGCTCATGGTGTTGCCGCAACTCGATGGTGCGGCCGCGGGCGTCCTGGATCGTGGTGGTGGCGGTGTCGCCCTCGGGCGGGATGACGGTGGTGCGGTCACCGAAGTAGTGGGTGTCCGTGGTGCCCAGGATCTCGCCGCCGTCGCCGTTGCCAGCCATCAACTGGCGCGTGGTTTCCCGGCCCAGGGCGTCGTAGGTGAGTCGGGTCTGGGTCTCCACCCGGGTCACGTCGGGCCGGTAGATCTGGTTCCCCGGTGCTCCGGACCCGTGGTAGGGAGCGTGCGTCCGTTCGGGGAGGCCGAGTTCGTTGTAGAGGGTGTCGGTCAGCAGTCGACCGTCCTCGGGGCCCGGGTCCTGGGTCTGACGTTCGCGGAGCAGGCCGTCGTAGAGGACGTAGGAGGAGTCCTGTTCGCCGTCGACGCCGATGGTCCGGGTGCGCACCGCGACCGGGGAGCCTTCGACGAAGCGGTAGTCGAACTGGTAGGACGGCGTGTCGTCGGGATCCCGGTCGGCCAGCCAGATGTGGCTGGTGCGGCCCAGAGCGTCATAGCGGAGCGAGGTGTGGTGGTCGTTGGTGTCGATCGTGCGAATCGGCAGGGCGCGCTGGGGATGGAGTTCGGTGACCGCGGTCTGTGCGGTTTCGGGATCGTCTGGGTCGGCCGGGGGTGAGGTCTGGGTGACGGTGGTGGGGATGCCGGTGGTCGGCTGGTAGGCGGTGGTGACGGTGCGGCCGTCGTCCCGCGTGGTGCGGGTGACGGTGGAGCCGGTGGCGGTGACGTCGGCGGCCAGGTCGGTGACGGTCAGCGGCCGACCGTAGGTGTCGAAGGTGGCAGCGGTCTCGCGGTAGGTGGCTGTGGTGCCGTCGTGTTCGGTGAGTGTGGCGTGCGCGGTGGCGTCACCGACGGTGGGGGCCTGGCCGTAGTCGAGGCCGTCGTAGGCGAGTCGTTCGTCGGAGATCACCTGGGTCGCGCGGTCGGGGGTCGCGGAGCAGGCGACGGCGACGGTCTCCACGCGGCTTGGCAGGGTCAGCAGGTCGCCCGGCGGGAACTCGACGCGGGTGCAGCGGTCGTCCGTGTCGTCGGCGAGGTCACCCTGGTCGTGGGTCTGGGTGAGTCGGCCGGCGACGGTGTCGTAGGTGTGGGTGCTCTGGGTGGTGCGCCACTCGTCACCCGCGCCCTGGTCGAGCGAGGTGAAGGTGGTCTCGCGCGCGACGCCGGTGTGGTGGGCGGCGCGGGTGCCCCAGTCGTAGGTCTCGCTGGCGGTCTCGTGGTGCCAGGGACGGGAGACGGTCTTGGCGAGCACCTGCCCGTCGGGGCCGTCGAAGTCCACGGTGCGGTAGAGGAATCCGGCCGCCGACTCGTGGTCGGTGATCGGGTCGCCCTCCCCCTCCTCCAGTTCGACAGTGACGGTTCGGGTGCCGCCGGAGGGGGCGGCGCGGTCGCCGTGCATGCCGCGCAGGAAGTAGGAGTCGCTCTGGCTGAGCATCTCCGTCTGGCCGCCGGTCCGGACGCGGACGTGTTGGTAGCCGCGCCACTGGGACCAGGTCTTCTCGTCGTCGGGGACCAGGCCGTCGTCGTTGTAGTGCCAGGCCGCGCCGCCCCGGTAGTCGTAGCGGCTGACCTGGTCGGGGGCGCCGCCGGTGCGGTCCGTGAGCGTCACTTCGGTGGTGACGTACTTGTGGAACCACTCCAGGTCCGGGTCCTGGTCGGGGCCGTTGCCGAGGTACTGGGGGAAGCAGCGGGAGGTGTTGGTGTGCGGGGTGGGGAGCGCGTCCGTCTCGCAGACCGGGTCGGAGTACCCGACGTCGATGACCCCGCCGGCCTCGTCCGCGATCGACGACAGCCGGCCCTTCACGAACGGCGCCCGGCCGTCGCCCGTTTCGTCCAGCCGGTTGACCAGCTGCGTGTAGCCGAAGGTCACCGGCGGCAGGGAGACGGGCTCGGCCGCGGTGTGGCCGGTGTGCTGGACGCTGGCCAGCAGCAGCTGGTAGTCCACGTCCGCGGTGCCCCAACGGTGGGTCAGCGTCCAGGAGTCGACCGGCTCCCACGCGCCCCCGGTGTGGATCTCGGTGGTGACCTGGGCGAGCCGCTTGGTGGTCCAGAAGGTGGGCGAGTACCGGCCCGCGTCGCAGTCCTCGGTCGCGGTGCAGTTCAGGTCCCACGGGGTGTCATACCAGTACTGCGGGTTGGCGTCGATGTCCGAGCAGTCGGCGCCGCCACCGGGCAGGCAGCGTTCCTCGTTGGCGAACCGGACCCGGCCCATCGGCTGGCCGCTGTAGAGGTCATCGCTGTCGTGACCGTACTCGATGCGCTGGAGCGAGCCGCCGCGGGTGTAGCGGGCGTTGTTGGTCTCGTCGAGGAACCGGCCGTAGGAGTTCTCCTCCTCGTCGTAGAAGTAGGCCATGGCGTTGCCACGCACGTCGACGACGTAGTCCAGGTTCCAGCGCCAGGCCTGCTGGCACCAGGCGTCCTCGGTCGCCGACTGGTAGCAGGGGTCGCCGGCGTCGTCCCCGTAGACGGGCACGGTCCAGGTGGAGTCGGTGGTCTCGTCGCCGCTGCTCCAGCCGGGCAGCCGGTGGTAGCCGAAGTAGTACTCGGTCCCCTCCGGGTCGGTGACCCGCCAGTGCTCGTCGCTCCGCGCGCCGTTGCCACGGCTGGTGCCGGTCAGCCGCTCGACGACGGTGCCGTCGTCCTGGGGCAGCCGCCAGGTGTCGGTGCCGTCGGGGACCAGTTCGCTGGCGCCGCCGCCGAGCGAGAGGATCGCGTTGTCGTAGTCCCAGCACAGGTCTCCGACCTCGAAGCCGTCCTCGTTCTCGACGCCCTCCTCAGCACAGGACACGTAGCGGCGCTCGATGTACCCGGCGCCGAAGTCGAAGCCGTCGCCCGCCCAGGAGCCCTGGTTGTTGGTGCCGCCGGTGCGGCCGTCGATGGCCCCCGACGAGTACCCCAGGGACAGCTCGGGCACCAGGCCGCCCGGCACGTCGGGGGCCGGCATCGGATACGACCAGGTGAAGTCACCCGTGTTGAGGCCGACCTCCCAGCTCGCCGACGGCGAGAGCTGCGACGCCTTGTGGTCACCCTGCTCGCCCTCGTCCGCCGCCACCGCCGCGAGCACCAGTGGCTCGCCCGGCTCCAGCACCACGTCCGGCGCGGTCAGCACCTGCCGTTCGGTGTCGTTGACCGAACGGACCGGCTGACGCTCCCGGCAGTCGCCCGCCGCGGACTGGTCCACCGCGCAGGCGGGCAGCTGGACGAACGTGAGCCGGGAGCCGTAGTTTCCGCCGAAGGCACCGGCGAACGCCGCGTAGTCCAGCTCCACACCCACCCGCCCGGCCACCACCGGGTCCAGGGGCGCCGCCAAAGCGCCCTGTTCGGTGCCCTCGGGCACGGTGAGGCTCAGCAGGACACCGTTCGGGATACCCGCGGCCTCGGCCGACTCCTCGTCATGCGTCTCAACGGTGGCCGTCGGCGGAGCCCCTGCCGGCTCGGTGTGCAGGGCGGCCACGGGTGGGGCCACCAGCCGTACCGCCGACTGCGCCGTGGGCAAGGTGAAGGCCGCCGAGGAACCGCCCGGGAGTGCCAGCTCCACCTGCCCTGGCTCGGGCCAGGCCGCCGCGGGGTCGGGCGCTGGCGTCACCTCGTGCGACTCCGGCCTGGGCAGCACGGGCAGCCCGTCCGTTCCCGGGACCGTCGGTTCCGCCTCGGGCACCTCAGGGCGGCCGTTGTCCTCAGCCACGGCCGTGGAGACGGTCGCGGCCTGCAACAACGAACCGACCATCAACAGCGCGAGCGCCAACGACACGCGGCGCGAAGGGGTGCGGACGGTACGGGTACGGATTCTGCCGGAGCCTGTCACCTGAGGATCTCCTCGAAGAATGGCAACACAAGGGGGGCCTGGGAGGGCCGCCCACCATGGGGGGCGGCCCAACGACCCGTCTAGTCGACCGGGGGCACCGCGGTCGGCGCGTCGCGCCGGCCCAGGCTCAACGCACGGACCTGCTCAGGTGCCAGGGCTCCCTGCACAGCCCAGACGTCATCCACCGCGCCGGGCCACGCCTCACGCCAGACCCCGCCGGACAGGGAGCGCCCGACATGCAGGGTGCTGCCCGCTTCGAACGGGAAGACGTTGAAGGCCCAGGACTCACCCGACACGCAGGACTCCTCCGACTCAGCGGAGCAGGTCAGTTCCTCCAGTTCGCCGTCGACGTAGAGCCGTGCCTCGGCCGCGAACCCGTCGTAGACCAGCGCCAGGTGACGCCACTCCCGCACGTCGTAGACCCGCTGGTGGGAGACCCGGGTCTGGACCGCGCCGGTCTGGTCCCGGTCGGCCAACGACACCTCCCAGCGTCCGAAGCCCTCCTCGTCGCCTTCCGGTACCCACCGGACGGCGAACGCGCTCTCCCGCTGACCGACCGCGCTCAGCACCGACGCCGCTCCCTCCGGCGGCGACGCGGCCCGCGCGAAACCGCTCACGGTGAAGCTGAGCGAGGTGTCGATCGGCACATCCGGCACATAGGCGTACCCGCCGCCACCGTCGACGTACAGCGAGGCCTCGTCGACGAAACCGGGGCTCACGCCCGCCCCACCCCACAGGTACAGGTCGTTTCCGAACGGGGTCGCGTCAGGTGTGGAGACAACGTCGCCCGTGTCGAGCCGGTCGAGCTGCCAGCGGGCGCGAACGATCGGTGCCTGACGGTAGAGCTGACGCACGTCCTGCACCGTGAGGACACGGTCGAACAGTCGCACGTCGTCGATGGTTCCGGGGAAGAACGAGTCCACCGTTCCGCCGTGCTGGCCTGCGCCTACCTGGATGCGCTGGTTGGCGTGGAAGGGCGTGGGCAGCGGGACATTCCCCGCCTGTTCACCGTTCACGTAGAGAGTCAGCCGCCTGGTGTGCGCGTCGTGCACGCCCACCAGATGCGCCCACTCGTCGGGCAGCGCCGCCTCATCCTCGGGTTGCAGGACAGCGACCGGCTCCGCGGTAGCCGTGTTGCCGCTGTACTGGTTGAAGCCCCACCTGCCGTGCTCCGCCGAGTAGTACAGCTCGAAGCCGGGCGCCAGCGTGCCCGTCTGGGTCGCGACCACCGCGTCACCGGTGGGCAGGCGGTCGAGGCGTGCCCAGGCGGAGATCGTGAAGTGCCGCCCCGTGTTGACCATGGCGGTGCCGGTCGCGGCGTAGCCACTGGTGCCGTCCAGACGTAGCGCCTGCCCACGTACGCCTGGCTCGCCGAACTCGCTCCCGCCGTGTGCCGCGAGGCTCAGCACGTCGGAAGCGGCGGAGACCCGCTGTGCGCCGGCCGGCTCGTCCAGGGCGAACAGGGCCACCGCTGGGCGGCCACTGGTGTGGAGCCGCTCCTTGTTGTACAGGCGCGCCACGTGCGAGTTGGGGGAGGCCATGTAGAGGTCGAAGATCTGCACCTCGTCGATCACGCCGGGGAACGGCGAGCGGATCTGGTCGCCCGAGCGCCCCGCGCCGATCTGCACCGGGCCGCGCGCGTTCCACGCCTCCGTGTACGCGGTCGTGCCCGCCAACTGGCCGTCCACGAACAGCCGGAGCTGCCCACCCCCCGGATCGTAGGAGCCGAGCAGATGGGTCCACTCGCCCGCCACGACCTCCACGTCCGAGGCCAACACGCGAGCTGTGCGATTGTCGTCCGGCGCGTCCACCCGGTACTGGTTGAACGCCCAGCTGTCCTGCGCGGCCGAGTAGTACAGCTCGAACCCGGGACGGTGAGTACCGGCCTGCGTCGCCACCACCGCGGCGCTGGAGGGCTTGCGGTCGAGTTTCACCCAGGCCGATACCGAGAACGACCGGTTGGTGTCGATGACCGGCCCTTCCGTGACGGCGTACCCGTCGACGCCATCCACCTCAAGCGCGGTGCCGATCGTTCCTTCCGCTCCGGTCGACGCACCCCCGTTGAGCGCCGCCCAGCGAGCCGAGACCGCTCCCGCCGCCTCATCCGCGCCAGCGGCCTCATCCAGCGCCCAACTCGCGCGGGGCGGGGCACCCACGCCCACCAGGAAGCGGTAGGTAGTGATCTCAGAGACCCTGCCTGCCTGGTCGATCGCCAAGGCGGTAACGATGTGTGACCCCGGACTGTCCGGTGCCAGCTCCACCACGCGTGGAGCCCCGCCGCTGGTCGTCACCCGGTTGCTGTCCAGCGGGTCACCATTCAGGCCCCACCAGTACTCGACCACGTCCGCGTCACTGGCCGCCAGCGTGAACTCCCCGTAGTGCCCGGCTCCCTGATGCCACTGGCCGAACGGATCGTCCGGGTCAAGCTCTGGATAGAAAGCGGAGGAGATCATCGGCCCCTCCGGCACGGTCATATCGAGAACGAAATGGCAGGCATGGCCGCTGCCACGATCCGACCACGGTCCGTACGCGGACCCGTCAGAGGAACGCGCGACCAGTTCGATCGGCGTGTCCGGCGCGACATCCGTCGGCAGGCGCACCGAGAACTGAGAGCCCGAACGCTTGGCGGTCGTCAGTCCCGACTCCCACCGCACCACCTTGCCCCGACCGTCACCGTTGTCCCACCGGGCGGCCAGCTCCACCGCGACCTGGTCCCCGTCCGGATCGGTCACATTGTTGACGTACACCTGCCCGATGGAGCGCACACGGGCAGGACGGTCAGCCGGCTTGCAGGTACCACCGTGCTGAAGGGCCAGCTGGGACGGCTTGATCTGCGGCGGCACGCGGTTGTAGAGCACCCGCAGGTGGGCGCGGTCGGAGAACCGCTTCCAGGACAGCCGTTCCGACTCGTCGGCCGCCTGGAGTCCGAACGTCAGAGAGGCGGACCCGTTGTCGGCGGCGCGCTGAACAGCGCCACGTACGTCGAACTCGGCGTCCGCGGCCGCACAGCCCTGGTAGCCGTAGGAGAAGGACTCTCTGTCCAACTCCTCGATCCAGAAGGAGCTGTTGTTCTGGCTGTTCCACGTGGTGTTGGCGTTGATGCCCTGGGTCCGCCAGAGTTCCACCTCCTGTGGCGTGCAGGAGGCGGAGTGCACGTTGCGGACGACGAACTCGGCCGAGGTGATCCGGGTACCGGCGAACTTCGAGGTGGGAATGCGGTACATCAGCCGCTTCACGTCCTGCGGCATGCAGGAAGCCCACCCGCAGTAGCCCATGCCGGCGTTGGACTCGCCGTTGAACTTCCACTGCGGCGAACTGGCCCAGTACCGCGACACCATCGTCCAGGCCGCGGAGCGCGGGGTGTGCCACTGCGGGTCGATGTAGACCGGGTAGACGGTCTGATCGCCGCGCAGCACCTCCTCGTCGGGGGTCAGCGTCAGCGTCTCCTCGTCGTTGTCCACCTCGGCCCCCACGTGAGCGAGGTTGCTGGACTCGCCCGCGCCGGGCGGACCGACGGCGGCCGCCTCGTCCTCGTCGGCCAGTCTCGCCGCTGCCTCACCGCCGCCGGAGCTGGAGTCCCACATCAGCGGCACGGGAGCCTCGAAGACCGGGGTGTCGGCGTTCGCGTCCAGCGCCTGGACCCCGCCCTCCTCCGTCACCTCGGGCACCACGCCCGTGGACCGCAGCCCCAGTCGCAGCTCCTCCAGCTCCGGGCTGGCCGCCGCCTCGGCGGAGTTCACCACGATCAGCTGGCTGAACCCGTCCGGCTGCGCGGCCAGCCGCAGGTCCACGTCCGGCAGCACGTTCCGGTACAGCGCCGTGTCCCCCGACAACTCGGGCTCGGGCAACTCGCCCGACCACGTCAGCGCCAAAGCCCTGCCGCTGCGCTCCAGTTCGACGAGGGGACCGGTACCGCCGCCGGAGAACGTCAACTGAGCGGTGGCTGCCCGGGGCCCTACCGAGCCGTCCTCACGGACCACCAACTCCGTGTCCACCGGCTGCCATTCACCATCCACCCGCGCCCACACCGGCCGCAGGTACTCCACCGCCTCCAGGTCCCCCTCGGGCGTGGCGAACACCTCGCTGGACTCGCCTCGCAGCGACTCCACCTCGACGTTCTCACCCGACTCCCTGGCCTCGACCAGCGCCAGCGCCTCAGCGGAAGCCTCCGGGGCGGTCGGGTCGTAGCTTCCCGCCTCCACTTCGGACGGCTCCGCCGCCGCATCCGAGGCCACCGCGAGCACCGTGGCCGGCAACAGACCGGCGAGCATGCCCCCGACGACGAACTGAACGACCCCGCCCCGTGTCACGCGTCGCGACACACGCGGCACTCCCGTCCTACGCAACGTTCGAACCCCCTCCACAAGTCACACACGTGCGTGACCAGCCGTCACCCTAAAGCGACACTGGGCAAGGTGAACAGAGCTGAGGGAACGGACATTCGAAACGAACGGGCGACACGGGGCGATTCGCCACGGTGATCTATGTCATGTTTGTGACGAGAACCTGACGCTCAGTCAGTGGTCTGTTTGGTCTCGCGGCATCGGCGACTGCACGACGGGGGCCGCCACATGGTGCGCTCCCTGCGGAGGCAGCACCGTGGCGCAGCACATGTCCAACCCGCGAACAGCGCCACCGGTGCGCGGCCCGCGGGGCCTGACAACCGGGGCACCCCCGCGTGCGGAGAGGACCGCGGCGAACGGCCGCTTCGTGGACATCTACCGTGTAGCTGACAATGCCTCGCATGCGTTTCCTCACCCCACAGAAGATCGGGAATTTCAATCCCTCCTATGAAAATAGCCAGGAATCGAGCGGAACTTACCCTCTGCCCCCCCGGGACCACACGACAGACGAACCGTTCCCCTGGCAGACAGTTTCCCTGCCAGGTCAATGTGCTTCCGACCCGGATTCGGCGCCTATATAGATTTCCATGCCGTCCGACTCCCAGGCTCTGGTATACCCACCAGTCGGTGCAGCAATGACGAGATATTCCGCCTCCATGGAGACCATGCCATCATCACCACCACCGAACCATTCAACAGTCATTACACTCCCCGGCTCCAGGCGATGCTCTGCCGCAGTCGGCTCGAAAGCGACCACTATCGACCTGTCCGCACGGACCACAAATCGCATGTCCACCCTCAGCTTGTTTTTTAACCTTCTGTCCCGATGATGCCGCGCAGTCGAGTGCCTGGGCAGAGGAAGAAAGAGTGCGAGATCGCCTTCGTCCAGGCCGTGGAAGGCCGACCGCGTGCCAGCCGGCGTTTTGCAGCAGGTGCTGCATCAGGTGGTTGGAGACGTTGGTCGAGGTGAACAGCTTCGGGGTAGTGCATGCCTCCTCGACGGCCCTGAGAAGGTGCGCCCCCACGCCGCGTCGGCGGGCGTTGGGCGCGACCATCAGCACGGTGACGAAGCCCTGCTCGAAGAAGGTGTACTCCAGCACGCTGTAGCCCAAGGGCCCGGATGCATCCTCGGCCAAGAGGGACCTGGGCGTGCTCGCACCAGTGCCTGATGCTCGCGCGCCGCGCGTGGTCGCCCGCTGCCGCGATTGAGTCGATCCCGGCGAGCGTGGCCCACTCCGATGTATCCGTGCGCCGCATCACAAGCCCACCGAGGTCTTGACGATCCATAGAGTGCATCGTGACAGCCACACGGTTGACGCGGTCACTGTTTTGCCCGGCGAGGTTTGGTTACCGACCTTGTGGTGGACGGGTCGGCTGTATGCCTCGCCAGTAGCCAAGACTCGCCCCACGTCATAACGGGGGCTCTCGGCAACCGCGCCAGCGGCCGTCAGTGCCGCACTGCGCCAGTACAGTCGGGGGCTGGCCGCGTGCTGCCCGTCCTCGTGGACAAGCGGGCACCACACGATCTGCAACAGGTCCTTGCCGGCGGGAAGACAAGGCCGGGAACATCCCGCGCGCACAACTGAATGACCGGGACCATCGCGATCGGCTCCGGGCCGACGGGCGGCTCAAGCGGCTCATAGTGGTCCGGCTCGGCGCACATCGACCACGGCTCGCCGGCCGGCCACAGCAACGGCCCGCCGATGAAACTGTCGCCCGGGCCCGGCTGCCCAACCCGGGGGCTAGAGCAGGGTGGTTTCGCGGGAAGCCCCGGTCAACTCCGGGAAGACCGCCTCGACAGCGTAAGGAATCGGTGCCAACGACCGGGGCCCGGTTCTCCCGGCCTGGGTAGTGTCCTGCTGCGCGCGCCCTGATGGCATGAGGTCTCCCAGCCGCTGGTGGCTATAGGCGGCCGACCCTAGCCCCCACCACTGACAACCGGCCGGTTCCCCGCAGCGCGCGCAGGGCATCCACAGGTCCCGAAAACCAGCCGTCGCACACACGCGGAACTCGGCGGCCACATGTCGGCAGGCGCTGAGGTAGGGCATGGACATGCATGACCCGCGGGTCACGTCCGCACGTGCGGGAGCCCGCGGCAGGGGCGGGCGGAGCCGGCCAGGACCCCGCCCATGCCGCACCGGTCCTGGTCCGCGATGTCCGTGTGCCCTGAGAACCCGCCTTCCGCTTCGCCCTCCCCACCAGCTCTGTCGCGACGACGGCAACCCGCGATCTTGTCCTCGCTGCGGCAGGAAGGGCGCACGAACAGGCGGTGATCGGCGGGGAGCAGGCCTCCCCGACAACACCCCGTTCCAACTGCCTGGTCGCCTCCCCCGTGCAAAGCAGCGCCTCGGCCCCGGGCACAACAGACACACGTGCTTGCCCAGTACGTGGTGGCCATGAGCAAGGAGAAGCTTTCCACAACTCGTGCTCCTGGGAGGCATACACGGCAACGAGTGGTCATAAATGACCATGGACCGAGACGCTCTGAGCGCAGAGAATCACTTGGCGTCGTGAAGGCGGCCAATGATCGCTTCCACCTGATCAGGAGAGGAGTACGGGGTGCCGGCTTCGAGGAGGGGGTTAGAGAGATGAGCATTCGAAGATCGTTATCCGAGCCACGTTGATGGCCCTCATGGCGTTGCCCGGTCGGGGGGATCGGCGAACCAGTAGCCGGGGAAGGGCCGCAAGCAGCTGGGGCTCTGCCAGATCCTTGAGCGGTACAACGCCTTCTTGCGTGATCCCCAGGCGGCGGTCGTGATCTTTGCAATCTTACTTCTTCCTCCGCTCGCCGGCACGGCGCTCATGGTGCTGGCCTGTGGCTTGCTGGCCAGGTGTGGCAGAGAACTTGTCACCGACGGAACACGTGGGCGGAATGGGGCGGCAGTATGGCGTGACGCGGCACGCGCGCTTCTGGCCTTCTCCGCGGTGGGATACCTGGGCGGCCTCTTCCTGACCGGGGACTTGCACCAATCTGCCTGGCATACGTGCTCGATCGAGCGGTACGGATCCGCAGAACCTCCCAGCGAGGCCAACGTCAGCCTCCGGGAACGAGAGGTCAGCCTGCTCCCACCCAGAGCCGTCTGCCACTGGTCGGACGGTGCCAGAGACAGTGTTCCCCGCTGGCTCAACCCCACGGTCTACGCGCTCACCGCGGCCGGTGCTGGCGCAGCCGGCGCGGCGATCGTCTCCCACCGGAAGAACAGTGCGCATCACCAACCGGGCACTGATACCCAGCCACTACCCGAAAGATGAGCGATGACAAGCGAGTTCTCCCGCCGTTCGGTTCTGCACCGAACGGACGATGCGATGGGTGCGGGACTCCGGCGCTGCGGGTCTACGAGCGCGCCCGCGACGAACGGGACCGAGCCGAGCAGCAGTGCGTCGTGAGGTCCCCATGGATCCCAACGTTTGGGGTCCTTCGACGGTGAGGCTGTAACCGGTGCCGAACGCGGGTGTGTGCTGGGTGAAACTGGCTGCGCCGGGCACGCTGCCATCGGGGGCGGTGAACTCCGCGCCGACAGGCAGATCTACAGCGTCGGCCCAGGCCTGGGTCGTCTGGTCGCAGAAAGGGAAGTCGTCGGTGGCGGCGAGGGTGGCGTGGCCGTCATCGGTCTCCGCATGTCGCGGGCGCTGTCCGGGACACCTCCGCGCGTGCGGAGAGGACCGGCGCCGTTCCTCTGGCGACCCGGCGGCCGACGGGATACCTCCGCGCGTGCGGAGAGGACTCCTCGGCGGCGTGCCGGTCGGTGGCGCACAGCGGGATACCTCCGCGCGTGCGGAGAGGACAGGTGGTGCCACGCCTGACCCAGATCCTCCGCCGGGATACCTCCGCGCGTGCGGAGAGGACGCTGCGGGGACGGCCGTGTGGGGAGTGGGGCTCGGGATACCTCCGCGCGTGCGGACAGGACGCTGCGGGGACGGCCGTGTGGGGAGTGGGGCTCGGGATACCTCCGCGCGTGCGGAGAGGACTAGCCGACGATGCCCTGAACCTCGGGGACCCCCGGGATACCTCCGCGCGTGCGGAGAGGACTTCTCATGCCGGCAGCCTCTCGCGGCTGCCCGCGGGATACCTCCGCGCGTGCGGAGAGGACATGGCGCTACCGCTGGCCAGGACTCGGCTGCTCGGGATACCTCCGCGCGTGCGGAGAGGACCAGTAGACGTCCCCAATCCGCTCGCCCAGATACGGGATACCTCCGCGCGTGCGGAGAGGACCTGACCGCCTGGCCGAAGACCAGCCGCGCGAAGGGGATACCTCCGCGCGTGCGGAGAGGACTGGCGAAAGGTCACCACCAACGCCCGCTGGGGCGGGATACCTCCGCGCGTGCGGAGAGGACGCCAAGCGCGGAGTCCCGTTCCAGGCGTCGGACGGGATACCTCCGCGCGTGCGGAGAGGACGACCTTGACGGCCACCTCCACCACTCGGCCATCGGGATACCTCCGCGCGTGCGGAGAGGACCTTGGGGAGGTCGAGCAGCTCGGCCAGGGCGTCGGGATACCTCCGCGCGTGCGGAGAGGACACTTCCTGACCTGCAGTGTTAGAGGGGCTTTGCCGTTTCTTGACCTTCTCTTCGGAAGCCGATCAGGGTCAGGCCGTCGAAGTCGAGTGGGTTTCTCCGGCGGGTGCCGGCTGTGCGCAGGGAGAAGCCCTGTTCGTTGGCGTCCGGGTGGGCCAAGACGGCCATGCCGTCGCCGATGCTGGCGGAGACCGATGTCCACAGCTCGTCGCGGACGCGGGCCGAGACCGTGCCGACGTAGAGCTGTGGGGTCACCTCAAGCAGCCAGCGGCTGAGGGCGCCTCGCAGGTGGTCGGGGACCGCGGTCGCCGAGATCACGATCATGGATGCCATGGGGCCGGCCCCCTTCCCCGCCGTGCGGAACCGCCGCGGCCGGGGCTCACGTCTCCGCTCCGTGGTTGGTCCCGCCGGGGATGTGGCCGACGACCGGGTCCCACAGGTTGACGAGTTGTTCGTCGGGGTCCTCGATCTCGTACTCCCCCGCCGGGTCCAGGAGTTGCTGGACGTCGGCGACGATGCGCGGCAACAGCTTGAACATCCGGAGCCCGTCGCGGAAGGAGCGGCGAGCCTGCCGCTCCGGGTCGGTGGCGGCGTGCAGCGAGAAGGCCAGCGGGATCGTGAGCTGTGCCTTATACAGGTCGGCGACGTCGTAGACGAACGCCTGCTGATTGCCGCTGTGGATGTATCCCAACGCCGGCGAGCAGCCCAGCGCCACGATCGCGGCGTGGACGATACCGTAGAGGCAGGTGTTGGCCGCCGAGAGCGCGAGGTTGACCGGGTCCTGGTCCTCCCAGGACGCCGGGTCGTAGTTGCGTCGGAAGCGGCCGATCTTGTACTGCCGGGCGAGGAGTTGGTAGTGCGCCTTCACCCGCGCGCCCTCGAAGCCGCGCAACTGTTGCAGCGTGGCGTCGGCCGGGACCGTCCCGGCGCCGAAGCGCTTCTCGTACATCGCCCGCGCCACTCGCAGGCGCTGCTCGTCGTCCGCCCAGGCGCGTGCCTGGCGTTCCAGCCAGGCGGTGGTGAGGGAGTCGGGCAACGTGGCGGCGTAGCAGCGCACGCCGCCGGAGCCCGTGACGACCACCGTGGTCCCGTGGCGCGCGAGCGTCGCCAGGGCCCGGGTGGTGATCGATGTGCCGGGGCCCAGCAGGACGCAGCTGAGGGCCGCTGTCGGTAGGTACACGGTCTGGGTCCCGTGCCGTTCGCTGGTGACCTCGGCGCAGACTCCGGTGTCGTCCTGGTGCACCCGCACGACGTCGAGGTAGAGGAACGAGAGGGAGTCCGCGACGCGTGGCAGCATCGCGACGGTGGGCGCGGCCAGTCGGCGCCGGGCCTGGCCGGGGGTCTGCCGCGGTGCGCGTTCCGGGGAGATGGTCACGCGGCGCCCCCGGCCGGGGCGACGGTCAACAGGCCGCAGCCGTAGGACTTGGCGCGTCCGATTCCGGCGATGATCTGTTCCCGCAGTTCGTCCGCGTCCGTGACGACCGCGGTTCCGTCGAACTGGGTGCGGGCGTGGCGCATGTGCTGCGTCGCCGCCTCGCCCGAGGTGCCGCGTGGGCCACGCACCGTGTCCACCGGTTGGGAGAGCACGCTCTCCACCTCCAAGCCGGCGGCGGTCGCCTTCCGTTGCCACCACTCGTCGGCGTTCCGGCCGCTCAGGGCGACGACCGCCTTCAGCTGGTACAGCTCGCGGGTGGTCGCGCCGGGGCGGCGTACGGCGTTGGCGACGCAGCGGTAGCGGATTCGCCGGCCCGGCTTGAGCGCGTCGAGCAGCGGGTCGAGAGGCCGGCTCCGCAAGGCGCCGTAGCTCTCGGGGAGCCGAGCGGTGTCGGGTTCGTGGGTGCTCTGGATCAGGACGGCGTACCCCTGCGGCGTGTCCTCGACGCGGAACAGCACGCCGAACCGGGCGCGGGCGTCGTCGCCGTCGATCTCCGGGAAGAGCGACATCACGCGCCGGTGCAGCTTGATCGCCGCTCCGCTGCTCGCCAGGTCACCACGGACCGCGCGGGAGTGCGGGTTGAGCGTGAGGCGGCTGAGCCAGACGGTCACGAGGCTCCCCTCTCGGATCGTGCCGTGCGTGCCGCCAGGTGTTCCTCAAGCTTGGCGAGGTAGTCGGCGCCCAGCCCGGCGAACCGCTCCTCGGGAACGGCGACGGTGCGGCGGAAGAGCGGGCGGGCCCGGTAGGTCCGCCGCTTCGGGTGGAAGGAACGGGGGTCGTCGTTGATCGTGCTGGTCGGCCGCGCGGCCTCGGCGGCGGGCGAGGACCGCCACGCGTCGGGCACGGGCAGCGAGTCCAACGGCTCGTCGGAGAGGAAGACGAGATGCGACGGCCCCGCCCCCTCGCGGCGTTCACCGGCAACCGGCAGCTCCACCAGGTCCTCCAGCGGACGGTCGCTGCACGCCAGCAGCACGGGCCCCTCGGGCGGGCAGGATCGACGCCCGAGGTAGAACGGCCAACGGGGTGCGCACAGCGCCTCGGCGAACTCGTTCATCGCCTCCGCGTCCGGCCCACCGGCGGTGCTGGTCAGCGCCACGGTGAACGCCGCGTCCGCGAGGTAGGTGCGCCGGCTGAGCAGCGTGGCGGTCGTGCCGCTGCGCTTCTTGCCTTCCGCCGTGGTGACGGTGTCGCGGTTCGGCAGGCCGCCGCCCACCGTGTGCAGGTCGGTCATCAGGACGCCCGGCCGGTCCTCGCGCACGGTCAGCGAGAGGCCGGTCAGATCGTCCAACGGCTCGCCACGCTCGCGGCCGAGTGCCGCGGCGAGCATCCCGATGACGCCCGAGCGGGTGGGGAACCGTGCCGTGTCCCGGTCCGTGAAGTGGCTCTTCTCGCCCCAGGACTGCAGCGGGCCCGCCAACCGCAGCAGCAGACCCGGCCTGGCCCTCACGTCTGGCCTGGTCACGCGGAGACCTCACCGGTCTTCTCGCCGAGGGCGCTGCGCAGCGTCGCCTTGACCAGGTCGGTGATCCCGTCGTACCGAACGCCCAGGTTCTTCGCGTCGTCGTGGCCGATGCTCACCCAGCCGGAGGCCAGCAGCCGGTGGCTGCCCAGCATCTTGTTCGCCTGCTCGGCGTACTCCGTCAGTCGCGCGACCGAGGGGGCCTCGAACCCCTCGCCACGAGTTGACCTGACGGGCTTCTCGAAGGCGGCGGCGAAGGAGAGCGGGCGGTCCGCGCGGACGGCGAGATGGATGAGGCCGGGGGCGGTGTACGGGGCGGTGGAGTTCTTCTTCGCACCGGGCAGCGACTCCACGAACGTCGCGAGGAAGGCGCCGGTCAGCTCCCGCACGCTCGCGGCGTCGTTCCCGATGTTGCCCGCCAACTCCTCCAGGTCGATGGTGGCGAAGCGGTAGAAGGTGCCGGCGCTGTACTGGCCGTGCCCCATGTGGCCACTGCCGGTGGCGTCGTCCCACTGCTGGTTGACGTCGTCGACGGCCGAGAAGTAGTCGAACTCGACGTCGGTCTCGTGGGTGGTCATGGCGTGCGCGACCTGGACGGCGCCGTCCACCCCCGCGTCGTCGACCTCGGCGAGCATCCGGCCGAAGAGGTTGATCACGCCGTTGCGTGCCCGGAGAACGCCGTCGATGGTCGCCTGCGGCAGCACGCTCTTGTCGGAGGACTTCTTGATGTCCTTGGCGGACTCCAACTTCTCCCGGTGCTGCTCCGCGATGTCGGCGAGCTCCCGCACGGCCGTCTCCGGGACGTACACCAGCGCGTTGGTCAACACCTTGTTGGGGACGACCGCCTTGGTGTCCTTCTTCGCCGCGCCGCCGTCGGCTGCGTCCTTCTCCTTCGGCTTGTCCTTGGCCAGCTCGAACTTGATGCTGCTGCCGGCCGCCACGTGCGCGCCGGCGCGCTGGGCCAGCGGCTCCGGCCAGCCGCGCTCCTCCAGCAGCTCCCGGGTGACGCGCTCGCCGATCCTGCGGGTGCGGAGGGCCCGCTCGCCGATCTCCTCCTGGAACTTCTCGCGCGCCGCGCGCTTCCAGGACTGGCTGCTCACCCTGGTGCGCTGCGCGTTCCCGTACTGGACGGTCTTCACGGAGTCGGTGTCGTCCCGGTTGAGATTGGCGAACGGCACGGACTGAAGCACGTGGACGTCGATGAAGCGGGCGGGACGATCGGTTGAGGACACGGTCTTCTCCATGGTGCTGGTTGTTTGGTGCGGTGCGGTGGGTGGATCTGGGTGCTGCGGCGCGGAGGCCGCGGGCCTGTAGAGCCGGCTCGGGCGGGGCTACTCCGGGGCGTCGCTATTTCCGTCGTCTCCGCTGGGCTTGTTCTCGTCGTAGTGACGTCGGCGGTAGTAGTCCTGGAGCCAGCGCCGAGCGATACGGCCGGATTGCTCCGGCCAGTCGATGAGGTCAGCCAGGAGTTGCGCCCAGTCCACCGGGACGTCGAGTTGGCGGAGGTAGAGCACCGAGGCGGGGAGGCTTCGGTGAATGCCGCTGGCGCTCTGTCGGGTGAGCATGTTCAACCGGCTCTCCGCCGTGCTCTCCCGCATCTCCCGGTCCCTACCGGGCGCTTCGGCCACGGCTTCGGCGAAGGCCACGCCCAGGCTGGGCCCCCATCGCTCCGGCTCCGCGGCCTTCTTGACGTCCGGGCCTTCGCCGTTCCCGGCGCTTGCGGCGGCCTCCGCGCTTTCGGGTCGCGCTTCGTTCTCGGTGTCCCGGGTGTTCTGGGTGTTCTGCGCGCTCTCAGCGGCCGGCACCTCCTCCTCGTCCTCCTCCACGGCACGAGGACGGGAGGCGATCAGCGCGGCGACGGTGAAGTAGGCGCGCTGGGTGGCGTCGGGGGCGTTCCGCGGCAGCCATCTGGCGATGTAGCGGTTCATGGCGAAGGTGCTGCGGGCGTTGATGTTCTGCCGGAGCCCGGCTCGGAGTGCTACGCGGGCACCTGGATTCTCGGAGCAGGTCCGGTCGATCCAGGTGACGTACTCGACGTGCGTCTGGCGCCGTTTCGCCGCGTAATCGAGCTGCGGCGACTCGGTGGTGGTCAAGGCTGTGTCTTCCCTTCTGAGTTTCTGCGGGCTCTCATGCGCTCCCGGTCGACTTTTCCGCGCACCGGTCAGCCCTGCGTCTGGCGGCTCTTGGGCGGCCGCCGCAGGCCGACGCGGGCTTCGAAGACCGCCTTGGCGCCTCGCTGGCTTCCCGTGACGCCGCGCGTCACCTCGTCGTAGGCGTCCTCCGCGAGCCGGAGAAACGCTCGGCGGGCGGCCTCGTGGTCGAACCCCACATCCGGCTTGTTGGGCTCGCGGCGCAACTCCCGGAAGACCGCCCAGAACTGGTCCTCCGCCGCGGGCCAGTACCGCGCGGCAGCGGGCGTCGTCCAGGCACTGGCATCGCTCTTCGGGTCGCCCATATAGCCGCGCCAGGCCCGCGTCAGGGCACGGTCGAGGCGGAAGCCGTACGTCTCTCCCAGCACGCGCAACCGGGCGATCGGGTTGGTGGTTCGTGGCGCCTTCTCCTCCACGAACCCGAGCACCGGAGGCGTGGAACCGTCCACGAACTGGGTGTCCTTGGCCTGGCCGTCCTGCTCGAAACCCAGCGCGCGCACACCGAGGTCCTCGGACAGCTCCGCCGCCCAGCGGAACACCTTGGGGCGTCTGGCCTGCGCGGAACCGAGCGGATCCTTGAGCAGGAGGGCGTCCAGGTCACGCCAGAGCGCCCGCCGGGAGTCGGCCGGCCGGGGATAGCGGTTCCCCTGCTGGCTGATCTGCCAGATCAGGAAGTCGTCATCCCTGGCCATGCGCCCGGCCCGATGGCCCCAGGTGATGTACGCGTCCCGCACCAGCGTCGGCGCGCCGCTCGCGTCGAGCGAGTCACCGTCGGGCACCAGCAGAAGCGCGTGCTGGGAGCGGCCGGTCAACCGTGAGCACGGCCCCACCGGCTCGTTCGGCGGCAGACCGGGATCAGGCAGCTCATCCAACTCCCACGGGCAGTAGTCCTCGTCGAGCCGATCAGCCGGCTCCGGAGGCGCCAGCCCGGCCAGCAACGTCTCGAACAGCGTCTTCCCAACGGGGTGATAGGAGAGGGCGGTTCGCAGCGGTCCGGCCGTTGCGCTGGCGGTCTTCTCGCCATCGACCTCTCGGGCGGAGCACCGTCCGGACGGGCCCCAGTAGTGCCAGACCAGCAGGTTGAGCACCGCCTCCGAGACGGTCGGCAGGTCCGGGGTCGCGTCCGAACCGTGCCGGAACCAGGCGTGGTTGTTGCCCGCCGGGCGGGTCACGATGAGCTTGTTGACCCCGGCGGTCTTGGCCGGGTCACACTGCTTCTCCAACCGCGGGTCCTGCATCCACGGGCGAGCACCGACCGTGTCGAACACGAAGAAGCGGTGGGCGTAACGCGCGGCGTACTCCTCGATACCGTCGGCCGGCAACCGACCCGCGTCCCAGACCTCCCCTCGCCTCTCGGTCCAGGCGTCCTCGGTCCTGCCGACTCTGTCGAGCCCCGTGACGCGGACGGTCAGGGCGTACAGCACCCGCAACAGCGCCGCGTGCGCCGGCGGATCCACCACGGCCAACCCGGCGATCTCGTCGGATCTGCCCAGCAGTTCGACGAGCCCGAGGCGTTCAGGGCGGTCGCGCGTTGGGGTGCCTACCGGGCCCGACGGCCAACGGACGGGAATCCACGGTTCGTTCAGCAGACTGTAGCTACCCGAGGACATGGTTCTCCTTGTTCAGAGAGGCACGGGTCCGGAACATCGACGCCGGACGACCAGCTGCACCGGGTGGGCGAAGCGGTGTCACCTGCTGCGCTCCAGTCCCACAGAAGAGCTGGCGAGAGCATCGCCACCCGTCCGGCAGTGCCAGGTGCCCTCGTCGCCCTCCGGTGCCATCGGAAGAAGCACCAACTGGCGCAGCAGGGGCTGCTTCTCCCAGCTCTCCGGACGGTCCCGCAAGCCCTCGGCATCGCGCGCCCACTTTCCGGGCACCGGCGTGACGAACTGCATGAGCTGCCTGACCGACGCTCGCGACGGCTTCGACTCCCAGTCCCGCAGCAGCGGGACCTTCCCGTCCCTGTCGAGGGTGAAGTGGCCCGGCGACTGCTCGTAGAGGCAGAGCACTCGGCCGGTGTCCGCGCCGAGCCGGGTGGTCAACAGGTCCTCCGTCACCCCGATGTCCCGCTCGCTCAGCCTGCTGAGGTCACCGTTGACGCCAGCCGGCGCCACCACGCCGACCGTCGCGGCCGTGCTCCTCTCGACCATCTCGCGGGCCTTCCGGTCGAGATCCATCCCCTTCAGCTCACGCCGCGCCGCCTCGTGCAGACCGTGCGCGAAGTCCTCGGCATAGACCTCGTCGATGAGGTGCTGGACATCGTTGGGGATCGCGATCTCGCCGCTCGGAAGCCCACCGAGCAGCGTGACCGTGCGCACCAACAGGCTCGGGTCGTACACGGCGGCCATGGAACCGGGCAGCCCCTTGGCGTCGGTGCTCGCGGCGGGCGCCAAGACCACCAGGCGCGGTCGTTCCTCGTCACTGAGCCAGGCCGGCCGGCCTGACCTGCCGCGTGTGTTGCGGCAACCCCGCCCCGCTCGTTGTAGTAGTTGGGCCAGCGGGGCGAGATCGCTGACGACCAGATCAAAGTCCAGGTCAAGCGACTGTTCGACCACCTGGGTGGCCACCAGGATCGAGGGAGGCCGGACGCCGGGTTCGACAGGCGCCTGCCCAGCAACCACTTCGCGCGACTGCGGCTTCCCGTAGGCCGCTTCGCATTCCTCACTGATCCGCTGCCGCTCCCGCGCCGGGAAGCGGGAGTGGAGCAGGCGGATCCCGCCGTCCCGCTCCGCGAGGCCGGGGAACGCTCGGCACAGGTCCCGGTAAGTCTGTTGCGCCTCGGCGACCGTGGTACAGCACACCAGCGCGGTGCCTCCCTGGGCGGCAACGGGGCTGAGCACCTCCCGAAGAGCGGCACGCCGGCCGCGCTGGTTGGTGGGCGGCTCGGGCCCCTGGTCAACATCCCAGGAGACCATCCGGAGATCGACTTCGAGCGTCCTCTGGCGCAGCGTCCCGGTCGCTCGTGGCGCCGTGACCTGCCCGGTCCGGACGTCCGCGAACAGCCAGCCCGGGTAGCGGGGTTCGAACTCCAGCTGGTCCTCGAAACCCGCGCCCCGCCGATAGGCATCCACCAGCGCACCGGCGGCCTGTCCGGTGAGGGTCGCCGAGAGAAGGACCACCGGCGCCTTCATCGCGCCAAGCCATTCGAGCAGCCGGACCAGATGCTGCTGCATCCACGGGCCGTAGGCGTGCGCCTCGTCCACGACGAAGACCTTCTCCGACAGCCCGAAGAGACGCAGCGCGTTGTGGTTGACCGGCAACATCGCGGTCAGAGCCTGGTCGATCGTCCCGACACCGAGCGAAGCGAGGATCGGCCGCTTCGGTCCGCGCAGCCACCCGTCGGCTTCGACGACGGTGCCCGGCGGTGCGCTGACCTCGTCCAGCTCGGGGACGAGGTCGAGGCCCCCGTGGGGTTCGTCGGGCGCGTCGGCGTAGACCGGGCTCAGCCAGGCCATGGAATGGAGGAGGGTGAGAGCACGCTCACCCGACAGTGCCGCCTTGGCGTACTTCCTTACGCGCGGGAACATGCCGTCGGCGGTCGCCATCGTGGGAAGGGCGAAGTACAGCCCACGGGCGTCCGCCGCGCGCCCCAGGACCGAGGCGGCGAACAGCGCGGCCTCGGTCTTCCCGTCCCCCGTGGGAGCGGTCACCAGGACGAGCCCGGGCCCACGTTCCGCCACCAGCCCGGGAAGGGTCTCGACGATGTCCCGCTGGAGCGGGTTCGGGGCGTAGGGGAAGATCGCGCCGAAACTTCGATCGTCGAATCGGGCCCGCCCCAGGCGGCTGTTGCGCACCGCTTCCTTCGCCAGGTTGGAAGACCGGTTGAAGTGCGCGTCCAACTGCCCCGGGCTGCCCGTCCAGTCCACCGGCGGCAACAGTTTCCGCACGCTGGACGTCTGGCTCGCCAGCCAGTCCGCCACCACCACGAGCCCGGCCACGACGACCGCCGACTCCGCCGGGAGGCCGCTTGTGGGCACCGCGTCGGCCCCGAGGATCCGCCGCACCTCGTGCAGGTGCACCCGTCGCTGATCGTGCCACCCGTGCTCGCCGAGGGCCGGTTGGACCTCTCCCGCCTTCAGCAGCTCCGTCTTGCTGAGCACGCCGCTGAATCGCCCGTGGTGCCCACCGAGCAGCTGCGCGACCTGATGAGCGACCGACTGGCGGCGCCGCCTCCCGTAGTCCATGGGGTAGCCGAGCTCTGCCAGCAGGTTGACCAGCGCCCAGTGGGTGGCCATCTCGTGGCGGAAGTCCCGCTGCCGATCCGCGCCGGACGAGAACTGGTACGCGGGCTCGCCGCGGAGCCGCGCGAACGCGGCCGGGACCTGGGCCTGAAAGGGCGGCGAGATTTTCCCCAGATCGTGCATGGCGGCCCAGAACGCGGTCACGTCCCGTGCCTCGCCAAGTGTGAGGCCAAGAGCTGCGGCGATGCGTGCCCGCGTCGCGCCGCCCAGCACGTCGTCCCACAGCCCGCGGTAGACCGCGCCGGTGTCCAGCAGGTGACACACCACCGGGTAAGGCCTGTCCAGGCCCCGCTCCTTGCCCCACAACCGAGGGTCCAGCGTCGCGCACGTCGACACTGTGAGTCGTTCGTCAGTCACAGGGATATCGATAGCAACGGCCACTGACAACGAAGCCGCCCGACAGAGCTTCCAGCCGCGTCCACAGCCGCAGTGGGGGCCAACAACCGGCCAGATGGGGAAAGATCACCATCAGCGACCGAAATCACCGGGTGCGCGCCTCGACTTGCCCTGGCCTCGCGCGAAGCCCGACCGCCACCGTCGGCCAGGGCGTTGAGCGATGCTGACCCGCGCCACTTTTGAGACAAGTCCGCGGCAAACACAGGAAGACCCTGTACCGACCGGAAAACACCCCTACCGCACAAGTGTTGCCCTATAGGCCGCACGAGCGGCCCCAACGAGCGGCGGTAGGCGCCCTGTTCGGACCCGGCCCACGCCGCTCGGAACCAACCCACGGTCGCGCGCTTAGACTTCCCGGCATGGGAACTGAGACCGGCCTCGGACGCGGTGGCGGCGACGGTAAAGAAATGGCAAACCGCCTCTAACGCCGCAGGTCAGGAAGTGTCCTCTCCGCGCGAGCGGAGGTGCGCCGTCGTCATGTTCGTCTACCCGTTCGTCAGGCCGGTCCTCTCCGCGCGAGCGGAGGTGCGCCGCGGGCCCGCAGGTCAGCTGTCGGTGGTGATGAGTCCTCTCCGCGCGAGCGGAGGTGCGCCGACGAACGGGTAGCGGCCGCCGCGGCCACCACCGTCCTCTCCGCGCGAGCGGAGGTGCGCCGTCCCGGAGGCGTCCCGGCCGCTCGTCGCCGCGGTCCTCTCCGCGCGAGCGGAGGTGCGCCGCCACGGTGCGGGGGGACGATTTGGCGCCACGCGTCCTCTCCGCGCGAGCGGAGGTGCGCCGTTGATCGAGGTAGTAGACCATCTCCACGCGCCGTCCTCTCCGCGCGAGCGGAGGTGCGCCGGGCGTCTACCCGATCGACATCGAGCTGGCTGCGTCCTCTCCGCGCGAGCGGAGGTGCGCCGGCGCGGGCATAGGCGCGGCGGGTGTGGCGGGAGTCCTCTCCGCGCGAGCGGAGGTGCGCCGCGTGCGGCGCCTCCTGATGGTGGCTCACCAGCGTCCTCTCCGCGCGAGCGGAGGTGCGCCGTAGCCCTCGGTCCGGACGTAGGCCACGGTGGCGTCCTCTCCGCGCGAGCGGAGGTGCGCCGCTCCGTCTGCGCCGCCACCTCCAGCGGGCCGTGTCCTCTCCGCGCGAGCGGAGGTGCGCCGTCGTTGGTCTGGAACTTCACGCTGTCGTGGATGTCCTCTCCGCGCGAGCGGAGGTGCGCCGGGGCAGCCGATCGACTCCAGCGGCTGGGATCAGTCCTCTCCGCGCGAGCGGAGGTGCGCCGGTGAGCCGTTCGTTGGAGAATTTGCGGTGAAGGTCCTCTCCGCGCGAGCGGAGGTGCGCCGAACGGGATCGAGCAGGCCCGGCACAACGACCGGTCCTCTCCGCGCGAGCGGAGGTGCGCCGATGGGGGTACCCACGCGGGGCCTGGTCATCGCGTCCTCTCCGCGCGAGCGGAGGTGCGCCGCCATCGCCAACCGCCCCTGAACCGGACGGTGGGTCCTCTCCGCGCGAGCGGAGGTGCGCCGCACCAGGAGGTGGACGAGCAGCGCCGGCTCCTGTCCTCTCCGCGCGAGCGGAGGTGCGCCGAGCTGCGGCCGGGTGACACCATGCCGTCGCTGGTCCTCTCCGCGCGAGCGGAGGTGCGCCCGACCTCACCGCCGACGACCCCACCCTCAGCCCGTCCTCTGCGCGCGAGCGGAGGTGCGCCGTCCTGCTGTCGGCGGATACCGCGGTCGTCGGTCGGGCCGGGACCGGGAAGACGACGATCATGGCGCTGGTGCGGGAGGTCGCCGAGGCGCACGGCATCCCGGTGCTCGGGCTGGCGACCGGCCAGTTGCAGGCCGACGCGCTCGCCGAGCGGGCCGGCATCCGGACGGAGAACCTGGCGCGGTGGCGGGTGATGTCCGAGACCTACGCGCCGGGCAGCCGCGCCTGGTCGGTGCCGGCCGGCGCGATCGTCATCGTGGACGAGGCCGGGCAGGCCGACACCGGCACGCTGCACGCGCTGCTGGCGCAGGTCGAGGCGGCCGGCGGCCGGCTGCTGCCGATCGGCGACCCGCGCCAGCTCGGCGCGCCCGGGCCGGGCGGCGCGCTGGACGTGATCGCCAGCGACGCCGGCTGTCTGCGGCTGACGGAGATCCGCCGCTTCCGCGACGCCGACGGCAGCCCCCGCACCTGGGAGATTGAGGCCGCCCAGGCCGTCTCGGACGGCGACGCCGACGCCGCGTGGCGCGCCTACGCCGAACGCGGCCGGCTCCACGAGGGCACGCTGGACCGGATGTTGGAGAAGGCCAGGGCCGCCTGGCGGCGGGACACGGCGGAGGGGCTGACCAGCGTCCTGATCGCCCCGACCAACGCGCTGGCCGCCCGCCTGTCCCAGGCGGTGCGCGCCGAACGGATCGCCGCCGGCGAGGTCGCCGACGAGCGGACCGTGCGGCTGGCCGACGACAGCCTGGCCGGCGCCGGCGACCAAGTCGTCACCCGCACCAACGACCGCCGGCTGACCTGCGAGAACCGCCACCGGCAGTACGTGCGCAACGGCGACGTCTGGACCGTGCTGGCCGTCACCGAGGACGGCGACCTGCGGGTCCGCCACGGCCGCACCCGGGGCCGGCTGACCCTCCCCCGCGCCTACTGCGCCGCCTCCGCCGAACTCGGCTACGCGCTGACCCACAGCCGCGCCCAGGGCGTCACCGTCCACACCGGCCACGCCCTCCTCGCCGCCGGCATGGACCGCAACGGCGCCTACCCCGCCCTCACCCGGGGCGCGCTGGAGAACCACGGCTACCTGGTGTGCCGGGAGGCCGCCGACCCCGAGACCGGCGAGCCCGACGACGAGGTCACCGGACGGCAGTTGTGGGCGTCGATCGTCGCCCGGGACGGCACCCAGCGGTCGGCCACCGCCCAGCAGCGGGCCGCGCTGGCGGAGAGCGAGGCGCTGCGCACCCACGAACCACGGCTGCGGCAGGTCCTCACCGACATCGCCGAGGCGGAGACCGTGGCGGCGCTGGCCCAGCTGCTCGGCGCCAGCGCCGCCCGCCAGCTGTCCGCCGCACCCGCCTGGCCCGCGCTCCGCGCCCAGCTGGGACACCTCGCCGACGAGGGCTTCGACACCGACCGGCTGCTCCACCACACCTACTACGAACGGGACTTCCACACGACGAAGGGCGGCCCGGTCCGGGACGTGGCGGCCATCGTGCACGCCCGCAACCGACGTGCCCTGGACCCCGCCGAAGGAGGCACCCCCGACGCCTACCGCCGCGCGGCGGACGCCCCCCGCCCGGCCACCGCGCCCAGCTACCTCGACCCGCCGGTCGCCCGTGCCGACAACCTGCCGGCCGCGCTCGGTCTCCGCCTGCCCGACCCCGAACCCGCACCAGCACCCGCACCCGGCGACCAGCTGCGCGACTTCGCCCACGCGCTGGCCCGCCAGCTGACCGCACACGCGGGCCACCTGGCCGAGGAAGCCCGCGCACAGGCCGAACGCGGCGAGGGCTGGGCCGCCGCCTATGGCCCCGAGCCGCTGGAGATCGCCGACCAGTTGGCCTGGCGCGACCGGCTGGCCGCGGCCGCCGCCTACCGCGACCTCGCCGAACACCACGGCACCGACCCCACCGGGCCCGCCCCCGGCGAGGAACAGAGCCACCTGCGCGGACTCTGGCGCGCGGCACAGCGCGACGACGAGCCCGCGCCACTGGTCGCCGCCCGCCTCGCCGCCCAGCCGCCCACGTGGCTGCGCGTGCTCGGCCCACGCCCCGCCCCCGGCCACCCACTCCGCCCGCTGTGGGACCAGGCCGCCCACGAAATCGCCACCTACCGCACCCTGTGGGGCCACGGGGCGGAGACCAACGCCCTCGGCGAACCGCCCGCCGACCCCGCCCAGGCGACCGACCACCGGGCCGCCTCCCACGCCATCGCCCGCTGGCGCCTGGCCACCACACCGACTCCCGCCGGCACCAACCCGGAACTGATCGCGGCACGCGGCCAAGCCGCCCAGACCCACCTCGCCGCAGCCCAGGACACCGCAGACCAACTTTTCACCGCCGAGCGGGAAGCCACCCGGGCGGCTCAGGAAGCCCGGGACGCCACCAACCGCGCCACCCACGCCCCGCCCGACCACCACGAGGAACTCGCCCGACGCGCCCAGCAGGCCCAACACCGGGCGGCCGAGGCCACCGCCGAACGGGACACCGCACGACGGCAGTTGGCGGAGCTAGCCCCCGAGCTGCTCCAGGCCCACCTCGACGCCCAACACGCCGCCGAACTCCGCCGCCGGCAGGCCCGCAGCACCCTCGCCGACCTCGACGCACACCTCGACAACGCCTACGCGCCCCGCACCCCCGACGACCGCCCACCCCACCGACCCGTCCCCCGTCCCGACACCCCGACCCCCTGACCCCCGGCACCGCCAGAGCCAAGGAACCGCTCATGCCCACGCCCACCTCACTCGACGACCTGTCCCGTGCCCTGGCCGACCCCCGCCCTGAGGTGGTACTGACCGCCTGCTGGCAGGCCTTCGACGTCGGACTCGAACTGGCCCACGCGGTCGCCTGGCAGGACGGCTTCGACGAACTCCAGGCACTGGTCACCACCCAGCTCTGCGCCGAAGGCAGATCCCTGCTGCCGCTGCCACGCGACGGCGACCCCGTCACACCGCCCGCCGCCTCACCGGCGACGGCCAACCGCTGCGCGGAACTCCTCGACGGTGTGCGGGCCGCACTGACCTCGCTCACCGACTCACCCGAACTCCCCGCGGAGTCGCTCCGCCAGACCGCCGCCCTGGCCCAGCAGGCCGCGCAGTCGCTGCATGCCCTCCCCGCGGAGTAGCTCGTGGACACCACCACCCTGGGCGGCTCCTTCGACGCGTCCGTCGACGCGCTCCGCACCGCGCGCCGGGCGCTGCCCGACATCCCGCGCCCCGGGCAGAGCCGCACGCTGCTCTACCAACTGCGCGAGTTCACCACCACGCTGCTCACCTCCGCCGACCGGTTCGCCCGCACCTCCCTGCGGGTGCCCCAGCACGCCACCGCGATGGGGCGCGCGCTCGTCGACCTGCGCCCGCTCCTCACCGCCGCCGAGCACCATCTCGACCAGGCGCTCCGCCACGCCCCCGCCCACAGCGGGCCCGCCGGCGTACCCGGTGAGCGCCTCGACGAGGCCCGGACTCAACTCCGCCTCGCGGAGGAGGTGCTGGCCAGCCACCGCGGCCCGGACGGCGACCCCCTCACGCCGTACTTCTACCTCCAGGCCCAGGCCGGCGCGCAGCGCTACGTCCTCACCCGGATCACGGACCTCGCCTGGGAGACCGGACACCTCGCCCACCACCTCGCCGAACGGTGTGACGATCACCCCGGGATGGCCGGCGCGCTCCGCGACGCCCGGCACGCGCTGCACGAGGCGGTCGTCCACGGCCGGCGGGCCAACCACCAGCACATCACCGAGTACGGGGAACTCCCCCTCGCCCCCACCCTGTCCGTCGAGTTCCCGCAAGGCCCCGAGCCGGCCGCCACGCTGGACCGCCTCAACCGAGACTGCGACCGCCTGGTGCGCGCCGTCTTCCAGGCCACCCGGGACACCGGCCCACCCATCAGCGGTACCGACCACCAACAGACCGCGACCCACCTCGCGTTGACCAACCTCCTCGCCGGCCGCCTGCTGCGGCACCTGGCCGACGCCACCCCCGGCGACTCTATTGGCGACCAACTGCGAGCGTCGGCAGAGCGGTTGAAGGACGCGGCCCGGGGCTGGCAGGCCACCGCCCGGGTGTTCACCAGGATCGTCGACGTGGCGGACCCCAGAGAAACCCCGCGCCTCCCCCGCTACCGCGCGGTCGACGTCCGCGCCGGCCGCGCCACCCCCATGCCCCGAACGGAACCCCACCCGGCGACCCGAACCACCCACGCCCTGACCGTACGCATCGGCCAACTCCTCTACGGACCCCAGTGGCAGCTCACCAGCCCGCGCCCGCAACCCCGACCGGCCGCCGCCATCCTGGCCGACGCCGGTGCGCTGGGCCCCCTGCTGCGCGACCTCCAACGCCCGCTGCTCACCGCCCACTACCTCGCCAGCAACGGCCCGTGGCTACTGGAACGGGTCAGCCACCGCCTGGTCAGCAACTGCCCGGAACACCGCCCCGTCGACACGCCCCGCCACCTGAGCTGGTACCCGGCCACCGCCCGCCAACTCGACCGGCTCTTCACCACCTACACGGCCACCCTGCCCCACCAGGCCGCAGCCGCCACCCAAGTCGAACGCTGCGCCCAAGCCCTCGGCACCGACACCCCCCGCGCCCGTCTCGAAGCCCTCGTCCGCCGACTCCTGCCAGCCCAACCGCGCCCGGACACACCACCCCAGATCGACGGCATCACCACACCCCCGCCACGGCAGACACCCGCCACCCGCGAGCCGCAGTACCGCGACAAACCCACCCGCCAAGACCTCGACCGCCTCCTCAACACCGCCTACGTCCGGTCCCCATCCAGCCGCAGTCAGCGCCCGGCCGCCCCGACCCCTGGCGTCTGAAGTGGTCCGGTCCTCGGCCACGGCTGCGGGCGCACAGAAGGAAGAGCAAGGAGTACGGGCGGGACCAGGACCGAGCCCACGACGTCCCCCGTCGAACGGGACGTCAACCGTCCCTGACGAGCGGCGCGGACGCTTCGGGGAGGACTGGGAGCAGAGCCGGAGGGTCGGGGTGGGGATCGGCGCGGGCCGGAAGCTCGTAGGCGACGCGGACCAGCCGGCTCATCCCACGGCCGTGGTGGTGCGCGGGGCGGAGGGAAGCAGGGCGGCGAGGTAGTCGGCGGTGTAGGAGCGGTGGAGTCGGCTCGGGTCGGCCGCCCACTGCCGGACCTCGGCCCACAGGGCGGCCAAGGCGTCCTCGCCGTGGTCGTCAAGCAGGGCGGCGAGGTCGAGCAGCGCCGGGGGCAGGTCGGCGTACCGCGCCCCGTACCGGACGTAGAGGGTCTTGGACAGTTTGCCGCCGGTCCGGTCCAGGATCATCGGCGCGAAGACGCTGACCGGCCAGCGTGCGGCGGGGATGCCGAGGAGGGCGAGCGCCGGGGCGAGGACGTGGGCGTACCAGGCGCCACCCCAGTCGGCTCCGTCGATGGATACCGAACACGCCTGGTGGGTGTCGCGTTCGGCGGCGAGGAGATAGCCCTTCTGCAGGGAACGCACCGGGGTGTTCGCGTCGTACCAGCCTCCGGTTCCGGCGATCTCGATGGTCTCCCGGTAGGGGCCGTGGCGGGGGCAGGCGGAGTGCAGGTGCACGGCGTCCGTGTCGGCTTCGACGCGCAGTCCCCGCGCGGTCTTGTCCATCAGCCGGCACCGTGGGCAGCGCGGTCGGATGCGGAGACGGCCGTCGGCGGGGGCCACCAGCGGCGTGAAGTCCTCGGGGCGGGAGGCGATGTGGTGCAGGCACTCCCGCACCGGGGCCAGCGCCTGGTAGTCGCGGTAGGGCCGGATTTCGTACGGCACACCGCTGGCGGTTGCCGCGAACTCCAGCAGACGGCGGAAGCCAGCGACGGGTTCGTCGTGGTCGAGCCGGCCGGTGTCGACGAGGTCGGCGACCGTGCGGGTGTAGGGGTGTCCGTTGATGGTGAGGCGCTCGGCGGGGGCGTTGTCGAGGGCGTCGAAGACGACGTGTGCGGGCAGGTCGAGGGTTTCGGCGGCGTGGGCGGCCAGGGCGAAGACGGTCAGCACGGTGGTGACGGTGCCGATGTGCGGGGTTCCGTTCAGCTGGGCGGCGGTGGTGACGCGGAGGCGGGCCGCTCCATGGACGGCGGGGCGGATGAGGTCGGCGTTGGAGCGGGTGAGGTGTGCGATGCCGACCGGGGCGAGGATCAGGTCCGGGGACGGTTCGGGGGTCGTGGTCATCGTCATGGGTGGGTTCTTCTTCCGGTGTAGAGCCATACGGCTGGGAACTGGCGGTCCGCGCTGGGGACGCGCCGAACCGTGGTGAGGGTCAGGCCGCAGCGCGCGGCGGCGTACGAGAGGAGCGTGTCGCTGAGCCGTACCCGACCGGTGAGGTCGGCGGCTTCCCAGTTGGCGCCGGCCGCCCAGCCACCGGGGGCCAGGAGTTGATGTGCGGCGGTGAAGCAGCGCACGAGGTGTTCGGGCCCACGGGTCAGCCCGAGGAGTCCGAACTGGGTGAGCAGGTCGAAGCGTTGGCCGAGCGCCGGGTGGGAGAGGGGCCGACCGGTGAGGCAGTCCGCCGTGACGGTGGCCGTCAGCCAGCGGCACCGGGCGGCGAACGCCCCCTGCTCGGTGCGCCGGGAGAGGGCCAGCGCGGTGCGGTGGGCCGGGCGAGGACGCGCCGCGGCGGCGAACTCGGCGAGGATGGCCAGGCGCCGGGGGTCGATGTCCACGGCGGTGAGTTCGCGGGCCCGCAGGGCGGTCGCCCACAGCAGGGACTCGGAACCGCTTCCGAGGTCTGCCCAGGAGACGGCGGGCGGCAGGCGGCGGAGTTCGGCAAGGATGTGTTCAGTGCCATGGCCGAAGCGAAACTCCTCGTTGTAGTGCCGTTCCCAGTAGGCGTCCGCGTCCAGGACGGTTCGCGGCGCGGTCACCGTGGCCCGCCTGGCACGGCCGCGAGGATCTCCGTGAGCCGGCTGGGACCGCCCGGCAGGTGGGCGACGAGGCGCAGCCCGGTCGCGGTGAGCGCGTCGGCCAGGTCTGCGGCCGGCAGCAGGGGCAGCTCCACGCTGGAGGAGTGCAACCGTTCACCGGCCGGACTGAGATAGGCGAAGTCGATCCGCAGCACGTCGCCGGAGGCGTCGTGGTGTTGGCGACGCTGTCGGTACGCGGCGCCGGCTGCCCGCTCGGGGTCCAGCCGGCGGTCGGTGCGCCACGTCCCGTCCGGCATGGCGGGGTTGTAGAAGGCGCAGCCGTCTGTGGCACCGGGGCGCGTGCACAGGGCTTGGAGGAGGAGGTGGCTGCCCGGGGCGAGGGCGGCTCGGACGCGGGCGAGGATCTCGGCCGGTGGGGACTGCGCGGCGAGTTGGTTGAGCGCCGCGTTCGGCATGACCACGGCGTCCACGCCGGGGAGCCGGCCCAGTCGCTGGATCAGGCGTCGGCGGACGTGGGTGCCCGTGGTCGGCAGGCCGGCCGCGGCGGCGCGTTCGACGGCACCCCTGAGCATGGCGGCCGAGGCGTCCACCAGAGTCAGCTCCACCCCCGCTTGTGCGTAGGCGTCCACGAAGTGTCCTGTCCCGCACGGCAGTTCGGCGATGTGGGTGGCCTGGGACAGGAGACGTGTCAGCAGCGCCGGCGGCGGAGGGGGCGGTTCGGCGCGAGCGTGGGCGGCGCGCTCGCGGTAGCCGGCGACGGTCGAGCGGGCGGGGGTGGCTCTCACGCCGTGGCCCCCGTCCGGTAGAACGCGGCGTGCCGCTCGCACACGGCGTGGACCAGCGCCCCGTCGCGGGCGATGACCGCGCTCCCGACGGCCTCGTCCCGGCGACCGGCCAGTGCGTGGTGGGCCAGGCGGACCAGGTAGGGGGCCGCTGCGGCGGCGTAGGCACGACTGGCGGTGACCGGCACCAGGGCCGGCAGCGTGTCGAGTTTGACGTGCAGGATTCCGCCCGTGATGTGTGGCGGGTCACCCGGCGCCTGCACGGGCCCGGCGGTGGGCAGATAGCCGGGGCCGTAGCCGCAGGTGGCGTCCACGACGACGGCGCCCGGCGGCATGCGCGCGAGGTCCGTCTCGGTGATCATGGGCGGGGTGTCGTGGGTGGAGATCAGGATGGCGCCGATGACCAGGTCCGCTCGCGGCAGCCAGGCGGCGCGGCGCTGGCGGCTGTTGACCTCCACCGTCACCCCGACCGGGGCGCGGGTGCGGTACTCGGCGGCAGCGGCGGGGGTACGGGTCAGGACGGTGACGCGCGCGTCGAGCGCCGCGGCCGTCCGCGCGGCGGCCGAGCCGACGTTGCCGGAGCCGATCACCACCACCCGTGCGGGGTCCGCCCCCGGGACGCCGCCGAGCAGCACGCCCCGGCCCGCCGGGTGTTGCAGCGCTCGCGCCCCGACGTGGACGGCCTGGATTCCGGCGATCGTGCCACCGGCCGTCCCCAGCGGGAAGCGGCCGTTCTCGGTCAGCAACTCGTAGCTGTACGCCGTGACCTTGGCACGCGTCAGTGCGGCCAGCATCGCGGGGCTGCCTTCGGCGTGGAAGAGCGCGGCGATCGCCTGGCCGGGTGCCAGGCGTGCCAGGTCGCTGGGGTCGGGGTTCTTGTACCGCAGGACCAGCGGGGCGGCCCAGACCTCCTCGGCCGCCGCGAACCGTACGCCGTGGCCGGCGAGTACGGAGTCGGGGCAGCCTGTTCCCTCGCCGAGGCCGGGCTCGGCGAGCATCTCGAAGCCCGCCGCCGCCAGCGCGCGTGCGGTGACCGGGGTGAGCAGCGTACGCCGGTCACCGGGGGTGGACTCCCGGGGAAAGCCGATCAGTTGGGGGGAACGGACGGAACGCACCGCTGGGCCTCCTGCACCTGGTCGCCGATGGTCACATCAGCGTGCGGCTCAGGCGCGGAACAGCCCATCTCACCGGCTTCGCACGGGAGTTGCTCACCACCTGGCAACCGGCTGTCCACCGCGGGTGACCATCTCCCGCCCAGGAGGCGACTACAGTAGGTGATGTCTTCTGCTGTCAGTGCGACCAGCCGGCAGGCCGGTCCCCACGCGAGGAGCCCGGTGGACACCCTCTTCGACGCCCCCGAGACGCCGCCCGAGCCGGTGCTGATGTCACTCAACCCGGAGTACTACGAGCTGATCTGGGCCGGCGAGAAGCGCCACGAGTTCCGGCGCCGCTACCTGGCCGGTCGTCCCACCACCTGGTACGTCTACCTGACCGCTCCGGTGTCCCGCCTCACGGCCGTCATCGACCTCGACACCGCCGTGCTGGACACGCCCCGGCGCATCGCGGACATCGCCGAGCAGGTCCGCCCCGGCAACGGCGCGTCGGTCCTGGCGTACCTGGAGGACCTCGAACAGGGATTCGCGCTACCCATCCAGCGCGTGCGGGAGTTCGAGGGACTCGCCGCCGCTGAGCTGTCCGAGATGCTGGGCTCCTTCCACCCTCCCCAGGGCTACACCCTCGTTTCGCGCCATCCCCGGTGGCGGCCGATCTGCGACCGGTTGACCGCCGCTGGGCCCACGAGGCAGCTGAGTCTGGCGCGGGTGCCGGGGGCCTGAGCGTCGTGTCGTGAAGGGAGCAGACCGTGCCCGTACCCGCTCGCACGGCAGCCCACAGCAGCCCGCTGCGCCGGGCCCGCCTGGCCATCCCCGCCACGCTGGAACAGGTGTGCGCGGACCTCGACCAGCTGTCGTCCAGCGGCTCCAGCGGCGTGACACCCAGCATGCTGTCCGGCTGGGAGTTGGGACGCCACACCACCAGCGTCCGCTACCGCACGCTGCTGTCGCACTACTACAACCAGCCGGCGGACGTCCTCTTCGCCCACCAGGACCTCCAGCTCACGACCGCCGAGGAACAGCCCCAACTCCTGGCCGGGCACCGGGAACTACGCCGCGCGATGACCGCGGTCGTGCGCGGCGCCGAGCAGTACCTCGCGGTCACCGGCTCCCGTTCCCGCGACACCACCTACCTGCGAGCGATCGAGACCGTGCTCGCCGAACGGACCGACCTCGTTCACTACCGCATCCTGTTCGGACCGCCACGGCACCCCGAACTCGCCGGGCACCTTGAGCGACTTCTCACCCTGAGGGACCCGAACGACAGAAGCCTCGGGGTGAAGACCCTGCACATCGGGATGATGCCCGCCGACCGAGACGCCCCGGAGCGCTTCTTCTGCGCCTCGGAGAAGGCGGCCGTCGCGCCCATCCCCTCCCTGACGTCGGCTTATGCTTTCGACTCCGGCGTCCTGCTGAGCGCCGGCGCGGCCGGCCGCCTCATCGACCACGCGCGCCAGTGCTACGCGGGAGCCCGCCGGGTCGAAAGCACGGCCGCGCTCTCCACCATGAGGCTCCCCGTGCCCGGCCAGCGAAGGCAGGACGCATAGCCATGGACGCCCCTCGGCACACCGACCCCGGACACGTTCTGGCCTGCGCCAAAAAGGACCACGACAGCGTCCTGGAACTCACCCAGACACTCGTGCGCGTCCCCAGCCGCGGAGGCATCGACCCCTACGAACCCGTCATCCACGCCCTCGTCGCCTGGATGGACACCCACGGCCTGACGGCCGACGTACTGCACGACACGACCGGCGCGGCGGTCGCCGTCACCGCCGACATCCGGGGCGCACACCCCGGGCCGCGCTACGTTCTCAACGCCTGCCTGGACACCGCGCCCTTCGGCGACGAAGCCGCCTGGACCCACCCGCCCACCTCCGGCCTGATCGAGGACGGCTGGCTGTGGGGCCGAGGAAGCTCGGACTCCAAGGTCGCGGTCGCCGTCTTCTGCCACCTCGCCGCCCGCTTCGCCTCCCTCGCTGACCGCCTGCGCGGCACCCTCACCCTGCTGTTCGACCTGGACGAGCACACCGGCGGCTTCGGCGGCGCCAAACGCTACTTCGAAGGCCCGGACGCCCCCGACGACGTGGCCGGTGTCCTGATCGGCTACCCCGGCACCGACAAACTCGTCATCGGCGGACGCGGCGTCCACCGAGCCCAACTCCACGTCCACGGCGTCGCCTCACACTCCGGCGGCCGCAAGACCACGCCCGGCGCCATCGACAAGGCCGCCCACCTCGTCCACGAACTCCGCACCGCCGAACTCCCCACCGCCACCGCCGACTTCCCGGTGCCAGGCAAGTTGACCGTCACCGCCATCAACGCCGGCCAGGGCTACTCCGTCACCCCCGACCTGTGCACCCTCAACATCGACATCCGCACCACCCCCGCCTTCGACGACACCGCAGCCGCCGAGCTGCTCGCCACCAGCACCGCACACGTCGACCAGGCATGGCCGAACACCCCACCCACCCGCGTCCACACCCACACCCGCTGGCCCCCCTACGCCCTCCCCCCGGACTCACTGCTGCGGTCCGCCCTGCTCGACGCGGCCCGCGCCCACCACCAACACCCGCAGCCGAAGATCGCCGGACCGTCCAACATCGGCAACTACCTCGCGGGCCTGGGTATCCCCGCCACGGCGGGCTTCGGCGTCGACTACACCGGCCTACACGCCACCGACGAACGCTTCCGCACCGACACCGTCCCCACCGTCCAAGCCACCTACCACACCGCCCTGGCCACCCTGCTGCTCAGCTGAACCGCGTAGCCGACCACGCGCGGCAACTCAACGTGAACGCGACCAGCGACCGTAGAGGGGCGCAGCACTGCCGGGAGTTGCCCGGACGCGCGTCGCCGCCCGACGCGTTGAGCAACGAGAGCAGCGAAACCGTTGTCGACAAGTCGCTTCGCCGGCGGGAAGTCACCGGGCAGAGCACGACACGGTGACCGCGCGCGTATGCCTCGGGGTCGGGGGACCTCCGCTGGCGCGGAGGGGACCGTCGTGCATGACGGAACCCCGTCCGTTGCTGCGGGACACCTCCGCTCGCGCGGAGAAGACCGACGCGTTTCCGGTCAGGTGGGCTCTGGTGGCCGGGACACCTCCGCTCGCGCGGAGAGGACCCCGGTCACCTCTTGGACGAGGCTAGGGCCCGCGGGACACCTCCGCTCGCGAGGAGAGGACACCATCATCCAGGGGCCGCTCCCCGGCCGGGTCGGGACACCTCCGCTCGCGCGGAGAGGACCGAATTCCCTCGCGCCTATGCTTTTACCTATGCGGGACACCTCCGCTCGCGCGGAGAGGACAACCGAGAAGCCCCGCACCGGCCGGTGCGGGGCGGGACACCTCCGCTCGCGCGGAGAGGACATCTCCACCGCGACGGTCGACCAGCCCGCCGACGGGACACCTCCGCTCGCGCGGAGAGGACGATCTGCTGGCCGGCCTCTGCGGCCAGCTCGACGGGACACCTCCGCTCGCGCGGAGAGGACCGCAGGATCAGGTCATGTACGCCTGTGCAGCGCGGGACACCTCCGCTCGCGCGGAGAGGACCACACCCCGCGCGCCGCTTCCTCGACCTGGTGCGGGACACCTCCGCTCGCGCGGAGAGGACAGGGCGCCCGCCTCGACGCGCTGGCTGGGGAGCGGGACACCTCCGCTCGCGCGGAGAGGACGAGGGGGACATGACGCAAAGCGACTGGGAAACCGGGACACCTCCGCTCGCGCGGAGAGGACATGATCTTCGGGGACAGCCAGTCCATCTGCCGCGGGACACCTCCGCTCGCGCGGAGAGGACAGGTACATCGCCCGCCCGTCGACGCGCATCCGCGGGACACCTCCGCTCGCGCGGAGAGGACTCATTGTCAACCACCCCCACAGCGATGATGTGCGGGACACCTCCGCTCGCGCGGAGAGGACGCCGTGGACCTGGAGCAGGGGCGGGGCTTCATCGGGACACCTCCGCTCGCGCGGAGAGGACGACTCCCGCCGACGGCCCCACGGTTGAGCTGGCGGGACACCTCCGCTCGCGCGGAGAGGACGTTTGGGTCTTGGTTTGGACCTTAGTCTGGGCCGGGACACCTCCGCTCGCGCGGAGAGGACGCTGGACGAGCACACCGTGCGGATCACCCTGGCGGGACACCTCCGCTCGCGCGGAGAGGACACTTTCTGACCTGCGGCGTTAGAGGGGCTTTGCAGTTTCTTTACCGTCGCCCCGCCCGGTTGGTCGCTCGTTGCGCGGGGGCCGTTTCGGTTGGGGCATATCGGAATCCTAGGGCGCGGGCGGCTCCGACTGCGCTCGGGTCGTGATCGCGTGGTTCGCGGCCTCCGCGGTGAGTTGGCGGGGGTGGGCGTCGTGGTTGCCGCGGTGGCAGGGGGAGTTGGGGCCGAGGGTGGTGGTCATGCGGCGGTGGAGGTCTTCGAGGTCGTGGTGCCAGCGGCCGACGTAGGCGGCCGTTGATGCCTGGTAGACGTCGAGGCGGCTGAAGGCGAGGGCGGCCAGGTCGTGGGCGATGCTCGGGTGGTGGGGCCAGCAGGCGGGGATGACCTGGTGGTCCTGGGCGGCGTAGGTGGCGTTGAGCCACACCGCGACGTCGTCGAGCCAGGTCCAGACGGCCTCGGCCAGGTCGCCGGTCAGGGCGCACAGGTCCCAGGGGTGGGGCGCCTCAAGGGCGTCGGCGGCGTCTCCCTCCGGGCCGTCCGGGTGGAGGAGTCGGCGGACCGCGGTGGGGGGCGGGGGCCACGCCGGTAGGGGCGTCATCGGCGGGTGCGCCAGGCGGTCGCGTGTTGGTGTCGGCGGTCGCGTTCGACGGCCGTCGCCCGGGCGCGGGCGTCGTCGGCGAGGGCGCGGACGTGGGTGATTCCCGCTGGATGGTGGGCCAGTCGGGGTGGTGGTTGAGGGGTGGGAGTTCGACGAGGACGGGCGGGAGGTTGCCGGCCAGGAGGAGGGCGTGGCCGGCGGCGATGTCGAGGCGGGTGATCTGGTGGGCGCGGAGGACGGGTTCGTGGTCCTGGCTGGCGGCGTGGCTGCGGCTGGGTGGTCCGCCTCGGTGGTCGTGGGTGTGGGTGGTGGAGGTCTTGATGACGTCGGTGGTGCCGCAGAGTTCCTGGAGGTCCTTGAGGAGGGCGACGTCGTGGGAGCCGCCCAGGACGAGGGTGTTGTTGGTGATGGCGGCGAGTTCGCGGGCGACGGCGCGTCCGAAGCGGCTCTCGGCGGAGGCCCAGGACTGGACGAGGTAGACGACGCACAGCCCGCGTCCTCGGCCGTCGGCGACGCGTTGCCGTAGTGAGGGCAGGGGCGCGATGTTGGGTGCTTCGTCGAGCGCGGCGACGAGGGGTGGGGCGAGTCGTCGGTGGGGCTTGGTGACGGCGAGTTGTTCGGCCCGGTCGAGGACGTCTTCGGTGATGGCGGTGACCAGCGGGGAGAGGGAGGAGTGTTCGCAGTCCTTGCCCAGCAGGTACAGGGTGCCGGCGGTGTCGAGCAACTCCTCGATGTCCGTGGCGTCTTCGGGCGGCACGTCGACGGCGTCGATCACCGGTTGGTGGGCGAATGCGGCACGGCACGCTGCCCGCGCTGACCATCGTGGTCTCCTCTCGACGGGAAGCCGGCCGCCGCCCGGACGGCGAAGCGCAAGCGGGCCTGCCTGAGCGACGTTCTCGGCCTGGCCGTCGAGGAGAAGCTCCTGCCCGGCGGCGTCAACCCGCTGACCACCGTGCGTTGGGCGGTCCCGCGCGCCGCCGAGCAGGTCGATCCGGAGAGCGTCGCCAATCCCCCGCAGGTCCGCCGGCTCCTGGCCGCGGTGCGCCAGCAGGGCAGGCGCGGCGAACACCTGGAGGCGTTCTTCGGCTGCCTCTACCACGCGGCGCTTCGCCCGGCCGAGGCCATTCACCTCACCCGCCGCCAGTGCCAGCTCCCCGCCCAGGGGTGGGGCCGCCTGACCCTGCGGGGTGGCGTGGTGCGTGCCGGGCGGAGCTGGACCGACGACGGACGGGCCCACGAGGTGCGCGGGTTGGAGGCCCGGGCGCCCGAGGACACCCGCCCCGTGCCCGTCCCTCCGGTCCTGGTCCGGATGCTGCGCCGACACGTCGACGCCTTCGGCACCGCGCCCGACGGCCGGCTCTTCCGCACCGGGCGCGAGGGCGTCCTCCAGGAGAGCGGCTACGGGGAGGTCTGGGCCCGCGCGCGGAGCACGGCCCTCACGGAGGAGGAGGCGGCCTCGCGGCTCGCCCGCCGCCCGTACGATATGCGGCACGCCGGCGTCTCGTTCTGGCTCAGCTCCGGTGTGGACCCCGCGGAGTGCGCCCGCCGTGCCGGGCACAGCCTGTCCGTCCTGTTCCGCGTCTACGCCAAGGTCCTCGCCCAGAGCGAGGAACGCTCCAACCGGCGCATCGAGACCGCGCTGCGGGAGTGGGAGGACTTGCCGGGGCGCTAGCCGCCCGGCGGCGTCGGGGCCCGGGGACCGGCTGGGGAACGGAGGCTGGATCACTCCGGGACACACCCGGGAGAATCCGACGCGTAAGCCGCTTTTCGATTCACCGTCGAACAAGCCGCCCAGGCGCGGCAAAAAGACCCCCCGCCCAGCTGATTTCACTGGTCAGAGGGTCTTACTCGCACTGTGGCGGCGCCAGGATTCGAACCTGGGAAGGCTGAGCCGGCAGATTTACAGTCTGCTCCCTTTGGCCGCTCGGGCACACCGCCTTGCTGCGGTTAAACCATACCCGATGCGCGGGGGTGGTTCGCCACTCGGTTCGGCCGGGTCGAACGGGGCGGCCGGTGGCTAGGCTGTCGAGGACCGAGCCGGATTCCGGATGTATGAGGAGCCAACACCACCATGGCCGACTCCAGTTTCGACATCGTCTCCAAGGTCGATCGGCAGGAGGTCGACAACGCGCTCAACCAGGCCGCCAAGGAGATCTCCCAGCGCTACGACTTCCGTGGGGTGGGCGCCTCCATCGGCTGGTCCGGCGAGCTGATCGAGATCCGGGCCAACGCCGACGAGCGGGCGAAGGCCGTGCTGGACATCTTCCAGTCCAAGCTGATCAAGCGCGGCATCTCGTTGAAGGCGCTGGACGCCGGGGAGCCGCAGGCGTCGGGGAAGGAGTACCGCCTGGTGTCGAGCATCAAGGAGGGCATCTCCACCGACGACGCGAAGAAGGTCGCCAAGCTGATCAGGGACGAGGGCCCGAAGGGCGTGAAGGCCCAGGTGCAGGGCGACGAGCTGCGGGTCAGCTCCAAGAGCCGGGACTCCCTCCAGGAGGTGCAACGCCTGGTGAAGGAGGCCGACTTCGACTTCGCGGTGCAGTTCGTGAACTATCGCTGAGCGTGGCTGCCGGTGGGCCGGGGCCGGGTGGGGTAGGAGGTAGCGGTGACCATGATCCGTCCGCTCCGCGCGGCGTTCGAGCTGGCCTGGCGACACCGTCCGGTCGGGACGGTGTCGGCCGCGGCCGCCGCCGAGACTCCCGCGGCGGCGGCCGTGGTGGACTGCGCGGTCTACCGCGACGGGCTGCGCCGCCCGGCCCCCCGGGACCCGGCGGCGGCGATCGGGCAGGCCAGACGGCGGCGGGGCGCCTTCGTCTGGATCGGGCTGCACGAGCCGACGGAGGAGGAACTGGCGGGCGTGGCCGAGCAGTTCGGGCTGCATCCGCTGGCGGTCGAGGACGCGGTCCACGCGCACCAGCGGCCCAAGCTCGAGCGCTATGACGACACGCTCTTCATGGTGTTGAAGACCGTGCGCTACGTCGACCACCACGAGCTGACGGCGACCAGCGAGGTGGTGGAGACCGGCGAGGTCATGGTCTTCGTCGGCGCGGACTTCGTGATCACGGTCCGGCACGGCGAGCACGGGGCGCTCGGCGCGCTGCGCCGGTCGCTGGAGGAGCGGCCGGCGCGGTTGGCCAAGGGTCCGTCGGCGGTGCTGCACGCGATCGCCGACCAGGTGGTGGACCACTACCTGGAGGTGGCGGCGGCGGTCCGGGACGACATCGACGACATCGAGTCGGCGGTCTTCGCCGACACCCGGGGCAGCGCGGCGCAGGTGGGCCGGATCTACCAGCTCAAGCGGGAGGTGCTGGAGCTGAAGCGCGCGGTGGCACCGCTGGACCGGCCGCTGCAGCAGTTGTCGGAGGCCTCGTCGGGCCTGGTGCACCCGGAGATCCGCAGCTACTTCCGGGACGTCGCCGACCACCTGAACCGGGTCGCCGACCAGGTCACCGGCTACGACGCGCTGATCGACTCGATCCTGCAGGCCAATCTGGCGCAGGTGCAGGCGACGCAGAACGAGGACATGCGCAGGATCACCGCGTGGGCCGCGATCATCGCGGTGCCCACCATGGTCTGCGGGGTCTACGGGATGAACTTCGAGCACATGCCGGAGCTGCGCTGGCGGTTCGGCTACCCGCTGGTGCTGGTGGTGATCGTGACGGCCATCGTGCTGATCCACCGGGGTTTCCGGCGCAACGGGTGGCTCTGACCCGAGCGCGTTGGTTTGCTTGCGGGAACACCGTGGGGCGGGGGCGGCCCGGCCGGCGGGGGCGTGCCGCCCGGGCCGCCGCCGGCCGGTCGGCGCGGGCGGCGCGGCGGACGGCGGCGGGGCGGACCGGCGGGCCGCGCGGGGCGGGGGCGCCGCCGGGCCGCGCGGGCCGGGCGCCGCGGAGGCCGACGCCACTGTGATGTCCGACACGTTCGCCCCGGCCGGGCCGGTGCCCCGGGGTGACCGATCGCCGGCCGACCGGTCACCGGTGCCGTCGGGGCGCAACCCGGACATGACCGTTACGGATCAACGGCAGCGCTGACGCGTTCCATTCCTTAGCCTTGCGCACATGAACGATGCGATCATCCAGGCGGTCGAGAACTTCGTCTCCACCCCATGGGTGTACCTGGCGCTGTACGCCATCGCGATGCTGGACGGATTCTTCCCCGTGGTGCCCAGTGAGACACTGGTGATCACCCTGGCGGTATTCGCTGCTGCGAACGGTGAACCCAATGTCGTCCTGATCATCGTGGTGGCCGCGCTCGGGGCGTTCACCGGAGATCACATCTCCTACTTCATAGGCCGAAAGTCCGGCTCCCGGATCTACGCCAAACTCAAGCCGGGCACCCGTACCCGCAAGGCGTACGACGGGGTGGCCAAGATGCTGGAGAAGCGCGGCGGCCTGGTGCTGGTGGTCGCCCGCTACATCCCGGGGGGCCGCACGGCGGCCACGCTGACCACGGGGGCCACGGGCTTCCCGCTGCGCTCGTTCACCTTCTACGACACCATCGCCGCGATCTCCTGGGCGCTCTACTCCACCGCCATCGGCTACATAGGCGGCCACGCCTTCGAGGAGGAGCCGCTGCGCGGGGTGATGCTGGGCCTGGGCCTGGCGCTGGGCATCACGCTGCTGCACGAGGGCATCCGCTACCTGCGGGAGCGCTACGTGCTGGCGAAGCGGGGCGGCGGCGAGGCCGAGCGGGAGAGCGAGGCGGCGGCCGGCGCCCGCGCCGAGGAGGCCGCCAAGCGGAACTGAGCGCCGCCGCCGGCCATCGGTCGGCGCGACGCGAACGCGACGCGAACGCGACGCGAACGAGGGCGGTGGCCCGGGTTCTCCCCGGGCCACCGCCCTCGTCGTCGTACGCGGCAGGGGTGGGCTCAGACGCGGACGATCTCGCGGCCGAGCGGCATCAGGGAGACCGGGATCAGCTTGAAGTGCGCGATGCCGAACGGGATGCCGATCACGGTCACGCAGAAGGCAACGCCGGCCACGATATGGCCAAGAGTGATCCAGATACCGGCCACGATCAGCCAGATGACGTTGCCGACGCCGGAGGCCAGCCCCGCGTCGTGCCGGTCGGTGACCCGGTAGCCGAACGGCCAGAGGGCGTAGGTGGCGATGCGGAAGCAGGCCAGCCCGAAGGGGATGGTGACCACCAGCAGGCAGCAGATCAGCCCGGCGATCGCGTAGCCGAGGGCCATCCACAGGCCGGAGAAGATGAGCCAGATGATGTTCAGAAGGGTTCGCACGGAGCCAGCATGGCGTCAACGACCGCCGCCCGCCATCCTTTCCAGCCGGGCGATGCGCTCCGCCATCGGCGGGTGGGTGGCGAACATCCGGGCCAGCCCCTCGCCCTTGCGGAACGGGTTGGCGATCATCAGGTGGCTGGCCGTCTCCAGCTGGGGCTCCGGGCGCAGCGGCAGCCGCTGGGTGCCGGCCTCCAGCTTGCGCAGCGCGGCGGCCAGGGCCAGCGGGTCCCCGGTGAGCCGGGCGCCGGCGGCGTCGGCCTCGTACTCCCGGGAGCGGCTGACCGCCAGCTGGATCAGCGAGGCGGCGATCGGGCCGAGCAGCATCACCAGCAGCATCCCGACCAGCCCGGGGCCGTCGTCCTCGTCCCGGCCGAGCGGCAGGAACCAGGCGAAGTTGACCAGGAACATGATCACCGAGGCCATCGCGCCGGCCACCGACGAGATCAGGATGTCGCGGTTGTAGACGTGGCTCAGCTCGTGCCCGAGCACGCCGCGCAGCTCGCGCTCGTCCAGCAGCCGCAGGATGCCCTCCGTGCAGCAGACGGCGGCGTTGCGCGGGTTCCGGCCGGTCGCGAAGGCGTTGGGGGCCTCCGTCGGCGAGATGTAGAGCCGGGGCATCGGCGCTCTGGCCTGGCCGGCCAGCTCGCGGACCATCCGGTAGAGCGCCGGGGCCTCGAACTCGCCGACCGGGCGGGCCCGCATCGAGCGGAGCGCGAGCTTGTCGCTGTTCCAGTAGGCGTAGCCGTTGGTGGCCAGCGCGACCACCAGGGCGATCAGCAGCCCCGTCCGGCCGAAGAGACTCCCGATGACCAGGATCAACGCGGACATGCCGCCCAGCAGTGCGGCCGTCCTCAGTCCGTTGTGCCGGCGGTGCACGGTGGGCCCTCCAGATCGCGCGCGGGGGTGTCCGGATCATCCCGGGTGTCGGAGTATCTCCACTCACAGTGGACACTCCCGAAGGGCACAACGCCACACGAAGAGGATGCGTTCCCCGCGAACCCCCGCGGCCCGGCTCGGGGCGCGCTCGGGGCGGGTTCAGGGCCGGATCACGGCCGGCTCGGCGCCGCCGGTCAGAGGCCGCCGCCGGCGAGCGTCAGGACCAGTTGGGGAGCCCCGGAGAGCAGCAGGCCGACGGCGCTGGTGAGCGCGATGACGCCGCCGATGGCCAGCGAGGGCCGGCCGGTGGGCGCGGCCGCCGCCTCCCCCGCCGCCTCCGCCGCCGGCTCGGGCCCGGGCTCGACGCCGGGCTCGGCCGGTTGGAAGAGCAGCGCGGTCCACCGCAGGTAGTAGACGAGCGCGACGGCGACGTTCACCGCCATCACCACGGCCAGCACGCCGAGTCCGGCGTCCACCGCCGAGCGGAAGACGGCGACCTTGGCGAAGAGCCCGATCACGCCGGGCGGCAGCCCGGCCAGGCAGAGCAGGAAGAAGCCCAGCGCCAGGGCGGCCAGCGGGCGGCGGGCGTACAGGCCACGAAAGTCAGCGACACGATGCCCCGAGCCGTCGCCCCGGTCCCTGAGGACCAGCGCGAGCACGGCGAAGGCGCCGAGGTTCACCGCGCCGTACATCAACGCATAGGCGAGGGTGGTGCCGACGGCGGACTCCAGCGCCGCGCCGTCCGCCGCGTAGCCGGCGGCGGCCACCGGCACCAGCAGGTAGCCGGCCTGGCCGATCGAGGACCAGGCCAGCAGGCGCACCGCGCTGTGCGGCGCGCCGGCCGTGGTGCGCAGCGCGGCGACGTTGCCGACCGTCATGGTGAGCCCGGCGAGCACGGCGAGCGCCGGCCCCCACACCTCGCCGTGCCCGGGGAAGGCGCCGGTGGTGACCAGCAGCAGCCCGGCCAGCCCGGCGCTCTTGCCGACCACCGAGAGGTAGCCGGCCACCGGCAGCGGCGCGCCCCGGTAGGTCTCCGGCACCCAGAAGTGGAACGGGACGGCGGCGACCTTGAAGACGAAGGCGATCAGCGTCAACGCCACCCCGACCCGGACCAGGGTCGCCAACCGTTGGTCGGTGGCCGGCAGTTCGGTGGCGATCTCGCTCAGGAAGAGGCTGCCGGCACCGGCGTAGACGAAGCTGACGCCGAGCAGCCCGACGGCGGTGGCGGTCACCGAGGTCAGGAAGAACTTCCAGGCCGCCTCGGCGCCGGCCGGGCTCCCCGGGCGCAGCCCCACCAGCGCGTACGCCGGCAGCGTGGTCAGCTCCAGGGCGATCACCAGGGTGGCCAGGTCGCGGGCCGCCGGCAGCAGCGCGGCGCCGCTGGCCGAGGCGAGCAGCAGGAACCAGAACTCCCCGCCCGGCAGCCGTCCCGGCGCCCCGCCGTCCACCTCCGGATCCGCGCCGGCGACCGCCGCGGCCCCGGAACCTGAGCTGGAGCCGGCCCCGGAGCGGGAGCCGGCCCCGGCCCCGGACCGCGCGCCGGCGCGCAGCTCCGGCACCGTCAGCAGCCCGGCGAGCAGCGCCCCGCCCAGCACCAGCAGCTGCACGACCAGCGCGAACCGGTCGGCGGCGTACGAGCACAGTCCCGGCTCGTCGGCCAGGCAGAAGGTGGACCGGCCGTCGTCCCACAGCGGCAGCAGCGTCAGCAGGGCCAACGCCAGCCCGCCCAGCGCCAGCCAGGCCAGCGCCGCCTTCCGGCCGGCCGGCAGGAAGAGGTCGGCGACCAGCACGGCCACCGCGGTCAGCGCGACGATCAGCGGGGGCGCCACGGCCACCCAGTCCACGTGCTGGATCAGGTTCATCGGACCACGCCCGGGAGCAGGAGCTGGACGGCTGGATCGGTGAGGTGCAGCAGGACGGCCGGCCAGAGGCCGGCGAGCAGGGTGAGCGCGACCAGCGGGGTGGCCACCAGGTAGTCGGGGGCCCGCAGGTCGGGGAGCGGCGCGGCGCCGCCGGCCGGCACCGGGCCCATGCAGACCCGGCGCACCACCAGCAGCAGGTAGGCGGCGGTCAGCAGGGTGCCGACGGCGGCGACCGCCAGATAGGTCAGGTAGGCCGGCTGGCTCAGCCCGTCACCGGGGTGGAAGGCGCCCAGCATGGCGAGGAGTTCGCCCCAGAACCCGGCCAGCCCCGGCAGCCCGAGGGAGGCCACCGCGGCGAACGCCAGCAGCCCGCCCAGCCGCGGCGCCCGGCCGTAGAGCGCGGCGCCGCCCGCCTTGGCCAGGGTGTCCAGGTCGGTGCTGCCCAGGCGCTCCTTGACGGCGCCGACCAGGAAGAACAGCAGCCCGGTGATCAGTCCGTGGGCCACGCCGGCGAACAGCGCGCCGTTCACCCCGCTGTGCGTGAGGGTGGCGACGCCCAGCAGCACGAAACCCATGTGGCCGACGGACGAGTAGGCGATCAGCCGTTTCAGGTCGCCGCCGGCGCCCTCCCGCACCAGGGCCAGGCAGGCCAGCGAGCCGTAGATGATGCCGGCCACGGCGAACGCGCCCAGGTAGGGGGCGAGCACCCGGACACCCTCCGGGGCGACCGGCACCGCGATCCGGACCAGCCCGTAGGTGCCCATCTTCAGCAGCACGCCGGCCAGCAGCACCGAGCCGACGGTGGGGGCCGCCGTGTGGGCGTCCGGCAGCCAGCTGTGCAGCGGCCACATCGGGGTCTTCACGGCCAGCCCGAGGCCGATCGCCAGCACCGCGAGGATCTGGGTGCCCCGGGTCAGTCCGGCGCCCTGCGCCTCGGCCAGCGCCACCATGTCGAAGGTGCCGGCATGGCCGCCGACCAGCAGCAGCCCGAGCAGCATCAGCACCGAGCCGACCACCGTGAACAGCACGAACTTCCGGGCCGCCGCGCCCCGTTCGGCGCCCTGGCCCCAGCGGGCGATCAGGAAGTACATCGGGATCAGCACGGTCTCGAAGGCCAGGAAGAACAGGATCAGGTCCAGCACCGCGAAGGTGGCCAGCATCCCGGTCTCCAGCAGCAACAGCAGCGCCACGAAGGCGCGCGGGCCGGGGGTGCCGGGGCCGGTCGGCGGCCGGAACCAGGAGTACAGCGCGGCCAGGAAGGTCAGCAGCGCGGTCAGCACCAGCAGCGGCAGCGAGATCCCGTCGACGCCCAGGTGCAGCCGGACGTCCAGCGCCGGCACCCAGGCCACGTCCGTCTCGGCCTGCACGGCGCCCGGCCGCTGGTGGTCGAAGGACAGCGCCAGCAGCAGCGTGGCGGCCAGCACCGCGCCGGTGACGACCACGCCGTGCCGGAGCACGTCCCGGTCCGGGCCGCCGGCGCCGCGCAGCCCGGGCGGCGCGGGCAGCAGCCCGGCCACCGCGCCCACCAGCGGCAGCGCCACGACGGCCAGCAGCAGCGCCTGCTGGACCGGGTCGGACAGCGTGATCATCGGTCACTCCCCCACCGCGACGAGCACGGCGGCCACCCCGAGCACCAGGGCCCCGGCGACCAGCGCGCTCAGATACGTCTGGACGTTGCCGGTCTGCGCCCGGCGGGCCAGCGTGCCGAGCAGCCCCGGGGCGCGGGCCGCGCCCCGCACATAGGTGTCGATCACCGCCCGGTCCAGGAACCTGACCAGCCGGGCGGCGCCGCGCACCGGCCGGACCACGGCGGCGGCGTAGAGCGCGTCCGCGTGGAAGCCGGCCTCGGCGTGCCGGCGCAGCGGGCCGAGCAGCGCGGGCGCCGGGTCCTCGGCCCCGCCGCTCTCGTAGGCGCGGCGCCAGGCGGCGTAGGTGGCGGTGCCGCCGAGCACGGCGGCGCCGGTGGCCAGCACCGAGGTGGTGAGCGTCGGGGCCAGCGAGCCGCCGTCGAACCAGTCGGGCAGCTCCCGGTAGGCCAGCCCGAGCAGCAGCGAGGGCACCACCAGCAGCCACAGCACCCCGGTCATCGCCGGCGCGGAGCGCGCGCCCGGCGGCACGCTCTCGGTGCGGGCCCGGACCGGGTCGTGGAAGGCGAGCAGCCACAGCCGGGCGGCGTAGGCGGCGGTGAGCAGCGCGGTGGCGAGCCCGGCGACCAGCACGATCCAGCCGGCGGCGGCCGGCGCGGCGAGGCTGCTGGAGACGCCGTGCTCGTTGTCCAGGGCGGCGTGCTCGGCGGCGCCGATCACCGCCTCCTTGGAGAAGAAGCCGCTGAACGGGGGGACGGCGGCCAGCGCCAGCAGCCCGATGGTCATCGCCCAGAACGCGTCCGGCGCCTTGGCCCGCAGGTCCCGCATCCGGGACAGCGCGGCCAGCGAGCCGGTGCCTGCGGTCTGGATGAGCACGCCGGCGGCGAGGAAGAGCAGCGCCTTGAACGCGCCGTGGGTGAGCAGGTGGAAGACGGCGGCCTCCCGGTCGGCGACCGCCAGGGCGCCGGCCATGAAGCCGAGTTGGCCGATGGTGGAGTAGGCGAGCACGCGCTTGACGTCGTCCTGGGCGAGCGCGGCCAGCGCGGAGCCCAGCATGGTGAGCGCGGCCAGCGCGGCGAGCACCACCAGCGCGGCGGCCGACTCGGCGAAGACCGGCAGCAGCCGGGCGACGAAGTACACGCCGGCCGCGACCATGGTGGCGGCGTGGATCAGCGCGGAGACCGGGGTGGGGCCGGCCATCGCGTCCGGCAGCCAGGTGTGCAGCGGGACCTGCGCCGACTTGCCGGCCACGCCGGCCAGCAGCAGCAGCGCGACGACGGTGGGGTGGGCCAGCTCGAAGCCGGACAGCGAGGAGGAGAGCCGGGCGACGATCTCGCTGATCCGGAAGCTGCCGGCGTCCGAGGCCAGCGCCAGGATGCCGATCAGGAACGGCACGTCGCCCAGCTTGGTGACCAGGAACGCCTTGAGCGAGGCGGCGCGGGCGGTGGTCGTCTCCCAGTAGTGGCCCACCAGGAAGTAGGAGCAGACGCCCATCACCTCCCAGCCGACCAGCAGCACCACCAGGTCGTCGGTGTAGACGACCAGCAGCATCGCCGAGGTGAAGAGCGAGACCAGCGCCGCGTAGGACGGGTAGCGGCGGTCGCCGCGCAGGTAGGCCGTCGAGTAGAGCTGCACGCAGCCGGCCACCACGGCGACCAGGACGGCGACCAGCACCGCGAACCCGTCCAGCCGCAGGGCCAGTTCGACCGGCAGCGTCTCGTTTCCGGTCGGGGTCAGCTCGGTGGCGGCGATCAGCGGCTCGGCGCCGTGCTGGCGCACGGCGACCAGCACGGCGAGCGCGGCGGCGGCCAGCGTGGGCAGCACCGCCAGCGGCTGGACGAAGCCCGGCGCCCGGCGCCCGGTGAGCAGCAGCACGGCGGCGGCCAGCGCGGGCAGCAGCGGGACGAGGACGGCGGCGGTCGTGGTGTTCACGTGGTGGTGGTCTCCCGGCTCGCCGCGTCGGCGGGGTCCTCGTCCCGGTCGGCCAGCGCGCGCAGCCGGTCGACGGCCGAGGTGCCCCGCCCCCGGTGGACGAGCAGCACGATGGCCAGGCCGACGCCGATCTCGGCGGCGGCCAGGGCGATGAGGAAGAGGGTGAAGACCTGGCCGGTGTGCGCCTCGTCCCGCAGCCACACGTCGAAGGCGACCAGGTTGAGGCTGACGGCGGCGAGCATCAGCTCGACGGACATCAGCACCAGGATGGCGTTGCGCCGGGCCAGCACGCCGTAGACGCCGACGCTGAACAGCAGCACGGCCAGGACCGTCGGGTAGACCAGGTGCATCAGCGCTCACCCGCCGGCCGGCCGGCCGTCTCGCGGGCGCGCGCGGCGCGGGTCCGGGAGAGGGTGATGGCGCCGACCAGCGCGGCCAGCAGCAGCACGGAGAGCGCCTCGAAGGGCAGCACCCAGTAGCGGAAGAGGCTGTCGCCGAGGGCGGCGGCGTCGCCGTGCGGGGTGTCCAGGTCGATCCAGGTGGTGCGGAAGGCGTCCACCACGAGCGTCACCAGGGTGGCGGCCGAGGCGATGGCCACGCCGAGCGCCACCCGGCGGTTGCCGGAGTCGGCGTCCGGGGACGGGCCGATCGGCGCCTTCGTCAGCATCAGCCCGAAGAGCAGCAGCACCACCACCGAGCCGAGGTAGATCAGCACCTGGACCCAGGCCACGAACTCGGCGGTCAGCAGCAGGTACTCGACGGCCAGCCCGCCGAGCGCCACCACCAGCCAGAGCGCGGCGTGCACCAGCTGGCGGGTGGTCACGCAGAGCACCGCGGCGCCCAGCACGACGAGGCCGACGAGCAGGAAGACGATCTCCTGTCCGGAGGGGGAGAGCAGCTCCCGGCTGGTCATCCGGCCCCCTCCCCGGTGTCGGTGGCCTGCTCGGCGGCGGCCTTCTCGGCGGCCTTCCTGGCGGCGGCGATCTCCTTGGGCTCCACGCCGGCCGGGTCCAGCGGCGGCGGCTCGGGCACCGTCCACATCCACTCCCGCAGGGTGTCCCGCTCGTGGGTCAACTCCCGGATGTCCGTGGTCGCGTACTCGAACTCCGGCGACCAGAAGAGGGCGTCGAACGGGCAGACCTCGACACAGATGCCGCAGTACATGCACAGCGAGAAGTCGATGGCGAACCGGTCCAGCACGTTGCGGCTGCGCTCCCGGCCGCCGGGGCCGACCGCCGGCAACGTCTCCTTGTGCGAGTCGATGTAGATGCACCAGTCCGGGCACTCCCGCGCGCAGAGCATGCAGACCGTGCAGTTCTCCTCGAACAGCGCGATCACCCCCCGGCTGCGCGGCGGCAGCTCCGGCTGCGCCTCCGGGTACTGGGCGGTGACCGCGCGCCGGGTCATGGTCCGCAACGTGATGGCCAGCCCCTTGGCCAGCCCCGATCCCAGGCTCATCCCTGCACCACCTTGATCACTCCGGTGAACGCGATCTGGGCCAGCGCGAGCGGCACCAGCACGGTCCAGGCGAACTTCTGGATCTGGTCGGCGCGCAGCCGGGGCCAGGCCACCCGCGCCCAGATCACCAGGAAACAGAGCGCGCCGGTCTTCAGCAGCGTCCACAGCCAGCCCAGCTGGTCGGCGAACGGCCCGTGCCAGCCGCCGAAGAAGAGGACGGCGGTCAGCGCGGACACCACCACGATGCCGGCGTACTCGGCGAGCAGGAAGAACGCGAACCGCAGCCCCGAGTACTCGGTGTAGGCGCCGAAGATGATCTCCTCCGGCGCGATCGGCGCGTCGAACGGCGGCCGCTGCAACTCGGCCAGGCCGGCGGTGAAGAAGACGAACGCCCCGACCAGCTGCCAGGGCACCCACCACCACTCGAAGGCGTCGAGGATGCCGGGCAGGCTCAGCGTGCCGGCCGCCATGGCGACCGAGGCGGCGGACAGCAGCAGCGGCAGCTCGTAGGCCATCAGCTGGGCGGCGGTGCGCAGGCCGCCGAGCAGCGCGTACTTGTTGGCCGACGCCCAGCCGGCGATCAACGAGCCCAGCACGCCGACGCCGAGCACCGCCAGCACGAAGAAGATCCCGGCGTCCACCGACTGCCCGACCAGCCCGTCCGGGCCGAGCGGGATGGCGATCAGCACCACCAGGTACGGCACCAGCGCGACCGCCGGCGCCAGCCGGAAGATCCGCCGGTCGGCACCGGCCGGGACGGTGTCCTCCTTCTGGGCGAACTTCACGCCGTCCGCGACGAGTTGGGCCCAGCCGTGGAAGCCGCCGGCGTGCATCGGGCCGAGCCGGCCCTGCATGTGCGCCATCACCTTGTGCTCGGCCTGCCCGACCAGCAGCGGCAGCACCAGGAACGCGACCAGCACGGCCAGCACCCGGACCGCGACGTCCCACCCGTCCACTCAGCCCCGCCCCTCGTCCGCCCCGTCCGCCCCGGCGGGCGGCTCCGCCGGTCCGGCGGGCGGCTCCGCAGGTTCGGCGGGCGGCTCCGCCGGTTCAGCGGTCGGCCCGGCGGGCGGCTCCGCAGGTCCGGCGGGCGGCTCCGCCGGTTCAGCGGTCGGCCCGGCCGGTTCGCCCGGCCCGGTGGGCCCGGGGGCCCCCGCCGGCCCGGTGGGCCCCTTGTCGGCGGCCGGCCCCGCCGGCCCCGCCGGCCCGTTGGCACCCGCCGGTTTCGTCGGCTCCGCCGACTCCGCCGTCCGTTGGCTCGCCGAGCCGCCGCTGGCCGAGCGCATCCGGCGCGGCCGGGCCGCGCCGCCCGCCGCCCGCTGGCTGGCCGAGCCGGCGCTCGCCGAGCGCGCCCGGCGCGGTCGCGCCGCGCCCGGCTCGCCGCCCTCGGCGCCCCGCGCGGGCCTGGCGGCCGGCGCCGCCGGCGCCCGGCCCTTGAGCGGGCCCCACTCGTTCGGGTCGGGCACCCCCGGCGGCAGCGGCTGCCGGCGGCGCGGGGTCTCGCCACCCGGCTCCTTGGCGCCTGGCCACTGCTTGGCCACCCGCGCGGCCAGCACGAAGTCCTTGCGCAGCGGGTGCCCCTCGAAGCCGTCCGGCAGCAGCAGCGGGGCCAGCTCCGGGTGGCCGGGGAAGTCCACCCCGAACATCTCGTGGGTCTCCCGCTCGTGCCAGCCGGCACCGGCGAAGACGCCGGTCGCGGTCGGCAGCGTGGGGGCCTCGTGCGGCAGCGTGACGCGCAGCAGCAGCCGGCGCGGCGGGGTGCCGAGCGCCACCACGTGGGCGCAGACCAGCAGCCCCACGCCCGGCTCGTCGACGGCGCTGAGCCAGTCGAAGAAGTCGCAGCCCAGCTCGTCGCGCGCCACGCGCAGCGCGGCCGGCCAGGCGGCGCCCGCCGGGACGTCGACGGTCAGCACGTCGTACGCCTCCTCGGCGACCGCGCCGGGGCCGAAGATCTCCGCCGCCTCCCTGGGCAGCCAGCCCACCGTCACGGCGTGTCCCGCCGGACCAGGTCGCTGGTCAGCGCCGCCGGGGAAGGACGGCCGGCGGCCGGCGTCGGGTAGCGGTCGGCGAGCGACTCCTCGGCGATCTTCTCCTGGAGCTTGAGGATGCCCTGGAGCAGCGCCTCCGGCCGGGGCGGGCAGCCGGGGACGTAGACGTCGACCGGGATGATCTGGTCCACGCCCTTGGTCACCGCGTACGAGTCCCAGTAGGGCCCGCCGCAGTTGGCGCAGGCACCGAAGGAGATCACGTACTTCGGCTCCGGCATCTGCTCGTAGAGCCGTCTGACCGCCGGCGCCATCTTGTCGGTGACGGTGCCGGAGACGACCATCAGGTCGGCCTGCCGGGGTCCCGGGGCGAACGGGATCACGCCCAGCCGGATGAAGTCGTGCCGGGACATCGAGGCCGCGATGAACTCGATGGCGCAGCAGGCCAGGCCGAAGTTGAAGACCCAGAGGCTGTAGCGGCGGCCCCAGTTGAGGACCACCTTCATCGGCTCGGGGGCCAGCCGGGCCAGCGGTCCGAGGGCGCCGCGCGGCGCCGGGCTCAGGTCCATGTGAGCACGCCCTTTCGCCAGGCGTAGAGCAGCCCGACCGAGAGAAAGCCCAGGAAGACGAACATCTCGACCAGCGTCGCCGCGCCGAAGCCGTCGGCCGCGAAGACCGTCGCCCAGGGGAAGAGGAAGACCGAGTCCACGGCGAAGATCACGTAGAGGAAGGCGTAGACGTAGTACCGCACCTGGGTGTGGGCCCAGCCCTCGCCCACGGGATCGACCCCGCACTCGTAGGGCAGCAGCTTCTCCGGGGTGGGCACCTCGGGGCGCAGCAGCCGCCCGCCGACGAACGCCACGGCGGTGAAGAGCACGCCGACCACCGCGACCAGACCGACGACCGAGTAGCCGTGGAAGTAGTCGGGCACGTTGGGGCCTCCGGTGGTGTCAGGGAGGGCTGACAGCACGGGAGTCTAGGGGGTCGGCGGCGCGTTGTGACCATGACGGGGTGGGGCGGGGTGGGGATAGCCCCACCGTCGAGCACCGACACACCCCATGGTGGCCGCGGCCCGGCACCCGGCAGGCTTGTCCCGTGACCAGCCGAGGGAGTGCCGCCGCCCGGACCGGGCGGGCGGCGGAGTCGTTGCCACCGCCCAGGGCGCCGCTGTCCGCGGCGACCTGGCGGGAGTGTGTCTACCTGCTGTCCAGCTGGCTGCTCCAGCTGGTCGCCTTCGGCTGCGTGCTGGCCTGGCTGTTCCTCGGCGCGCTGCTGGCGGTGACCGTCGTCGGCCTGCCGGTGCTGGCGCTCGGGCTGCTGGGCTGCCGGCAGTTCGGCCGGCTGGAGCGGGCGCGGGCCAGGGCGCTGCTGGGCGTCGAGGTGGAGGAGCCGAGCCCGCTGCGCGCCCACCGGGGGGCGGGCTTCTTCAACTGGCTGTGGTCGGCGCTGCGGGACCCGGTGGGCTGGCGGAGCGCGCTGTTCGTCGTGGTGCACCTGCCGTGGGCGCTGCTGACCTTCGGCGTGGTGCTGGTCTCGCTGTTCGTGGCCTGGCCGGTGCTGCCCTGGACGGCCCGCTACCTGAGCCAGGTGGACCGGGCGCTGGTGCGGGTGCTGCTGTCGCCGTCGGACGAGCTGGAGCGGCGGATCGCCGAGCTGGAGTCGGACCGGGTGATCGTCACCGACACGGCCAGCGCTGATCTGCGGCGGATCGAGCGGGATCTGCACGACGGGGCACAGGCCCGGCTGGTCGCGCTCGCCATGGACCTCGGCCTCGCCAAGGAGAAACTCACCCAGGACCCCGAAGCCGCAGCCCGCATGGTCGACGAAGCCCACGGCGAGATCAAACTCGCCCTCCAGGAACTCCGCGACCTCGCCCGCGGCATCCACCCCGCCGTCCTCACCGACCGCGGCCTCGGCCCCGCACTCTCCGCCGTCGCCACCCGCTGCACCGTCCCCGTCACCATCGACATCGACCTCGACCAACGCCCAGCCCCCGCCATCGAAGGCATCGCCTACTTCACCACCAGCGAACTCCTCCAGAACATCAGCAAACACAGCAACGCCCACCACGCCCACCTCGAAATCTGGCGCACCCACCACCGCCTCATGCTCCAGATCACCGACGACGGCCAAGGCGGCGCCACCCCCACCCCCAACAGCGGCCTCGCCGGCCTCGCCGAACGCCTCACCGCCGTCGACGGACTCCTCGCCATCGACTCCCCCCACGGGGGACCCACCACCATCACCGCCGAACTCCCCTGGCGCGACCGCGACGGGAAGAAGCACGAAGGGAGGGCGGCCCGATGACCGTCCTACGTCTGACATTCGGGGCCCGCACCTGGCGGGAGGGGCTGTACGCGCTGCTGAACCTGCCGCTGGCGCTGGCCGGGTTCGTCAGCGCGTTCGCCGGGCTGGCCGTCTCCGGCGCGCTGCTGATCACCTTCGTCGGGCTGCCGCTGATGGCGCTGGTGCTGCTCTTCCTGCGCGGTTTCGGCTCGCTGGAGCGGGGCCGGGCGCGGCTGCTGCTCGGCCAGCGGGTGCCGCCGCCCGACCCGCTGCGGACCCGGGACGGCAAGGCCGGGCTGCTGGCCTGGATCGGCGCGGTGCTGCGGAACAACGCGTCCTGGCGGGCCACCGCCTACGCGCTGGTCCACCTGCCCTGGGCGATCGTGACGTTCACGGTGATGGCGGTGGTCTGGGCCGGCGGCTTCGGCGCGCTGAGCTACCCGCTGTGGTTCTGGGCGCTGGACGAGAAGCCGGGGATCAACGTGGGTGACGAGGGCGGCGGCTGGGTCTGGGACAACCCGCTGGAGGTGGCCATGGTCGCGGCGGTCGGGCTGCTGCTGCTGGTCGCCGGCGGGGCGCTGATCCGCGGCATGGCGGCGGTGGACCGGGCACTGGTGGCGGCGCTGCTGGGGCCATCGTCGGCGGCGGCCCGGGTGTGGCAGCTGGAGGAGGACCGGTCGGTGGTGGTGGACACCTCGGCCGCTGATCTGCGGCGGATCGAGCGGGATCTGCACGACGGGGCACAGGCCCGGCTGGTCGCGCTCGCCATGGACCTCGGCCTCGCCAAGGAGAAACTCACCCAGGACCCCGAAGCCGCAGCCCGCATGGTCGACGAAGCCCACGGCGAGATCAAACTCGCCCTCCAGGAACTCCGCGACCTCGCCCGCGGCATCCACCCCGCCGTCCTCACCGACCGCGGCCTCGGCCCCGCACTCTCCGCCGTCGCCACCCGCTGCACCGTCCCCGTCACCATCGACATCGACCTCGACCAACGCCCAGCCCCCGCCATCGAAGGCATCGCCTACTTCACCACCAGCGAACTCCTCCAGAACATCAGCAAACACAGCAACGCCCACCACGCCCACCTCGAAATCTGGCGCACCCACCACCGCCTCATGCTCCAGATCACCGACGACGGCCAAGGCGGCGCCACCCCCACCCCCAACAGCGGCCTCGCCGGCCTCGCCGAACGCCTCACCGCCGTCGACGGACTCCTCGCCATCGACTCCCCCCACGGCGGACCCACCACCATCACCGCCGAACTCCCCTGGCGCGACCGCGACGGCTCGGCCGGCGGGCGTCCGCCGGGCGGCGGGCTCGGGCCGAGGTGAGATGCTGGTCGCGGATCGGGGCGAGCGGGGAGTGGAGACGTGCGGGTAGTCATCGCCGAGGACTCGGTGCTGCTGCGGGACGGGTTGACCCGCCTGTTGAACGACCGGGGGCACGAGGTGGTGGCCGCGGTCGGGGACGCGGAGGCGCTGGTCGCCGCGATCGACCGGCTGGCGGCTGGCGACGGCGTGCCGGACGTGGTGGTGGCCGACGTGCGGATGCCGCCGACCCACACCGACGAGGGGGTCAGGGCGGCGGTGCGGCTGCGGCAGCGGTATCCGGAGCTGGGGGTGCTGGTGCTCTCCCAGTACGTGGAGGAGCAGTACGCGACGGAGCTGATCGCCGGCTCCAGCCGGGGCGTCGGCTACCTGTTGAAGGACCGGGTGGCGGACGTCAGCGACTTCGTCGGCGCGGTGACCCGGGTGGCGGAGGGCGGCACGGCGCTGGACCCGGAGGTGGTCGCGCAGCTGCTCGGCCGGAGCCGGAAGCAGGACGTGCTCGCCGGGCTGACCCCGCGGGAAAGAGAGGTCCTGGGTCTGATGGCCGAGGGCCGTACGAACTCCGCGGTCGCGCAACAACTCGTGGTAAGTCACGGCGCGGTGGAAAAGCATGTGAGCAACATCTTCATGAAGCTCGGTTTGGCGCAGAGTGACACAGATCACCGGCGGGTTCTGGCAGTTCTCACCTATCTCAACTCCTAGCCCCCTGCCACGCTTGTGGTGAGGCGAACAACGCGTGCGTCAGGCGGAGTTGGACAATCCGACGGCGGAACGGGGGGACCAGGTGAGGGCGTCGGAAGCACGGCGTTCGGTCACCGGCGGTGAGTGGGCGGCGGCGATCCGCCACCGCCATGGGAAGGCAACCCTTACTCCCCGTACCATGGCCGACAAGAGCCGCCTCAGAGGAGGGCTACAGCAGTGACCACCGAGGTCAAGGGGAGCCGGGCCCACAAGGACGTGAAACGTCTGGACCGGGTCATCATCCGGTTCGCGGGGGATTCCGGCGACGGAATGCAGTTGACAGGCGACCGATTCACTTCGGAGACGGCCTCGTTGGGGAACGACCTCTCCACGCTGCCGAACTTTCCGGCGGAAATCCGCGCGCCTGCCGGCACGCTGCCCGGTGTCTCCTCGTTTCAGGTCCACTTCGCCGACCACGACATCCTCACCCCGGGTGACGCCCCCGACGTGCTGGTGGCGATGAACCCGGCGGCCCTCAAGGCCAACCTGGCGGATCTGCCGCGGGGCGCGGAGATCATCGTCAACACGGACGAGTTCAGCTCCCGGGCGCTGGCCAAGGTCGGCTACGCGGGGAACCCGCTGGAGGACGACTCGCTCGCCGCCTACCGGGTGCACGAGGTGCCGCTGACCACGCTCACCGTGGAGGCGCTCAAGGAGTACGGGCTGACCCGCAAGGAGGCCGGCCGCTCCAAGAACATGTTCGCGCTCGGCCTGCTGTCCTGGATGTACCACCGGCCGACGGAGAACACCGAGGCGTTCCTGCGCTCGAAGTTCGCCAAGCGGCCGGAGATCGCCGAGGCCAACATCACGGCGTTCCGCGCCGGGTGGAACTTCGGCGAGACGACGGAGGACTTCGCGGTCTCCTACGAGGTCGCCCCGGCCAGCTCGGCGTTCCCCGCCGGCACCTACCGGAACATCTCGGGCAACCTGGCGCTGGCCTACGGCCTGGTGGCCGCCGGCGAGCTGGCGGAGCTGCCGGTCTTCCTGGGGTCCTACCCGATCACCCCGGCCTCCGACGTGCTGCACGAGCTGTCCAAGCACAAGAACTTCGGGGTCCGCACCTTCCAGGCCGAGGACGAGATCGCCGGCATCGGCGCGGCGCTGGGCGCGTCCTTCGGCGGCTCGCTCGGCGTGACCACCACCTCGGGCCCCGGCGTGGCGCTGAAGTCGGAGGCCATCGGGCTGGCCGTCTCGCTGGAGCTGCCGCTGCTGATCATCGACATCCAGCGCGGCGGCCCGTCGACCGGCCTGCCGACCAAGACCGAGCAGGCCGACCTGCTGCAGGCGATGTTCGGACGGAACGGCGAGGCGCCGGTGCCGATCGTGGCGCCGGCCACGCCGGGCGAGTGCTTCGCGGCCACCCTGGAGGCGGCGCGCATCGCGCTGACCTACCGGACCCCGGTCTTCCTGCTCTCCGACGGCTACCTGGCCAACGGCTCCGAGCCGTGGCGCGTCCCGGAGCAGGCCGAGCTGCCCGACCTGCGGGTCCAGTTCGCCACCGGGCCGAACCACACGCTGCCGGACGGCAGCGAGGTGTTCTGGCCGTACCTGCGGGACGAGACGACGCTGGCCCGCCCCTGGGCGGTGCCCGGCACGCCCGGCCTGGAGCACCGCATCGGCGGCATCGAGAAGCAGGACGGCACGGGCAACATCAGCTACGACCCGGCCAACCACGAGCACATGGTGCGCATCCGCCAGGCCAAGGTGGACGGCGTCGTGGTGGACGACGTGGCGGTCGACGACCCGAGCGGCGAGGCCCGGGTGCTGGTCCTGGGCTGGGGCTCCACCTACGGCCCGATCACGGCGGCCGTGCGGCGGGTCCGCCGGGCCGGCGGCAAGCTGGCGCAGACCCACCTGCGCAGCCTGAACCCGCTGCCCGCCAACCTGGGCGAGGTGCTGCGCTCCTACGACCGGGTGGTGCTCCCCGAGATGAACCTGGGCCAGCTGGCGCTGCTGCTGCGCGCCAGGTACCTGGTCGACGTCCGGTCGCTGACCCAGGTCACCGGGCTGCCGTTCAAGGCCGAACAGCTCGCGTCCGCTTTCAAGGAGGCTCTGGACGATGTCCACTGAGGCGCCCTTCCAGCCCCGCTCGTCGCTGGCCCTGGTCCCGAGCGCCGAGTCGCCGCAGACCGCCAAGGACTTCAAGTCCGACCAGGAGGTCCGCTGGTGCCCCGGCTGCGGTGACTACGCCGTGCTGGCGGCCGTGCAGGGCTTCCTCCCGGAGCTGGGCCTGGCCCGGGAGAACATCGTCTTCGTCTCCGGCATCGGCTGCTCGTCCCGCTTCCCCTACTACCTCAACACGTACGGGATGCACTCCATCCACGGCCGGGCCCCGACGATCGCCACCGGCCTGGCCGCGGCCCGGCGGGACCTGTCGGTCTGGGTGGTCACCGGCGACGGCGACGCGCTCTCCATCGGCGGCAACCACCTGATCCACGCGCTGCGCCGGAACGTGAACCTGAAGATCCTGCTCTTCAACAACCGGATCTACGGGCTCACCAAGGGCCAGTACTCGCCGACCTCCGAGCCCGGCAAGATCACCAAGTCCACGCCGATGGGCTCGCTGGACACCCCGTTCAACCCGGTCTCGCTGGCCCTGGGCGCCGAGGCGTCCTTCGTGGCCCGCACCGTCGACTCCGACCGCAAGCACCTGACCGGCGTGCTGCGGGCCGCCGCCGAGCACCACGGCTCGGCCCTGGTGGAGATCTACCAGAACTGCAACATCTTCAACGACGGCGCCTTCGAGGTGCTGAAGGACAAGAAGCAGGCGCAGGAGGCGGTGATCCGGCTGGAGCACGGCGAGCCGATCCGTTTCGGCCTGCCGGCCGAGGACGGCCTGGGCGAGAAGGGCGTGGTCCGCGACCCGGCGACGGGCGACCTGCGGGTGGTCGACGTGGCCACCGAGGGCACCGACGGCGTCCTGACGCACGACGCGCACGCGGCCAGCCCGACCACCGCGTTCGCCCTCTCCCGGCTCGCCGACCCGCACACGCTGCACCGGACGCCGATCGGGGTCTTCCGCAGCGTGCCGCGGGCGACCTACGAGGACCAGATGGCGGAGCAGCTGGAGCAGGCGGTCGAGCGCCGCGGCAAGGGCGACCTGGCCGCGCTGCTGGCCGGCGGCGACACCTGGACGGTGGCCGGCTGACCTGCGGCTTCGTCAACACGCCAGTCCCCCGCCCGCACGTTCGGGTGGGGGATTGTCGTATCCGGCGGCTACCCTGAACGAGTCTGTGAGGATCGGGCGCATGGGAGCAGTACTAATGAGCGTTGAGCCCAACTCCACTTACCAGTGGCCGCGTCCCCCCCAGGACGGCTACACCTCGGACGACCTGGACCAGCTGCCGAACCTGCCTCCCCACACGGAGCTGATCGACGGGAGCCTGGTTTTCGTGACCCCACAAACGGTCTTTCACTCGGAGGTCGTCGACCTCCTCAAGCAGCGTCTCCGGCAGGCGGCGCCCAGCGAGTATCGGGTCTACCGTGAAATGACGGTGACCATCGACGGGAAGAACCGTCCGGAGCCCGATGTGCTGGTGACTCGCGCGGACGCCTACGCGAACCCGGAACAGACCACCTTCCGGCCGGAGGACGTGGTGCTGGCGGTGGAAGTGGTCTCCGCCGAGTCGCGAGCGCGCGACCGGGAGAGCAAACCGTTCAAGTACGCGGCGGCCGGCATCACCCACTTCTGGCGGGTGGAACGCCAGCAGGGCCGCCCGGTGGTCTATGTCTACGAGCTCGACCCGACGGGCGGGAGCTATGTGCCCACCGGCATCTACCACGACCAGCTGAAGGTCCCGGTCCCCTTCCCGGTGGACATCGATCTCAACGAGATCGACTGAGCCATCGCACGATGCCCCCCGGACGGGGACGCCGTCGGGTGTTCCTGTCCGCTGGGAGAAACGGGAATGACAGGCCCGGGTGCCGGCGCTACGTTCAGGGACGGAGTGGGCCAGCGGCGCGCGGAGGTGGTCGGTGATGGGGACGGCGAAGGCCAGCAGATCCGGGGTGGTGCTGGGGCTCGCGGCCTTCGGCATGTGGGGGTTGCTGCCGCTCTACTGGCGGCTGTTGGACGACACCGACGTGGTCGAGCTGCTCGCCCACCGCATGGCCTGGTCGATGCCGACGGCCCTGCTGCTGTTGCTCCTGGTCCGCAACTGGTCCTGGATAGGCCCGCTGCTCCGGCAGCCGAAGCGGCTGGCCATGGTGCTGCTCTCCGCCGCCCTGATCACCGCCAACTGGGCCGTCTTCATCTGGTGCGTGGCCCAGGACCGGGTCCTTGAGGCGTCCCTCGGCTACTTCATCAACCCGCTGCTGACCATCGCCGTCGGAGTGCTGGTGCTCCGCGAGCGGCTGCGGCCGGCGCAGTGGGTGGCCGTCGGCCTCGGCGTGCTGGCGGTGCTGGTGATGAGCGTCGCGTACGGGCAGGTGCCCTGGCTGTCGCTCTCCCTCTCGGTCAGCTTCGCCGCCTACGGCCTGGTGAAGAAGAAGACGGCGTTGGACGGCCTGGAGGGCTTCACCGCCGACACCGCGTTCCAGTTCCTGCCGGCGCTCGCCGTGCTGCTGGTGGTGGGGGCCAGGGGCGAGGGCTCGTTCACCGCCGAGGGGCCCGGCCACGCGCTGCTGCTGGTGCTGAGCGGCCTGGCCACCGCGCTGCCGTTGATCTTCTTCGGCGCGGCGACCGTCCGACTGCCGCTGTCCACGGTGGGGTTGATGCAGTACATCGCGCCCAGCACCATGTTCCTGCTGGGGCTGTTCGTCTTCCACGAGGAGATGCCGCCGGAGCGGTGGCTCGGCTTCGGCCTGGTGTGGGGCGCCCTCTCGGTGCTGACCTGGGACGTGTTGCGGCAGGCCGGCCGGCGGCAGCGGACGGTGGCCAGCCATGTGCCGGCCACCGCGGAGACTCCCAGTTCGCGTGCTGTCTGATCGCGTGCTGCCCGCGGCCACCCGTTCCTGGGTCGGGCGCCAGCTGGCGCCGGGGGAGCGGCTCGTCTCCGTCCGGCCGCTGCGCGGTGGTTGGACGTCCCGGATGTGCCGGTTGACGGTGGCCGGCGCGGCGCCGGGCGCGGGTCGGGAGCTGGTGCTGCGGTCCTTCGTCACCCCGTTCTTCCGGCGGCACGCGCCGGGGCTGCTGGGCCGCGAGTTCCGGGTGCTGGGGCAGCTGGCGGCGACGCCGGTGCCGGCGGCCACGCCGCTGGCGGTGGACCCGGAGGGGCGGGCGGCGGCCGAGCCCTCGCTGTTGATGTCCCTGCTGCCGGGCGCGGTGCGGGTGGCCGAGGACGGGCGGGTCGCGGCCCGGTCGGCGGAGTTGGCGCGGCTGCTGGCCGTGGTGCACCGGGTGTCGGCCGAGGGCGCCGACCGGCCGCGTGCCTACCAGGCGTGGACCGCCCCCGACCGGGTGCGGGTCCCGGCGGGGACGGCCGTGCCGGGGCTGTGGCGCCGCGCGGTCGCCGTGATCGACCGGCCGCCGCCGGCGTTCGTCGGCCGTTTCCTGCACCGGGACTTCCACCCGGGCAACGTGCTCTTCGACGACGCCGGGCGGGTAAGCGGGGTGGTGGACTGGGTGGAGACCTCCTGGGGCCCGAGCGACCTGGACGTGGCGCACTGCGCCAGCGCCCTGGCGCTGGCGCACGGCCCGGCGGCCGGCCTGGACTTCGACCGGCACTACCTGGCGGCCGGCGGCGTGCTGGCCGAGCGGGCCGACGACCGGCGGTACTGGCGGGTGCTGGACGCGTTGGGCTTCGCCCCGGACGCGGAGAAGGTGGCCGGGCCGTGGCGGGAGTTGGGGCGGACTGACCTGACGCCCGAGCTGTTGACCGGCCGGTTGGAGTCCTACCTGGCGGCGTTGCTGGACGGCTGACGGCGCGGCCGCGCGGCGGCGGGCCTCATGGCGACCCGCACGCCGACCCGATCACGCGCCGTTCCGGGGGGCCGCGAGGTGGGTCGGGCAGCCGGCGGGTCGGTCGGCCGTGTGGGCGGCGGCCTCGGCCGCGGCCGCCGCGGGCTCGGCGGCGCGGATCGCGGCGAGCAGCCGGCCGTGGTCCATGTACTGCTCGGGCCGCAGCTCGGTGGCGAAGTGGTCGCTCAGGGAGTGCCGGATGACCTGCCCGAGGTCCGCGTAGAGCCCGGCCAGCACCTCGTTGTGGGAGGCGGCGACCACGCCGAGGTGGAAGGCGGCGTCCGCGTCCACGAAACCCTCCCGGTCGCCGGCCGCCCAGGCGGCCTCGCGGCGGTCGAGCAGCGCGGCCAGCCGCCGGAGGTCCGCCGGGGTGCGCCGGGTGGCTGCCAGCCGGGCGGCCGTCGTCTCCAGCGCGCCGCGGACGTCGATCACGTCGGTCTGGTCGGCGGCGGCGAACCTGCGGCGCATCACGCCGGCGAGTTCGCTGGTGGCGGTGACGTAGGTGCCGGAGCCGTGCCGGATGTCCAGCAGCCCGTTGTGGGCGAGGGCCCGCACCGCCTCGCGCACGGTGTTGCGGGCCACGCCCAGCCGCTCGACCAGCTCCGGCTCGGTCGGGATGCGGGTGCCCACCGGCCAGCGGCCCGAGGTGATCTCCTCGCGGAGTTGGGCGACCACCTGGTCGAACAGTCCGGAGGGCCGAGGCACTGGACGTAGACTCATCCCATGATTATACGATGACACCATGTCATCCGAGGAACCGCGCCCCGTCCCCGGCGAAGCCGCGCCCGCCGCGCGCTCCGCCCCGGCCCCGGGGGCCGCGGCCGGAGCCGAGGGCACCGCGGCCGCCGGGGACCGGACGGCCGCCCGGCTGGGCTGGCTCGCGGTGGCCGCGCTGCTGCTGGCCGCGTTGAACCTCAGGCCGGCGGTCACCAGCCTCGGGCCCGTGTTGGAGGAGGCCAGGGCCGGCCTCGGGATGAGCGCCACCGTCGCCGGCGCGCTCACCTCCATCCCCGCGGCCTGCTTCGCGCTGGTCGGCTTCGCCGCGCCCCGACTGGCCCGCCGGCACGGCCCCGAACGGGTCATCGTGACCGGCATGGTGGCGGTCGCGGTCGGCCTGGCGCTGCGCCCGATGGTCGGCGCCACGGTGGGGTTCGTGGCCCTGAGCGGCGTCGCGCTGGCCGGCATCGCGGTGGCCAACGTGCTGCTGCCGGTGGTGGTCAAGCAGCGCTTCCCCGACCGGGTCGGCACCATGACCGGCGTCTACGCGATGGCGCTCAACGTGGGAGCCTCGACCGCCGCCGCGGTCACCGTGCCGCTGGCCGGGGCGTTCGGCGGCGACTGGCGGGTCGGCCTCGGCGCCTGGGCGGCGCTGGCGCTGGTCGCCGTGCCGCCCTGGCTGGCGCTGGCCAGGTCCGGGACCGGGGGCGGCGCCCCGGCGACGGCCGGCGGGCCGGCCGCAGGTCCCGGGCTGCGCCGGAACCCGACCGCCTGGGCGCTGGCCCTGTTCTTCGGCCTCCAGGCGACCGCCGCCTATGTGATCATCGGCTGGCTGCCGCAGATCTACCGGGACTCCGGGCTCTCGGCCGAGACGGCGGGGCTGCTGTTCGCGGTCACCTCGGTGCTCGGGGTGCCGCTGTCGTTCGCGCTGTCCGCGGTCGCCGGCCGGCTGCGGAACCAGGGCGGGATCGCGCTGGCCGTGGGGGTGTGCGGGCTGGCCGGCTACGCCGGGCTGGCCGCGGACCCGGCCTTCGCGCCGTGGCTGTGGGCGGTGCTGCTCGGCATCGCCAACTGCTCGTTCCCGCTGGCGCTCACCATGATCGCGATGCGCGGCCGGGACGGCGCGACCGTGGCCAGGCTGTCGGCGTTCGCCCAGAGCACCGGCTATCTGCTCGCCATCCCCGGCCCGGTCCTGGTCGGCGCGCTCTACCAGCACAGCGGCGGGTGGCGGGCGCCGCTGCTGCTGATGGGGGCGCTGATGGTGGCGCAGATCGGCGCCGGTCTGCTCGCCGGCCGGGACCGCCAGGTCGGCTGACCGGGCCGGGTCAGGCTCCCTCGGCACCCGGCTCCGGGTCGGCCCCCGCACCGGCCCTGGGCCCGGCATCGGCGGTGGCGGCGTCGGCGGTGGCGGCGGTGGTCCGGCGGGCCCGCAGCGCGCGGGCCTTGTGCAGGTTGCCGCAGTGCTCCATGGCACACCAGCGGCGGCGCCCGGGGCGGGAGGTGTCGACGTAGACCAGCGAGCAGTCCTCGGCCGAGCAGACCCGGATGCGGTGCGCGTGCGGGCCGGCGAACAGCTCCACCGCGTCCCGGGCGACGGTGGCCAACAGCTGGCGGCCGGTGGCGGGTTCGCCGAAGGTCCGGGAGCCGTCGGCGGCGAGCGCCGGGACCAGCGGGCGGTGCGCGGCCGCCGCGTTCAGCGCCGCGAGACCGGCCGCCGGCAGGTCCTCGCCGGCGACCCTGGCCAGGGCCAACTGCCAGAGCGCGTCCCGCAGTCGGCGGGCCGCGAGCACCTCGCGACGGGCCACGGTCAGCACCGGTGTGGGCCGCAGCCGGCAGTCCCGCGCCCAGCCGACCAGGTCAGCGGGCTCGTGCAGCACCTCGTAGCGGGCGAACGGGCCGGGGCCGCCGGTCGGCAGCAGTTCGAGCGCCAGCGCGCCGGGGTCGAAGCGGTACGGGGTGCCGGTCCAGGACCGCAGGCGCAGCCCGGGCGCGGCACCGGAGTCGGGACTCATGGCCACCACCCTAACCAGCCACCCGCGGCCGACCGACCGCGTTGACCAACCCCCAACCCGCCCGCGGCTCCGCTCCGTACGGGTGCGGCGAGCCGGCCCGGCCGCTTGCCCGGCGCTCGCCGTCACCGATATAACTGGTTACATGGTACGTGGTTGGAAACTCGTGATCGACAGTGTGGACGCGCGGCGGCAGGCGGAGTTCTGGGCCGCCGCCCTGGGATACCAGGTGGAGGACCAGACGTCGCTGATCCAGGGGCTGCGCGCGGCCGGCCAACTGCCGGCGGAGGCCGTCGTGGAGCACGACGGCCGGCTGGCGTTCCGCGGCTTCGCCGCGGTGCGGCACCCGGACGATCCGTTCGACGAGGCCAGCGACGTCGGCCTGGGCCGCCGGCTGCTCTTCCAGGAGGTGCCGGAGCGCAAGACGGTCAAGAACCGGCTGCATGTGGACGTGCACGGCGAGGCCGGTCAACTGGCCGAGACCGTCGCCTCGTTGCGGGAGTTGGGAGCCACCTGGGTGCGGGAGGAGAACCACGGCCCGGCGGGGCACTGGCACGTCCTGCTGGACCCGGAGGGCAACGAGTTCTGCGCTTCCTGACCCGCGCCACCACCACCCCCCGCTGACGCTTTTCGGCCATCTGAGAGGCTGGGTGGGGCCCGATCGCGCCGCACCACCGCGCGGGGGCCGCCACATCCACCGGGGAGGGCGGGCGTTGCGGAACGACACGGGGCGGACCCCGCTCTGGCGGCTGCTGCTGGCCGGCACCAACGGCCTGCTGCTGGGGCTGGTGCCCTTCTCCATCGCGCTCGACATGCTGGTGGAGTCCGTCCACGAGGTCCCGCAGGACAGCTGGACGGACTGGGGCGCCGGCGTGCTGCTGGTGCTGATCCTGTCCCTGCTCACCTTCGGGTCGGCGGAGCGGAACGTGGGCCTGCCGCCGCGCGGCGCGCGCGGCCCGGTCCAGCGCGGCTGGCTGGTCGGCGGCGCGCTGGGCGTGTTGGCCGCCTGTGCCGTGTGGTGGGGCAACGACTGGCTGCACCCCCGGTTGACCGGGTGGGACGACGGGCTGCTCGCGCTGGTCGCGCTGGCGCTGGTCACCGCCTGGGGGTTGACGCTGGTCGGGCTGGCGCGGCCGGAGCCACGACGACCGGCGGCCCCCCGGCCAGCCGCCGTCCCGCTCGCCAAGCCGGCCGAACCCACCAAGCCCACCGCGCCCACCAAGCTGGCCGAGGCCACCGAGGCCACCGCGTCCACCAAGTGCCCGACCCAGCCAGCCCCTTCGGGGAGCACCACCCGGCCGGTCTCGCCCCGGCCCAGCTCCCGGCCGCCGCGCCGCCCCAGCCCACGCCGCCAGTTCTGGGGCACCGCGGCCCTGGCCGTGCTGGCGCCCGTGGCCTACCCGCTCTTCGCCCGGTACTCCCAGGACGGCGCCGGCGTGCCGGCCTGGCTCGCGCTGCCGGTGTTCCTGGCCGCTTTCCCGGTCGCGCTGGCCACCGTGCTCATGCTGCTGGTGCGCACCTCGGTGGTGTCCGCGCGGCGCAAGCTCGCCCTGCTGGGCGGCTGGGCGGTGCTGGGGCCGACCTCCTGGCTGCTGTCCGGCGCGCTGGCGGTGGGCGACCCGATCCGGCCGGTGTGGGCGGTGGAGACCGCGCCAGGGCCGGCGGACGGCGCGGGCGTCACCGCCGGCGCCTGGGCGCTGGAGGGCACGCTGGTGCGGCTGACCAGCGGGGAGTTGACCGCGCACGCGGTGACGGACGGCGCCACCCGCTGGGCCTGGCGCCCGCCGGACGGTCGGCGCTTCTGCGCCGCCGCCGAACACCCCGCCCCTGGCGTCCTGTTGCTGGCGCTGCGCGCGCCCGACGCCGCGCGGTGCGACACCGCGGTGGCCCTCGACCCGGCCGACGGGCAGCCGCTGTGGTCGGCCGGGTTCGCCGGCGGCGACTCCTTCCGGACCGACACCACGGCCGCCGCCCCCGCGCCCGGCGACGAGGCGCCGCCCACCGGCCAGTTGGCGCTGGCCGGGCCGGCCGCCGTGCTGTCCGAGCCGGCGGCCGGCTTCCGTGGCCTGACGACGGCGGACGGCACGGAGCTGTGGACGGCCGAGGCCGCCGACGGCTGCGCCCCCGTCGGGGTGGCCGGCGAAGGCGACCGGTTGGCGACCGTCGAGTTCTGTGTCGAGGACCCGGAGATCGGGCGGCATGTGGTGGTCAGCCGACGGGACCCGGCCGACGGCACCGAGTTGAGCCGGCACCCGCTGCCGCACGGCTCGCTCCCCGGCGACCTCGACGTCGTCTCCGTCGAGCCCCTGCTGGTGCACAGCGCCGCGACGCTCTACCGGGTGCCGGAAACCGCCGAGCGGCCGGTCGAACTCGCCGTCGAAACGCAGGGGTTGACGTTGCGTCACCAGCTGGCGCCCGGCGCCTTCAGCGCCGTCCCGCTGCGCGGCACCACGGTCGTGGACGACCTGCTGGTGGTGCGGCACTGGCAGGACTCCGACCGGTATCCCGTGCGGACCCGGCACGGCGAGCGCTGGCACACCAGGGCCCGGCTGGCCGGCTACTCGCTGCGGGACGGCACCGAGGTGTGGCGCTCGGCCGACTTCGACGGGGAGGTCGTCGGCCTCACCCGACAGGACGGGCGGATCACCGTGCTCAACCAGCGCACCGCCCCCACCGACCGCACCGAGCTGTCCTCCTTCGACCCACGCACCGGGGAGCGGGTGTGGCGCGGCCGGCTGCACCCCACCCAGGAGCGGATGGAGGCCCAACTGCTCGCCGCCCTCCCGCCGGACGACGGGTGGCTGCTGCTCCACCAGGGCACGCCCAGCGCCGAACGCCCGGTGCTGCAACGGGTCCGCTGACCCCGGGCGGCCGTGCGGGCTTCGCCCGGCACGGGTGGCAGGCCACGCGGGCGTAGAGTGACCGTCCGGTGCAACCAACCGGCCAGGCGGGAAGTCCTATGCCACGGCCGGGGGTTCGCGCCCCGGCCCGGGGAGGGGAGCCCCGGGCGCCGGCCCGTTCCGCGCGGCCCCGACGGGCCCGCCACGGGTGCCGGACCGGTCAGGCAGCCGAGACGAAAGGGGGAGGCGGCGACGTGCAGCCCCTCAGCCCGGAGCAACCGTCGAGTGTCGGCCCCTACCGGCTGTTGGGCCGGCTCGGGGCGGGCGGTATGGGGGAGGTCTACCTCGGCCGCTCCCCCGGCGGACGGACGGCGGCCATCAAGCTGGTGCACGCGCACCTGGCGTCCGACCCCGAGTTCCGGCGGCGCTTCCAGCGGGAGGTGGCGGCCGCCAGCCGGGTCAGCGGCGACTGGACCGCACCCGTGCTGGACAGCGACACCAGCTCGGCGGTGCCCTGGGTCGCCACCGGCTACGTGCCGGGCCCCTCGCTCTCCGACGTGGTCGGCCAGCACGGCGCGCTGCCGCCGGCCACCGTCTGGGTGCTCGCCCAGGGGCTGCTGCACGCCCTGACGGACATCCACGGCAAGGGGCTGATCCACCGCGACCTCAAGCCCTCCAACGTCCTGATCACGCTGGACGGCCCCAAGGTCATCGACTTCGGCATCGCGCACGCGGTGGACGCCAGCAAGGCCACCCGCACCGGCTCCATGGTCGGCTCCCCCGGCTACATGGCGCCGGAGCAGATCCGCGGCGAACGGGTCAGCACCGCGGCCGACGTGTTCGCCTTCGGCGCCGTGCTCGCCTACGCCACCACCGGCGAAGCGCCGTTCGCCCCCGACCGGCCCTCGCTGCACACCGTGCTCTACCGGGTGCTGCACGAGGACCCGGAGCTGGGCTCGGAGGACGGGCCGCTGGCCGGACCACTGCGCTACCTCGTCCAGCACTGCCTCGGCAAGGACGCCGCCCGGCGCCCCACCCTGCCCGAACTCCTGCCCTACGTCGGCCAGCACGCCGGTCCTTCCGAGCTGTGGCTGCCGCCCCAACTCACCGCCCAGCTCGGCCGCGACGCGGCGCGGCTGCTCAACCTGGACGGCCCGCGACCCGAGCCGCGGGCCGGCGCGCCGGCCGCGCCGGCCACCCCGCCGCCCGGCTGGGGCACCCCGCCACCGGCCGCCGGCGACCCGCGCACCCCGACCGGCGGCCTGGGCACGCTCGCGCCGACCCTGCCGCCTCCGCCGCCACCACCCGCGCGGCGGCGGCGCCAGGCGCTGCTCGCCGGCGTCACGGTGCTGGCGGTGATCGCCGGCACGGTGCTGGTCGTCAACGCGCTCTCGGGCGACGAGGAGCCGCCGAACGCCGGCGGCGAGCCCACGACGCCCACCGACACGAACGACGCCACCGAGCCGACGGACGCCCCCGCTCCGGACGAGGACGACGACGGCTACCAGGGCGACCCGGGGGCGCCGCTCTTCGACCAACTGCCGGAGAGCGTACGCCTGGCGGGCCGGCTCACCGTCCGCGCCGGCACCTACGCCACCCCCCTGATGTACGTCGAGGAGGGCAACCAGGTGGCCGGGCTGGAGCACGATCTGGCGCTGGAGATCGGCCGACGCCTGGGCGTGCGGATCGACTTCACCCCCACCCCGGACTACGACGCGATGCTCAACGCGCTGTCGGTCGCCTCAGCGGCCGGCGAGATCGACCAGCTGGCGCTGGGCGGCCTCCAGGACACCCCGGTGCTGCGGGACAGCCGGCGGGTCTCGTTCGTCAACCACCTCCAGGAGGGGCTGGTGCTGATCGTCCCCCAGGACTCGGGGGCCCGCGCCTTCCTCGACGTGTGCGGCAAGAACGTGGTGACCTGGGAGTCCGAGCAGCTCCACAACGCCATCGCCTTCCAGAGCGGCAACTGCCCGACGGGAAGCATCGAGGTCGAGAACGCCCGGACGATGGAGGAGATGACGGCCATGGTCGACGCGGGCGAGGTGGCCGGGCTCGTCATGCCCTACTCGGGCGCCGTCGACTTCCTCGCCAAGCACCCCGACAGCGGGCTGTGGGCCACCGAGGGCCAGGTCGCCGTGCTGCCCAGCGGCATCGCCGTCCCCGAGGACAACGAGACGCTGCGCGACGTCGTCGAACAGGCCGTGCAGTCCATGATCGACGACGGCGCCTACGCGGAGCTGCTCGACACCTGGGAACTGCCCGGCCTCGCCCTGGAGTCCGCCTCCGTCAACATCGGCTGAGGCGCGGCCCACGCGCGACTCCCCGGGGCCGGCGGCCCCGGGGAGTCAACGGCGCTCCGCGTTCCGGCGTCAGCGCAGCACCTCGTCCAACAGCTCGGCCAGGCCCGGCAGTTCCTCGGCGAGGCGGTCCGAGAGCTCGGCCAGCTCCGCCTCCGGCAGCCCCTCCCGCAGCTCGGCCAGCTCCTCCTCGGTCAGCTCCTGGGACAGACCGTCCCGCAGCTCATCGGTCAGCTCGGGGGCGGCCAGGCCCTCGGGCAGCGCCTCGGGCAGCAGCTCGTCCAGCAGCCCGCCGAACGGCTCGGCCGGGTCCGCCCGCAGCACCTCGGCGTCGGCCGGCGGCGAGAACTGGAACGCCCCGCCGGCCGGCGGCGCGAAGTCGACCTGGGTGAAGGCCACCTCGACGGTCGGCCCGCTCGTCGACTCCCCGCGCACCGCCAGCGGCACGCCCGTCTCGGCGTCCACCGAGATCCGCGCCGAGGCCAGCGGCCCGACCGCCTCGTGCGGCTCGATCGTCAGCTGGTACACGTCACGACCGGCTACCCGGCCGGTGCCGGCCACCTCGACGTCCGCGGCCCGCTCCGCCTCGGTCAGCAGCCGCTCGGCGGCCTCCTGCGGGGTGAGGTCGCCCAGCCAGGCGTCCACCGCCTCCGGCTGGGGCTGCTCGCCCGCCGCCTCGAAGCCGGCCAGGTCGGCCTGGTAGGCCGTGTTGCTCTCGCTGTCGTAGGCCCACAGCTGGTCGCCGTTGTGGATGACGGTGAACTCCTCGGGGCCGTCCACCAGCGCCAGGCGCTGCCGGTCCGGGCCGTCCACGGCCACCCGCAGCGTGCCCTCGCCGGTCGCCAGGGCGGCGAGCCGGCCCGCCGGGCCCTCGACGTCGCCCAGCACCCGGTTGGCGATGCCGCCCGCGTCGGGGATGTTCAGGCCGTTGTCCACCTGGACGGTGCCGGAGAGCTGGGCCGTGTCCGACTCGGCCACCAGCACCAGCAGCTCCTCGGCCGTCATCTCGGGCAGGTCGGGACTGCCTTCGCTGGCGAGGGCCGGCCAGACCCCGACGCCGATCGCCGCGACGCCCGCCGTCACGGCGATCGGCAGCCCCGCGCGCCGGATGTTCCTGTGCAAAGCCATCAGATGCCCCTCCGCTCGCCTTGTGGCCCTATCCATTGCAACAGCTGGGCCGCCACGGGGCATCCGACCGGGGAGGGCTTTCGGGTACTACCAGAGGATGACGGTTGCCGCCTCCCGGCTCGGGCTACCCGTAGGGGGCGGGACGCCCGGGATCAGGGACGACCCCTGAGACGGCGCGCCGGCCGCGCGGGACCGCCCGGCCGGGCCGCCGCCGGGAGCAGCGGAGGTGACTCAGCGGGTGCGGTCGGAGACGCTCTGACACAGGTCGGTCAGCGCGTCCTTGGCCGGGCCGTCGGGCAGCGGCGCCAGCACCCGCCTGGCCCGCTCCGCGTACGACCAGGCGTCCTGGCGGGCCAGGTCGAGCGCGCGGTGCGTCCGCAGCGCGGCCAGCGCCTCGGCCAGCCGCCCCTCGTCCGACAGGTCACCGGAGAGCAGCTCCAACAGCGCCAGGTCGCCGGGGGCGCCCTCGCCGGCGGCCAGCTCGCGCAGCCGCAGCAGCGGCAGCGTGGCGACGCCCTCGCGCAGGTCGGTCCCCGGCACCTTGCCCGACTCCGCCGGGTCACCGACGATGTCCAGCACGTCGTCGGCCAGCTGGAAGGCGACGCCGATCAGCTCCCCGTAGCGGGCCAGCACCTCGACCGTGGCCGCGGTGGCGCCCGCCATCAGGGCGCCCATCCGGCCGGCCACCGCGATCAGCGAGCCGGTCTTGCCGGCCACCACCTCCAGGTGGTGCGCGATCGGGTCCTCGCCGGGGCGCGGCCCCTGGGTCTCCTGGATCTGCCCGGTGACCAGCCGCTCGAAGGCCTCGGCCTGCACCCGCACCGCGGCGTTGCCCAGCTCGGCCACTATCGACGAGGCGCGGGAGAAGAGGAAGTCGCCGGTCAGCACCGCCACGGAGTTGTCCCAGCGGGTGTTGACGCTGGCCACCCCGCGCCGCACCTCGGCCTCGTCCATGATGTCGTCGTGGTAGAGCGTGGCCAGGTGGGTCAGCTCGACGACCACGGCGGCCGGCACCACGCCGGGCGCCTGCGGGTCCCCGAACCGCGCGGCCAGCAGCAACAACAGCGGGCGGAACCGCTTGCCCCCGGCCCGCACCAGGTGCTGGGCGGCCTCCGTTATCAAGGGGACGTCACTCTTGGTGGCTTCGATCAGCCCCGCCTCGACGGCGGAAAGCCCCGCCTGGACCTCGGCATCCAGGGCCGGGTCCCGCACGCTCACCCCGAAGGGCCCAACGACGGTCACGAGCGCTCTCCCCTGATCTTTCGATGGGTTGTTCAAGGCAGCGTATCCGGTCGTTAGTCGATCACTTCCAGGACGTACCGCTCGTATGGAACAGTGCGGTGGTTAGCATGGGCGCCATGCGTTCCGACTCAGCGTTGTTCGGACTCGACAACCTCCCCTACGGCGTGTTCAGCCCGTCGGCGACGCCCGGGGAGCGGCGCCTCGGGGTGCGCCTCGGCGACGCGGTGTTGGACGCCGGCGCCGCCGCCCGGGCCTTCGGATCGCCGCACCACGCGCTGCTGTCCGCGCCGACGCTTGACCCGCTGCTGGCCGCCGGCCGCGCCGTCTGGAGCGCCGTGCGGGCCGAGTTGCGCGAGTGGCTGTCGGCCCCGGCGCACCGCGAGACGGTGGCGCCGCTGCTGCGCCCGCTGTCGGCGGTCCGGCTGCACCTGCCGTTCACCGTCGCCGACTACGTCGACTTCTACGCCAGCGAGCACCACGCCGGCAACGTGGGCCGGATCTTCCGGCCGGGCGGCCCGCCGCTGACCCCCAACTGGAAGCACCTGCCGATCGGTTACCACGGCCGGGCCGGGACGGTGCGGGTCTCCGGCAGCCCGGTGATCCGCCCGCTGGGCCAGCGGCGGCCGGCCGAGGGCTCGGCCAGGCCGGGCTTCGGGCCGTCCGAGCGGCTGGACATCGAGGCCGAGGTCGGCTTCGTGGTGGGCACCCCGTCGACGCCGGGCCGGCCGGTGCCGCTGACCGCGCTGCGGGACCACGTCTTCGGGGTCTGCCTGGTCAACGACTGGTCCGCGCGGGACATCCAGGCGTGGGAGTACGTCCCGCTCGGCCCGTTCCTCGGCAAGTCGTTCGCCACCTCGGTCTCGGCCTGGATCACCCCGCTCGACGCGCTGGACGCGGCCTGGACGGCGCCGCCGGAGCGGGACGTCGAGCCGCTGCCCTACCTGGACGACGCCGGCCAGCCGCCGGGCGGCCTGGACCTGCGGCTGACCGTCGCGATCAACGGCGAGACGGTGGCCGAGCCACCCTTCGCCTCCATGTACTGGACGGCGGCGCAGCAGTTGGCGCACCTCACCGTCAACGGGGCGCACCTGCGCACCGGCGACCTGTTCGCCTCCGGCACGGTCTCCGGCCCGACGGCCGGGGAGCGGGGCTCGCTGCTGGAGCTGACCTGGAACGGCGAGCGCCCGCTGGAGTTGGCGGACGGGCCGCGGGCCTTCCTGGCGGACGGGGACGAGGTCACCATCACCGCCTGGGCGCCGGGCCCGGACGGCGAGCGGATCGGCCTGGGCGAGGTCTCCGGCACGGTGCGGCCCGCCCCCTGACGCCCTGGAACACGAGCGGGAGCCCAGGCGGACGAATCGTGCGCTTGGTGTGCGTAAGGTTTCAGCCGGGCGCCGGCCATGAAATAGGACCGTAACAGTGTCTGCTACCCCGCTCAGGTGCCGCTAATCTGCGGAGTACACGCTTGTTCTTGTGAGGGGAATCAGATGCGTAGCTCGATACGTCTCGCCGTGCCGGCCGTGGCGGCCGCCATGTTGCTGTTGAGCGCCTGCGGCGGCGACGACGAAGGCGACGAGGGCGGCACACTCGGGATCGGCGAGGAGCAGCAGGAGGGCGGCGCCGAAGAGGGCGCCGAGGAGGGCGAGTCGGCCGGTGACACCGGCGGCGACGCGGGTGGCGAGCCCGCCGGCGAGGCGCCCACCGCCGAGGAGCTGGAGGGCTTCTGGGCCACCGGCCTGGAGGACTCCGACGCGGCGCTGACCTTCTCCTCGGGCACCGTCACCTTCGTGGAGAACACCGCCGCCGACATGACCGGCGCGGTCTGCTTCGGCACCGTGGCCGGCGCCACCATCACGCTGGAGTGCGACACCGGCGCCACCGACTGGTCCGAGGGCACCCTGGCGCTCGACGGCGGCGACCTCAACGTGACCTGGGCCTCCGGCACCACCCAGACCTTCCAGTCGCTCGCCGACGCCGCCGGCCTGGAGAACCTCCCCGACATGGGCGACCTGGGCGGTCTTGAGGACCTTCCCGGCCTGGAGGAGGACCTGGCCGACCTGGAGCAGGAGCTGGCCGACCTGGGCTACTGAGCCCGGCACCGGCCCCGGGCCTGGCCCGCCCCACCGGGCGGGCCGAGGAGGCGGCCCGAGGCCGACGATCCGACAGCACGCGACGCCCCCGTCCCCGGACGGGGGCGTCGCGGCGTTCGCCAGGCTTACGCTGGGCCAGGGCCGCGGCCCGGCCGGTGGCCAACGGTGGGCCATCGCGGACCAGATGGGAGTCGGAGACGGATGCGCAGCACACGGATGACCAGATCAGCCCGCGCCCGCCGCGCCGCCCCGGCGGCGGCCGCGACCGCCGCCGTACTGCTGCTCGGCGGCTGCGGGGGCGGCGGGGACGGCGACGGCGGCCTCCTCGGCGAGGAGCGGGCCGGCGGCGAGAGCGAGGAGCCGGCGCCGGACGCGGAGGAGCCGAACGACGCGGAGGGCGACGGCGATCCGGCGGACTTCGAGGGCTTCTGGAGCGCCGGGTCGGAGACGACCGCCAGCATCCTGGTGATCAACGCCGGCAGCGCGGTGCTCACCACCGGGGACGGCGCCACCAGCACCCTCTGCTCCGGCTCGGTGGCCGGCGCCGAGCTGACCCTGGACTGCCAGGACGGCTCGACCGAGTGGAGCGCGGCGACGCTGGCCGCCGACGGCGCCGACCTGTCGGTCTCCTGGGCCAACGGCACCGAGGAGACCTACCGGAGCGTCACCGACCTGGGCGACCTGGAGCTGCTGCCCGAACTGCCCGGGCTGGAGGAGCTGCCCGGGCTGGAGGAGCTGCCGGGCCTTGAGGACCTGCCCGGGCTTGAGGACCTACCGGGCCTTGAGGACCTGCCCGGCCTTGAGGAGCTGCCCGATCTCGGCGAGCTGGAACGCGAGCTGCGCGAGCGGGAGAACGGCCCCGAGCTGGACGCCTGAGGGCGCCCGACGCCCGCAACGCCGACGGCGGCCGTCAGTGCACGAAGATCCCCGCCTGACCGGCCAGGTCGAGGAAGTACTGCGGGGCGACGCCCAGCACCACCGTGACCACGGCCGCCAGGCCGACCACCGTGCTGGTGAGCGGGCTGGGGATGACGACCGAAGGGCCGTCCGCCTTCGGCTCGCTGAAGAACATCAGCACGATCACCCGGACGTAGAAGAACGCGGCGATCGCCGAGGCCAGCACGCCGACCACCACCAGCCCCATGGCGCCCGAGTCGGCCGCCGCCCGGAACACCGCGAACTTGCCGGCGAAGCCGGAGGTCAGCGGAATGCCGGCGAAGGCCAGCAGGAACAGCGCGAAGACCGAGGCCAGCAGCGGCGAACGCCGGCCGAGCCCGGCCCACTTGGAGAGGTGGGTGGCCTCGCCTTCGGAGTCCCGCACCAGCGTCACCACGGCGAACGCGCCCAGCGTGACGAAGGAGTAGGCGCCCAGGTAGAACAGCACCGAGGAGACGCCGTCCTCCGAGATCGACACCACGCCGGCCAGGATGAACCCGGCGTGCGCGATGGACGAGTAGGCCAGCAGCCGCTTCACGTCGGTCTGGGTGATGGCGATCACCGCGCCGCCGATCATGGAGGCGATGGTCACGCCCCACAGCACCGGCTCCCAGTCCCAGCGCAGCCCCGGCAGCACCACGTACAGCAGCCGCAGCAGCGCGCCGAACGCGGCGACCTTGGTGGCCGCGGCCATGAAGCCGGTGACCGGGGTCGGCGCGCCCTGGTAGACGTCGGGCGTCCACATGTGGAACGGCACCGCGCCGACCTTGAAGAGCAGGCCCATCACCAGCAGGGCGCCACCGACCAGCAGCAGCGCGTCGTTGCCCATGGTGCCGGCCAGCCCGGGCTCGATGGCGCCCGGCTCCCCGCTGATCACGTCGGCGATCCCCGCGTAGGAGACGGTGCCGGCGTAGCCGTAGAGCAGCGCGATACCGAAGAGCAGGAACGCCGAGGCGAACGCGCCGAGCAGGAAGTACTTGACGGCCGCCTCCTGGGAGAGCAGCCGGCGCCGGCGGGCCAGCGCGCAGAGCAGGTACAGCGGCAGGGAGAGCACCTCAAGGGCGATGAAGAGCACCAACAGGTCGTTGGCCGCCGTGAAGAGCAGCATGCCGCCGATCGCGAAGAGCAGCAGCGGGAAGATCTCCGTGGTGGTGCGGCCGGCCCTGACCGCCTCCTGCTCGGCGGGGCCGCCCGGCACCGCCGCCGGCGCCGCGGCGAACGAGTCCACCGGGGTGCCGTGCATCGCCGGCTCCAGCCGGCGCTCGGCGAACAGGAACACGGAGACCAGGCCGACCAGCGTCAGCACACCCTGGAGGAACAGCGCCGGCCCGTCGACGGCCAGCGCCCCCATGCCGGCGACCTGCGCCTCGGTGGTGCCGCGCCCACTGGCCGCCAGCCCGACCACGGCGGCGAACGCGCCGGCCAACGCCGCGGTGGCGGTGGCCACTTCGGCGTAGTAGCGCTGCTTACGCGGCAGGAACGCCTCGATCAGCACGCCAAGGATGGCGGCGCCGAACACGATCAGGCTCGGCGAGAGCGCGACCCATTCGATGTCCGGGGCCTGCAACTCAGGGTTCACGGTGCGGCCTCCACTGCGGGCTGTTCAGGTTCTGGGTCGGTCTTGCCGACGTCCGAGAGCGTGTGCTCGACCGCCGGGTTGACGATGTCGGTGAGCGGCTGCGGATAGACGCCGAGGAAGATCAGCAGCGCGATCAGCGGCGCCACCACGGCCAGCTCCCGCACCCTGAGGTCGGGCAGCTTCTCCAGGCCCGGCTTCAACGGGCCGGTCATGGTGCGCTGGTAGAGGATCAGCACGTAGAGCGCCGCCAACACGATGCCGGCGCAGGCGATGATCCCGGCCACCTTGTACCGGCTGAAGGTGCCGACCAGCACCAGGAACTCGCTGACGAACGGGCCGAGTCCGGGCAGCGAGAGGGTGGCCAGGCCGCCGATCAGGAAGGTGCCGGCGAGCACCGGCGCGGTCTTCTGCACCCCGCCGTAGTCGCTGATCAGCCGGGAGCCGCGGCGGGTGATCAGGAAGCCGGCGACCAGCAGCAGCGCGGCCGTCGCGACGCCGTGGTTGACCATGTACAGCGTGGCGCCGCTCTGGCCCTGGCTGGTCATGGCGAAGATGCCCAACACGATGAAGCCGAAGTGGCTGATCGACGCGTAGGCGATCAGCCGCTTGATGTCCCGCTGCCCCAGCGCCAGCAGCGCCCCGTAGATGATGCTGACCAGGGCGAGGCCGAGCACCACCGGGGTGGCCCAGTCGCTGGCCTCGGGGAAGAGGCCCAGGCAGAAGCGGAGCATCGCGAAGGTGCCGACCTTGTCCACCACGGCGGTGATCAGCACGGCGACCGGCGCCGTCGACTCGCCCATCGCGTTGGGCAGCCAGGTGTGCAGCGGCCACAGCGGCGCCTTGATCGCGAAGGCGACGAAGAAGCCGAGGAAGAGCCAGCGCTCGGTGCCGGTACCGAAGTCCAGCTCGCCGGCGGCCCGCGCCTCCAGGATGGTCTGCAACGAGAAGGTGCCCTCGGGCAGCTGGTCGGCGGTGGCGACGTACAGCCCGATCACCGCGGCCAGCATCACCAGGCCACCGGCCAGGTTGTAGAGCAGGAACTTGACGGCGGCGTAACTGCGTTGCCTGGCCTGCCCCTCCTCCGTCTCCTGCTCCCCCGCGCGGTCCCCGAAGCCCCCGATGAGGAAGTACATCGGGATCAGCATGGCTTCGAAGAAGATGTAGAAGAGGAAGATGTCGGTCGCGGCGAACGACAGGATGACCATCGCCTCGACCATCAGGATCAACGCGAAGAAGCCCTGGGTGGGCCGCCAGCGCCGGGTGGCCGGGGCCTCTCCCTCCCTGGGGTCGGCGTCGTGCCAGCCGGCGCCGATCAGGAACGGGATGAGCAGGGCGGTCAGCGCGATCATCGCCACGCCGATGCCGTCCACGCCCAGCTCGTAGCGGACCCCGAAGTCCGCGATCCAGGACCTGGACTCGGTCAGCTGGAAGCGGTCGGCGCCCGAGCCGGTGTCGAAGCGCAGCAGCACCGCGGCCGCGAAGCCGGCGGTGGCCACCGAGAAGAACAGCGCCAGCCACTTGGCCAGGGTGCGCCGCGCCGCCGGCACGGCCGCGGTGGCGACGGCGCCGATGGCGGGCGTCAGGGCCGTCGCCGTCAGCAGGGGAAATGACATATCAGACCGCCCTCATCAGCAGGGTCGCGGCGATCAGCACTGCCGCACCGCCGAACATCGAGACCGCGTAGCTGCGGGCGAACCCGTTCTGGACCCGCCGCAGCCGGCCGGACAGCCCGCCGAAGGAGGCCGCCGTGCCGTTGACCACGCCGTCCACCAGCTTGTGGTCGAGGTAGACCAGGCCGCGGGTGAGGTAGTTGCCGGGCCGGACCAGCGCCGCGTGGTTGAAGTCGTCCTGGAGCAGGTCGCGTCGAGCGGCCCTGGTGATCCAGCGCCCGGCCGGGGCCACCACGGGCACCGGCCGCCGGCCGTACTGCCACCAGGCGCCCGCCACCCCGAGCAGCATCACGGCGGTGGCCGCGACGGCGACCATGCCGTGGCTGACCGGGGAGTCGCCGTGCTCAAGCCCGGTGACCGGCTCCAGCCAGTGCACGAAGGTCTCGCCCTGGTCGAAGAAGAAGCCGGCGCCGACCGAGCCGACGGCCAGCACCATCATCGGGATGGTCATCGACAGCGGCGACTCGTGCGGGTGCGGCTCGTGCCCCTGCGCGTCCGGCTGCCAACGCTTCTCGCCGAAGAACGTCAGCAGCATGATCCGGGTCATGTAGTAGGCGGTGAGCGCCGCGCCCAGCAGCATCACCCCGCCCAGGATCCAGCCCTCGGCGCCGCCCTTGCTGAACCCGGCGTAGATGATCTCGTCCTTCGAGAAGTACCCGGAGAGGTACGGGAAGCCGATGATCGCCAGGTAGGCGAGGCCGAACGTGACGAAGGTGACCGGCAGGTACTTCCGCAGGCCGCCGTAGCGGCGCATGTCCACCTCGTCGTTCATGCCGTGCATCACCGAGCCGGCGCCGAGGAAGAGGCCCGCCTTGAAGAAGCCGTGCGTGACCAGGTGCATGATGGCGAAGACGTAGCCGATCGGACCGAGCCCGGCGGCCAGCATCATGTAGCCGATCTGCGACATGGTCGAGCCGGCCAGCGCCTTCTTGATGTCGTCCTTGGCGCAACCGACGATCGCCCCGAAGAGCAGCGTCACCGCGCCGACCACGATCACCACGGTCTGGGCGTCCGGCGCGCCGTTGAAGATCGCCCCGGAGCGGGTGATCAGGTAGACGCCGGCGGTCACCATGGTGGCCGCGTGGATCAGCGCCGACACCGGGGTCGGGCCCTCCATCGCGTCGCCCAGCCAGGACTGGAGCGGCACCTGGGCCGACTTGCCGCAGGCCGCCAGCAGCAGCATCAGGCCGATCGCGGTGAGGGTGCCCTCGCCGGTCTCGCCCGCGCCGGCCAGCACCGGCTCGAAGGCGAAGCTGCCGAAGGTGGTGAACATCAGCAGGATGGCGATCGACAGGCCGACGTCGCCGACCCGGTTGACCACGAACGCCTTCTTGGCGGCGGTGGCCGCGCTCGGCTTGTGCTGCCAGAAGCCGATCAGCAGGAACGAGGCCAGGCCCACGCCCTCCCAGCCGACGTACAGCAGCAGGTAGTTGTCGGCCAGCACCAGCAGCAGCATGGCCGCCAGGAACAGGTTGAGGTACGCGAAGAAGCGGCGCCGCCGCTCGTCGTGCGCCATGTAGCCGATCGAGTAGAGGTGGATCAGCGTGCCCACACTCGTGATCAGCAGCACGAAGGTCATCGACAGCTGGTCCAGCTGGAACGCGACGTCCGCCTGGAAGTCGGCCACCGGGATCCAGCTGAACAGGTGCTGGTGCAGGGTGCGGTCGTCGCCGTCCCGGCCCAGCATGTCGAAGAACAGCACGACGGCGAGGACAGCGGAGACCGCCGCGAGGGCGGTCGCCAGCCAGTGGCCCGTCCGGTCCAGGCGGCGTCCGCCCACCAGGAGCAGGGCGGCGCCGAGCAGTGGCGCGCCGACGAGCAGTCCGATCATTGACTCCACTGGTCCTGTCCCCTTACAGCTTCATCAGACTGGCGTCGTCAACCGAGGCCGAGTGCCGGGAGCGGTAGACGGTGACGATGATCGCCAGCCCGACCACCACCTCGGCCGCCGCCACCACCATCACGAAGAACGCGAGGATCTGGCCGTCGAGGTTGCCGTGCATCCGGGAGAAGGTGACCAGCGCCAGGTTGGCCGCGTTGAGCATCAACTCCACGCACATGAACACCACGATCGCGTTCCGCCGCAGCAGCACGCCGCAGGCGCCCAGGGTGAAGAGCAGGGCGGAAAGGTAGAGGTAGTTCTCCGGGCTCACTTCCTGGCCTCCTCGGCGTCCCTGGCGGCGCCGTCCGCCGCGTCGGCGGAGGCGGCGTCGTCGGCGGCGGCGTCGTTCCGCGCCGCGGGGACGGCACCGCCCTGGGCGGCCGGCGTTTCGGGGCGCCCGTGGTGGCGGTTGGTGCGCTGCTCCAGCGCGCGGACGGCGGCGACCGCCTCCTGGTGCACCTCGCGCACCTGGCCGCGGGCCCGCAGCGTCGCGTTGACGGTCAGCTCGGACGGGGTGCCGTCGGGCAGCAGCCCGGGCAGGTCCACCGCGTTGTGCCGGGCGTAGACGCCGGGCGCGGGCAGCGGCGGCACGTGCTTGCCCTCGCGGACCCGGGCCTCGGCCTGCTCGCGCTGCGTCTTGGCGCGCTCCAGCCGCTCCCGGTGGGTCAGCAGGGTGGCGCCGACGGCCGCGATGGTCAGCAGCACGCCGGTCACCTCGAAGGCCACCACGTACCGGGTGAACAGCAGCGAGGCCAGGCCCTGCACGTTGCCGCCCGAGTTGGCGTCGGCCAGCCCGGTGAACGAGCCGGTCGTTGCCTGCCCGATGCCGGAGACCAGCAGCAGGCCGAGGCCCAGGCCGCAGCCGGCGGCCAGCCAGCGTTGGCCCTTGAGCGTCTCCCGCAGCGAGTCCGTCGAGCTGACGCCGACCAGCATCAGCACGAAGAGGAAGAGCATCATCACGGCGCCGGTGTAGACGACGATCTGCACCATGCCGAGGAAGTAGGCGCCGTTGGCCAGGTAGAAGAGCGCCAGGATCACCATCGTGCCGGCCAGGCAGAGCGCCGAGTAGACCGCCCGCCGCATCAGCACGGTGCCCAGGCCGCCGAGCAGCGCCACCGGGCCCAGGATCCAGAACTGGGCCGCCTCGCCACCGGACGTGGAGGTCTCGGCGGCCAGCGAGACGAGACCGCTCATGACCGCACCTCCGAGGAGACGCCGGCCCCGTCGGCACCGGCCGCCGGGTCGGTCAGCCGGGACGCGGCGGCCAGGGCGTCGTCCGCCGCCTGCCCCTCGGGCGTCTCGCCCTTGGAGTAGGCGACCTGGCGGACGGTGTCCGGCGCCGCGCCGGTGACCTCGCCGCGGTAGTAGGACTGCTCGTCGGTGCCCGGGTACATCGCGTGCGGGGCCTCGACCATGCCGTCCCGCAGGCCGGCCAGCAGCTCCTCCTTGGTGTAGATCAGGGAGGCGCGGGTGCGGTCCGCCAGCTCGTACTCGTTGGTCATGGTGAGCGCGCGCGTCGGGCAGGCCTCCACGCACAGCCCGCACAGGATGCAGCGCAGGTAGTTGATCTGGTAGACGCGGCCGTAGCGCTCGCCCGGGGAGTAGCGCTCCTCCTCGGTGTTGTCCGCGCCCTCCACGTAGATCGCGTCGGCGGGACAGGCCCAGGCGCACAGCTCGCAGCCGATGCACTTCTCCAGGCCGTCCGGGTGTCGGTTGAGCTGGTGGCGGCCGTGGAAACGGGGCGCGGTCGGCTTCTTCTCCTCCGGGTACTGCTCGGTCAGCCGCTTCTTGAACATGGCCTTGAAGGTCACGCCGAAGCCGGCCACCGGATTGTGGAACTCAGGCATCGTCGCCCTCCTTTCCTTCGGTCGTGAGGGCCGCCGCCGGCTCTTCGGCGGCGTCACCGTTCCCCTCGCGTGGGGCCCTGGACGGTCGGCGGGGCACCGGTGGCAGGGTCTGCCCCGGCAGCGGTGGTACGGGATAGCCGCCGGCCATCGGGTCGAACGCGGCCTCCGGCTCGTCCGCCCTGGCCGCCTCGTCCCGTTGGTCGGAGCGGTCCCGGAGGAAGTCCACGACCAGCGAGATCACCAGCAGCACCAGCACGCCGCCGGCCACCCACAGCACGATGTCCTGGAAGTCGTAGCCCTCGTTCTGCATCGCGCGCACCGTGGCGACCAGCATCAGCCAGACCAGGGCGATCGGGATCAGCACCTTCCAGCCCAGCACCATGAACTGGTCGTAGCGCACCCGGGGCAGCGAGGCCCGGATCCAGATGAAGAAGAAGATCACCGCGACCAGCTTCACGGTGAACCAGAGCATCGGCCACCAGCCGGAGTTGGCGCCCTCCCAGAAGCTGAGCGGCGCCGGCGCCCGCCAGCCGCCGAGGAAGAGCGTCACCATCAGGGCGGAGACGGTGACCGTGTGGATGTACTCGGACATCATGAAGAAGGCGAACTTGATGGACGAGTACTCGGTGAGATACCCGCCGACCAGGTCGCCCTCGGACTCCGGCATGTCGAACGGCGGGCGGTGCGCCTCGCCGACCATGGCGATCATGTAGATCAGGAACGACACCGGCAGCAGCACCATGAACCACCGCTCCTCCTGCGCGGCGACGATGCCCGAGGTGGACATGGAGCCGGAGTAGAGGAAGACGGCGGCGAAGCTGAGGCCCATGGCGACCTCGTAGGAGATGATCTGCGCCGTGGCCCGCACCCCGCCGAGCAGCGGGTAGGTGGAGCCGGACGACCAGCCGGCCAGCACCGTGCCGTAGACCGCGATGGCCGCGGTGGCCAGCACGTAGAGCATGGCGACCGGCAGGTCGGTGAGCTGGAGCACCGTCTCGGTGCCGAAGATGCTCACCGGGTCGTCGGCCGGGCCGAACGGGATGACCGCGATGGCCATCAGCGCCGGGATGGTGGCCAGCATCGGCGCGATCACGTAGAGCACCTTGTCGGAGCCCTTGACGACGATGTCCTCTTTGAACATCAGCTTGATGCCGTCGGCCAGCGACTGGAGCATGCCCCAGGGCCCGGCCCGGTTGGGGCCGATGCGCAGCTGCATCCAGCCGAGCACCTTGCGCTCCATCACGATGCTGATGAGCACGACACCCAACAGGAACGCGAAACAGAAGACGGCCTTGAGCAGGATCAGCCAGAACGGGTCCCCGCCGAACATCGAGAGGTCCCTCTCGTCGGCGAGGCCCTGCGCCAGGTCCTGTGCCCGCATCACGCGTTCACCTCCTCGGTGGCCGGGGAAGCGGCCTCGGAACGGGCGGCGATCCGGACCAGCTCACCGGGCCGCGCGCCCAGGTCCTGGTAGACGCCGCCGCCAACGGAGTTGAGCGGCAACCAGACCACCCGGTCCGGCAGCTCGTCGGCCACCCGCAGCGGCAGGGTGACCGTGCCGGCCGGGCCGGTGACGGTCAGCTGGTCGCCGGCGGTGAGGCCGGCCTCCTCGGCGGTGGCCGGCGAGAGCCGGGCGAGCGCCGCGTGCCGGGTGGCCGCCAGCGCCTCGTCGCCCTGCTGCAACAGGCCCTGGTCGAGCAGCAGTCGGTGCCCGGCCAGCACGGCCTCGCCGGGCGCCGGGCTGGGCAGCTCGGCCGGGGTGGCCGTGGGGCCGAGCGGCAGGGCGCCCCGCCACTCCCCCAGACCGTCCAACTCGGCGCGCAGCGTGGGCAGGTCGGGCAGGCCCAGGTGCACGTCCAGGGCGTCGGCCAGCATCTGGAGCGCGCGGGCGTCCGACTGGGTCTGCCGCCTGGTCATCTGGTCCGGCTTGATGGCCGCGGTGAACGGCCTGGCCCGGCCCTCCCAGTTGAGGAAGGTGCCGTCCTTCTCCACCACGGCGGAGACCGGCAGCACCACGTCGGCCCGCTCCGTCACCTCCGACGGGCGCAGCTCAAGGGAGAGCAGGAAGCCCCGCTCGGCCACCGTGTCCAGCGCGGCGCGGGCCGCCGCCGGGTCCGGCAGGTCGGCCACCTCGACGCCGGCCACCACCAGCGCGGTCAACGCGCCGTCGGCGGCGGCCCGGAGGATGCCGGCGGTGTCCCGGCCGGCGGCCTCGGGCAGCGCCCGGACGCCCCAGGCGGCGGCGATCTCGGCGCGCGCCTCCGGGTCGGACTCGGGCCGGCCGCCGGGCAGCAGCCCGGGCAGCGCGCCGGCCTCGATGGCGCCCCGCTCGCCGGCGCGGCGCGGGATCCACACCAGGCCGGCGCCGGTCGCGGCGGCGGCGGCCACCGCCGCCGTGTACCCGCCGGAGATGCCGGCCAGCCGCTCGCCGACCACGATCAGCGCGCCGGACTCGCGCAGCGCCTCGGCGGCCCGCCGGCCGTCGGCGCCGAGCGAGGGGTCGGCGGAGGCCAGCGCGTCCAGCCAGTCCGGCTCGGTGCCGGGGGCGGCCGGCAGCAGCGTGCCGTTGGTCTTGGCCAGGCCGCGGCTGAGGTGGCTGGCGACGGAGAAGATCCGCTGGCCGCGCTTGCGGTTGGCCTTGCGCAGCCGCAGGAAGACGCCGGGCGCCTCCTCCTCGGCCTCGAAGCCGACCAGCAGCACGGCCGGCGCGGCCTCCAGGGTGGCGTAGTCGGTGCCGCCGCCGTCGAGGTCCCGGCCCCGGCCGGCGATCTGGCTGGCCAGGAACGCGGCCTCCTCGGCGCTGTGCGCGCGGGCCCGGAAGTCGATGTCGTTGGTGCCGAGGGCGACCCGGGCGAACTTGGCGTACGCGTAGGTGTCCTCGACGGTGAGCCGGCCGCCGGTCAGCACGCCGGCCCGGCCGCGGGCGGCGGCCAGCCCGGCCGCGGCGGCGCGCAGCGCCTCGGGCCAGCTGGCCGGGGCGAGTCGGCCGGTCTCGGGGTCCCGCACGAGCGGGGTGGTGAGCCGGTCGGGGCGCTGCGCGTAGCGGAACCCGAAGCGGCCCTTGTCGCAGATCCACTCCTCGTTGACCTCGGGGTCGGTGGCGGCCAGCCGGCGCATCACCTTGCCCCGCCGGTGGTCGGTGCGGGTGGCGCAGCCGCCGGCGCAGTGCTCGCAGACGCTGGGCGAGGAGACCAGGTCGAACGGGCGGGAGCGGAACCGGTAGGCGGCCGAGGTGAGGGCGCCGACCGGGCAGATCTGGATGGTGTTGCCGGAGAAGTAGGACTCCAGCGGGTCGCCCTCGCCGGTACCGACCTGCTGGAGCGCGCCGCGTTCCAGCAGCTCGATCATCGGGTCGCCGGCCACCTGGTTGGAGAACCGGGTGCAGCGGGCGCAGAGCACGCAGCGCTCGCGGTCCAGCAGCACCTGCGCGGAGATCGGCACCGGCTTGGCGAAGGTCCGCTTGGTGCCGTGGAAGCGGGTCTCGGCGTCGCCGGTGGACATCGCCTGGTTCTGCAGGGGGCACTCGCCGCCCTTGTCGCAGACCGGGCAGTCCAGCGGGTGGTTGATGAGCAGCAGCTCCATCACGCCGCGCTGCGCCTTCTCGGCCACCTGCGAGGTGAGGTGGGTGCGGACCACCATGCCCTCGGTGCAGGTGATGGTGCACGAGGCCATCGGCTTGCGCTGGCCCTCCACCTCGACGATGCACTGCCGGCAGGCGCCGGCCGGGTCGAGGAGCGGGTGGTCGCAGAACCGGGGGATCTCGATGCCGAGTTGCTCGGCGGCGCGGATCACCAGCGTGCCCTTGGGCACGGAGATCTCGATGCCGTCGATGGTCAGCGTGACCAGGTCGGCCTGGGGCGGCCTGGCTGCCTGCCCACCACCGTTCTTGGCGTCGGTGGTGACCGTCATGCGTTCACCTCCTGGTGGGTTGCGCTGTCCGACCAGGCGGTGGACTTGGCGGGGTCGAAGGGGCAGCCGCGCTGGGTGATGTGCTGTTCGTACTCCGCGCGGAAGTGTTGGAGAGAGGACACGATCGGGGCGGCCGCGCCGTCGCCGAGGGCGCAGAACGACTTGCCGTTGATGTTGTCGGCGATGTCCGCGATCTTGTCCAGGTCGCTGAGCGCGGCCTTGCCGGCCTCGATGTCCCGCATCAGCTGGACCAGCCAGTAGGTGCCCTCCCGGCAGGGGGTGCACTTGCCGCAGGACTCGTGGGCGTAGAACTCGATCCAGCGGGTGACGGCGCGGACCACGCAGGTGGTCTCGTCGAAGCACTGGAGCGCCTTGGTGCCGAGCATGGAGCCGGCGGCGCCGACGCCCTCGTAGTCCAGCGGGACGTCGAGGTGTTCCTCGGTCAGCAGCGGGGTCGACGAGCCGCCCGGGGTCCAGAACTTCAGCCGGTGTCCCGGGCGCATCCCGCCGCCGAGGGCGAGCAGTTCGCGCAGCGTGATGCCGAGCGGGGCCTCGTACTGGCCGGGGCGGGCGACGTGGCCGGAGAGCGAGTAGAGGGTGAAGCCGGGGGACTTCTCGCTGCCCATCGACCGGAACCAGTCCTTGCCCTGGTCGAAGATGGCGGGAACCGAGGCGATGGACTCGACGTTGTTCACCACAGTGGGGCAGGCGTAGAGGCCGGCCACGGCGGGGAACGGCGGGCGCAGCCTGGGCTGCCCGCGCCGGCCCTCCAGGGAGTCCAGCAGGGCGGTCTCCTCGCCGCAGATGTAGGCGCCGGCCCCGGCGTGCACGGTGATCTCCAGGTCACCGCCGGCGCCGAGCGCCCCCTTGCCGAGGTACCCGGCGGCGTACGCCTCGGCCACGGCGGCGTGCAGCCGGCGCAGCACGGGCACGACCTCGCCGCGCAGGTAGATGAAGGCATGGTGGGAGCGGATCGCGTGACAGGCGATGATGATGCCCTCGATGAGGGAGTGCGGGTTGGCGTAGAGCAGCGGGATGTCCTTGCAGGTGCCCGGCTCCGACTCGTCCGCGTTGACCACCAGGTAGTGCGGCTTGTTGTCGCCCTGCGGGATGAACTGCCACTTCATCCCGGTGGGGAAGCCGGCGCCGCCGCGTCCGCGCAGCCCGGCCTCCTTCACGTAGGCGATGACGTCGTCGGGCGCCAGCTGCAGGGCCTTGGCGAGGCCCCGGTAGCCGCCGTGCTCCCGGTAGACGTCGAGGGTCCAGGACTCCGGCTGGTCCCAGAAGGCCGAGAGCACCGGCGAGAGCAGCTTCTGCGGGCTCGTCTGGTTGACGTCGTCGGCGGTCACGGTCATCACTCACCCTCCTCGGCGGTGGGGCCGGCGGGGTGCGCCGGGTCCGAGGCCGAAGTCTGCTGCGGGGCGTCATGGGAGCTGGGGTGGCCGGCCGGGGTCTCCTGGTCGGGCACCTCGGGGTCCCGGGGCGAGACGACCACGGCGGGGCCGGTCTCGCCCTTGGCGAGGCGGAGGCCGGCGAGCGAGGCCGGGCCGGCGCTGCCGCCGCTGGCCACGGCGTCGGGCCGCTCGTCGGGGAAGCCGGCGAGGATGCGGGCGGTCTGCTTGAAGTCGCAGAGCGGGGCGCCCCGGGTGGGGGCGACCTGCTCGCCGGCGCGCAGCCGGTCGACGAGCCGCTTGGCCGACTCGACGGTCTGGTTGTCGAAGAACTCCCAGTTGATCATCAGGACCGGGGCGAAGTCACAGGCCGCGTTGCACTCGATGTGCTCCAGGGTGACCTTGCCGTCCTCGGTGGTCTCGCCGTTGCCGACGCCCAGGTGTTCCTGGAGGGCGGCGAAGATGGCGTCGCCGCCGAGCACGGCGCACAGCGTGTTGGTGCAGACGCCGACCTGGTAGTCGCCGGACGGCCGGCGCCGGTACATCGTGTAGAAGGTGGCGACGGCGGTCACCTCGGCGGTGGTCAGCCCGAGCGTCTCGGCGCAGAACCGCATGCCGGTGGGCGTGACGTAGCCCTCCTCTGACTGCACCAGGTGCAGCAGCGGGAGCAGCGCGGAGCGGCTGTCCGGGTAGCGGGCGACGACCTCCCTGGCGTCGGCCGCCAGCCGGTCGCGCACCTCGGCCGGGTACTCGGGCGCGGGGAGTTGGGGCATGCCCAGCGGTACCCCACGGCCCTCAGCGGTGGCGGTCATCGGTCAACGCCTCCCATCACGGGGTCGAGGGACGCCACCGCGACGATGACGTCGGCGATCATGCCGCCCTCGCACATCGCCGCCATGGACTGCAGGTTGGTGAAGGACGGGTCGCGGAAGTGCACCCGGTAGGGGCGGGTGCCGCCGTCGCTGACCATGTGCACGCCCAGCTCGCCCTTGGCGGACTCGACCGCCGTGTAGACCTGGCCGGGTGGGACCCGGAAGCCCTCGGTGACCAGCTTGAAGTGGTGGATCAGGGCCTCCATGGAGGTGCCCATGATGTTCTTGATGTGGTCCAGCGAGTTGCCGAGACCGTCCGGGCCGAGGGCCAGTTGGGCCGGCCAGGCGATCTTCTTGTCGGCCACCATCACCGGGCCGGGCTCCAGCCGCTCGACGCACTGCTCGATGATCCGCAGCGACTGCCGCATCTCCTCAAGCCGCAGCAGGAAGCGGCCGTAGGAGTCGCAGGTGTCGGTGGTGGGGACCTCGAAGTCGTAGTTCTCGTAGCCGCAGTACGGGTCGGACTTGCGCAGGTCGTGCGGCAGGCCGGCGGAGCGCAGCACGGGGCCGGTGGCGCCGAGCGCCAGCGCGCCGGCCAGGTCGAGGTAGCCGACGTCCTTCAGCCGGGCCTTGAAGACCGGGTTGCCGGTGCAGAGCTTGTCGTACTCGGGGAGGTTCTTCCGCATCGCCTTGACGAACTCGCGCAGCGCGTCGATGGCGCCGGGCGGCAGGTCCTGGGCGAGGCCGCCGGGGCGGATGAAGGCGTGGTTCATCCGCAGGCCGGTGATCAGCTCGAAGACGTCCAGGCAGAGTTCGCGGTCCCGGAAGCCGTAGATCATCACCGTGGTGGCGCCCAGCTCCATGCCGCCGGTGGCGATGGCGACGAAGTGCGAGGAGAGGCGGTTCAGCTCCATCAGGAGCACCCGGATGACGCTGGCCCGGTCCGGCACCTGGTCGGTGATGCCGAGCAGCTTCTCCACGCCGAGGCAGTACGCCGTCTCGTTGAAGAACGGCGTCAGGTAGTCCATCCGCGTGACGAAGGTGGGTCCCTGGGCCCAGGTGCGGTACTCCAGGTTCTTCTCGATCCCGGTGTGCAGGTACCCGATGCCGGCCCGCGCCTCGGTGACGGTCTCGCCGTCGATCTCCAGGATCAGCCGCAGCACGCCGTGTGTGGACGGGTGCTGGGGACCCATGTTGACGACGATCCGCTCGTCGTCGGCCGACTCGACGGCGGCGGCGAACTCGTCCCAGTCCCCGCCGGTGACGGTGTAGACCGTGCCTTCCGTGGTCTCCCTGGCCTCGGCGGGCCGGGTGGCGTGTGTGGTCATCAGCTGTACGACCTCCGCTGGTCGGGTGCCGGGATCTGGGCGCCCTTGTACTCGACGGGGATGCCGCCGAGCGGGTAGTCCTTGCGCTGCGGGAAGCCCTGCCAGTCGTCGGGCATCATGATCCGGGTGAGCGCGGGGTGTCCGTCGAAGATGAGCCCGAAGAAGTCGTAGGCCTCGCGCTCGTGCCAGTCGTTGGTCGGGTAGGTCTCCACGACCGACGGCAGGTGCGGGTCGCTCTCCGGCACGCTGACCTCCAGCCGGATCAGCCGACCGTGGGTCAACGACCGCAGGTGGTAGACCGCGTGCAGCTCGCGGCCCGTGTCGCTGGGGTTGTGCACGCCGCTGACCCCGGTGCACAGCTCGAAGCGGAGCGCCGGGTCGTCGCGGAGGGTGCGGCAGACCATCGGGAGCCGCTCGCGGGCGATGTGGAAGGTCAGCTCGTCGCGGTCGACCACCGTCTTCTCGATGGCGGTCGCCGGGTCGATCCCCTGCTCCTCCAGTGCGCCCTCCAGCTCGTCGGCGACCTCGTCGAAGTAGCCGCCGTAGGGGCGCTGGCTGGCGCCCGGCATCCGGACGACCCGCTCCAGGCCGCCGTAACCGGTGGTGTCGCCGCCGTTGTTGGCGCCGAACATGCCGCGCCGGCGGGCGATGGGCTCGCCCTCGCCGCGCGCCGCGGGGACGCCGCTTGTGTTCGTGTTCTCGTTCACGTGTCCCTCGTCGCTCACCGCAGCAGCCCCTTCAGCTCGATGGTCGGCAGGGCGTTCAGCGCGGCTTCCTCGGCTTCCCTGGCCGCCTGCTCGCGGTTCACCCCGAGCTTCTCCTCGCGGATCTTGGTGTGCAGCTTGATGATCGCGTCCATCAGCATCTCGGGGCGCGGCGGGCAGCCGGGCAGGTAGATGTCGACCGGGACGATGTGGTCCACGCCCTGCACGATGGCGTAGTTGTTGAACATGCCGCCGGACGAGGCGCAGACGCCCATCGAGATGACCCACTTGGGGTTGGCCATCTGGTCGTAGACCTGGCGCAGCACGGGCGCCATCTTCTGGCTGACCCGGCCGGCGACGATCATCAGGTCGGCCTGGCGGGGCGAGCCGCGGAAGACCTCCATGCCGAAGCGCGCCAGGTCGTAGCGGCCGGCGCCGGTGGTCATCATCTCGATGGCGCAGCAGGCCAGCCCGAAGGTGGCGGGGAAGATCGAGGACTTCCTGGCCAGGGAGGCCACTTCTTCCACCGTGCTGAGCAGGAACCCGCTGGGGATCTTCTCTTCGAGGCCCATCTTTCAGTGCCCTTCCTCGCGTCGTGTCGCCTCGCGTGGGATGCCCCCACGGGGTGCTGTCCCGTCAGAGTTCGGAGGTGGTGTGGGACGTGCCGGGGTCGTGGTGCTCAGTCCCACTCAAGGCCTCCCCGCCGCCAGTCGTAGGCGTAGGCGACGCCGATCAGGCCGACGAAGACCAGCATCTGCACGAGGCCGAACATCCCCAGGGCGTCGAAGTGCACCGCCCAGGGATAGAGGAAGACGATCTCGATGTCGAAGATGATGAACAGCATCGCCGTCAGGTAGTACTTGACGGGGAAGCGACCGCCGCCGGCCGGCTGCGGAGTGGGCTCGATGCCGCACTCGTAGGCGGCCAACTTGGCGCGGTTGTACCGCCGCGGGCCGATCAACGCGGCTGCGACCACGGAGAAGACGGCGAATCCCGCTGCTAGGGCCCCAAGTACGAGGATCGGCACATAGGCGTTCACGCCACCTCGCTCCTTCCAGTCATCGGCGACTGCGCTACCACGAAGATCATCGCTATGTGAGTCAGTTCACAAGGCTGCGTGCATCCTATGCCCGGACCCCTGTGACCTTCGACACGGGGTCACCCATCAAGTTTGTGATCTCTCCCACCCGCCCATTTCCACCAACGGGCCCCAGGTGCGGACGTATCACTGCACGTCGTCAGAGAGCGACCTTGTGCTGATTCAGTTGGCCATCCACGGATTTGAACGGCCGTCGAAGCTACCCGGGCACTATCACTCGACGTAGCCGCCGGGCAAATTCGCGACGGACAGGGCCCGGTGATATAGCGCAGGTCAGCGCGGTGCGGGCGGGTTTCGGGCACGTTTCGGGCACCGGCGGACGGCCGCCGGGCGGGCCGCCCACCGCCGCCGGTGCTCACCCCGCGTAGGCGTTCGACCGGGCCGACCGGCAGTCGTAGGGTGATCCGACGTGTCAGACATATCGCTCACCACCGCCGTGCTGCTGTGCGTGGTCGCCGCGTTGGCCGGCTGGATCGACGCGGTGGTCGGCGGCGGCGGACTGCTGCTGCTGCCCGCCCTCCTGATGGGACTGCCGGACAGCTCCCCCACCTACGCCCTGGGCACCAACAAAGCGGTCGCCGTCGCCGGCACCTCGGTCGCCGCCGTCACCTACGCCAGAAAGGCGCCCGTCGACCGGCGGTTGGCGCTCCGGCTGGCCGGGCTGGCGCTGCTCTCGGCGGCCGGCGGCGCGTCCTTCGCGACCGCGGTCGACAAGGAGATGCTGCAACCCCTGATCATGGTGGTGCTGTTGGGGGTGGCGGCCTTCGTGGTGCTCCGGCCACGCTTCGGGCGCGGCGGCGAGACGCCGGGGCCCGCGCCGTCCTGGCGGCGCCGACTGGCCGCGCTGTTGCTGGTCGGGGTGGGCATCGGCTTCTACGACGGGCTGATCGGCCCCGGCACCGGCACCTTCCTGGTGATCGCCCTGGTGGGGCTGCTGCGGATGACGATGCTGCGGGCCACCGCCACCGCGAAGATCGTGAACGTGGGAACGAACCTGGGGGCGCTGGCCGTCTTCGCCTGGCACGGCACCGTGCTCTGGCAACTGGCGCCGGCGATGGCGCTGTTCAACATGGCGGGCGGCTGGGCGGGGGCGCGGATGGCGCTGCGCCGGGGCAGCGGCTTCGTGCGGGTGGTGCTGCTCGTCGTGGTCACCGCGCTGGTGAGCCGGCTCGCCTACGACCAGTGGTGGGCCTGAGGTTGAACGCCTACCACGGGCGTGAGGTCGGCCACAGGGTGAATCGGTAACGAGTGGGCAACATTGATTCGCGGGGGTGCCGCGTGCTAGCCCCCGGCCACCCCTCGAAAAATCGGACAATCAGCAGGACAGGGCGGGGAATTGGTTGGAAAGATCAACTTCCCCGCGAACCGACAGATCGGGCATATGGCCCAGCAACTCGACGCGTACACGCCGAATGTGGCCGATTCCACGGCGATTGAGTTGCCTCCACCCGGCCTGATAGCCGTTGTCCTCATGTCCCCAATCCGTTACCGAGGTCGGCACCGCAAGCCCCGGCCCTCCCGCATCAACGGCCTGCGCCTGATACGCGGCGGCGTCCTCTCCGGCGTGGTCGGCACGGTCGCGGTCACCGGCACGGCGGCCCCCGCCGCGGCCGAACAGCCCACCGAGTCCACCGGCGAACTCCCCACCGTCGGCACCTCGCTGGCCAGCAGCGGCCTCCTCGCCGCGCAGGCCACCGAGGACCTCGCCGCCCACACCGAGCAGCGGCGCACCCTGGCCTGGGCCCAGGAACGCGCCATCGCCGACGCGCAGCGCGCGGCGGCCGAGGCCCGCGAGGAGGCCGACCGGCGGCGTGCCGCCGAGGAGGCCGCGGCCCGGCAGGCCGCCGAGGAGGCGGCCGCGGCCGAAGCGCGGGCGGCCGCCGCGGAGGCGGCGACCGCCGAGGCCGAGGCCGGCGAGCCAGAGGCCGCCGCCCAGCCCGAGGTGGCCACCGCTGCCGCACCGGCGCCATCCGGTGGCGCCGCCGCCGTCATCGACTTCGCCCGCGCCCAGTTGGGCGACGCCTACGTGATGGGCGGCACAGGACCGGACAGTTGGGACTGCTCCGGCCTGGTGCAGGCGGCCTTCCAGACGGTCGGCGTGTCCCTCCCCCGGGTCTCCGGCGACCAGGCCACCGCGGGCACGCCGGTCTCCCTCGACGCCCTCCAGCCCGGCGACATCCTGTGGTGGGGCGGCAGCGCGAGCAGCGCCTACCACGTCGCGATCTACGCGGGGAACGGCACCTTCGTGGGCGCGCAGAACCCGTCGACCGGCGTGGTCGAGCGCGACCTCAGCTACGACGCGCCGTCCGGCGCCGTCCGCGTGCTCTGATCCCGGCGCCCCGGCCGCCAGGCCGGGCCACGGCCCCCGGCCCGATCAGGTCGTCCGACCTACCGGCCGTCCCCCCGGCCCCGGCGGGTCGGGCGGCCGGGCGCGGGTCCGCTTTCGCGCGAGAGCGGGCCCGCGCCCGGCCCACGTCGCACGCCCCGCCGGCGGACGCCCGCGTCCGCCGAGGCCGCCCGCACACGAGGCCGCCCGCACACGAGGCCGCCCGCACACGAGGCCGCCCGCACACGAGGCCGCCCGCACACGAGGCCGCCCGCACACGAGGCCGCCCGCACACGAGGCCGCCCGCACACGAGGCCGCCCGGGCGGGGCAACGGTGAACCGTGCCCCGCCCGGGCGGCCTCGTACGTCCTCCTCCGGGGCGCCGCGCACCGACGCCCCGCCCGCGCCCGGCTCGGCTCAGGAGCGCGGCGCCAGCTTGGTGAGGCCGTTGATCACCCGGTCCGAGGCGTCCCCGCCGGCCGGGTCGGTGAGGTTGGCCAGCAGCTTCAACAGGAAGCGCATCAGCACGGGATGGCTGAGCCCGCGCTGGGCGGCGATCTTCATCACCCGCGGGTTGCCGATGATCTTCACGAAGGCGCGGCCCATCGTGTAGTAGCCGCCGTAGCTCTCCCGGAGCACCTTGGGGTAGCCGAGCAGCGCCAACTCCCGCTGGCTGGCCGTGCCCCGGGCCATCGCCTGGCTGATGACGTCGGCCGCGGTGCGCCCGGACTCCATCGCGTAGGCGATGCCCTCGCCGTTGAACGGGTTGACCAGACCGCCCGCGTCACCGACCAGCAGCAGGCCGCGACCGTAGTGCGGCTTGCGGTTGAACGCCATCGGCAGCGCGGCGCCACGGATCGGGCCCGTCATGTGCTCGGGGGTGAACTGCCACTCCTCCGGCATGCTGGCGCACCAGGCGCGCAGCACCTCGCGCCAGTCCAGGTCACGGAAGGCGGGCGAGCTGTTGAGCACGCCGAGCCCGACGTTCGAGGTGCCGTCGCCCATCCCGAAGACCCAGCCGTAGCCCGGCAGCAGGCGCTCCTGGCCACCCCGTCGGTCCCACAGCTCCAGCCAGGACTCCAGGTAGTCGTCGTCGTGCCGGGGGCTGGTGAAGTAGGTGCGGACCGCGACACCCATCGGGCGGCGGTCGTCGCGGTGCCGGTCCATCGCCAGGGACAGCCGCGAGGAGTTGCCGTCGGCGGCCACCACCACCGGGGCGCGGAAGCTGACCGGGCGCTTCTCGGCGCCCAGCTTGGCCTCGACGCCGACGATCCGGCCGGTCCGCTCGTCCCGGATCGGCCCGGAGACGTTCGCCCGCTCGTGCAACCGGGCGCCGGCCTTCTCCGCGGCCCTGGCCAGCTGCTCGTCGAAGTCGTCCCGCCGGCGCACCAGCCCGTAGTCCGGATAGGAGGCCAACTCCGGCCAGTCCAGCTGGATCCGGTGGCCGCCGCTGATGATGCGCAGGCCCTTGTTCCGCAGCCAGCCGGCCTCTTCGGAGACGTCGATACCCATGGCGACGAGCTGCTTGGTGGCGCGCGGGGTGAGCCCGTCACCGCAGACCTTCTCCCGGGGGAAGGCCGTCTTCTCCAGCAACAGCACGTCAAGTCCGGCCTGGGCCAAGTGGAACGCGGTCGCCGAGCCAGCCGGCCCGGCCCCGACGACAATCACATCAGCGGTGTGTTCTGTGGGGGTCTTCTCGGCGGTCTCAGCCACGTTCGGCTCTCCTATCGGCGTCAGAGGCGGACAGTCCGGAGTCTATGCGGCGGGACGCCTCGCGGGAGGGCGCCCCGGGCCGTTGTCCCGGGCGCGCGCCGGCTCCCCGGCGCCGGCCGTGCGCTCCCGCTCCCGACGCCGGCCCCGGCCGACCGGGCCCCGGGGGCCACCCGGCCCGACGCCACCACCCCGCTCGGCCCGGCGCGGTTGACGGCTCGGGGACGGCTCAGCCCGGCTCGGGACGGACACCCCGGTGCAGGGCCACCACCCCGCCGGTGAGGTTCCGCCAGGCGACCCGCGCCCAGCCGGCGTCCTGCAACCACCGGGCGAGCGCCGGCTGGTCGGGCCACTCGCGGATCGACTCGGCCAGGTAGATGTAGGCGTCCGGGCTGCTGGAGACCCGGGCGGCGACCGGCGGCAGCGCCCGCATCAGGTACTCCGAGTAGACGGTGCGGAACGGCGCCCAGGTCGGATGGCTGAACTCGCAGACCACCAGCCGCCCGCCAGGCTTGGTGACCCGCAGCAGCTCCCGGAGCGCGCGCTCCGGCTCGGCGACGTTGCGCAGCCCGAAGGAGATGGTGACCGCGTCGAAGGAGGCGTCGGCGAACGGCAGCCGGGTGGCGTCCCCGGCGGTGAACGGGAGCCAGGGCTGCCGCCGCTTGCCGGTCGCCAGCATCCCCTGGCTGAAGTCACAGGGCACGGTGAACGAGCCGGCCGCCGCGAACGGCTCCGACGAGGTGCCGGTGCCGGCCGCGAGGTCGAGGACGAACTCCCCGGGGCGCGGATCGACGGCGCGCACCACGGCTCGACGCCAGCGACGGTTCTGCCCCAGGGCGAGGATGTCGTTGGTGAGGTCATAGCGTGCCGCCACCGCGTCGAACATGGCGGCGACGTCCTTGGGTTGCTTCTCCAGCGAGGCACGTGTCACCCGGCCATTGTCGCGGACGGCCGACTTACTCGTTCGGGGGACATCCCCGGGCAGCGAGATGAGCCATCCGCCATCGGCCAACTACCGTGCGTGCCATGACACAGTCCTCCCGCGCGGCCCGAGCGCTGCGCCTGGCCACCCTGACCGCGACCGCGTCCGGCGCGCTGCTCGCCGTCGGCGCCGGCACCGCGGCCGCCAACACCGCGGCTCCGGACCTCGGGCGCCCGCTGGGCGCCGCGACCAGCGCCACCACCGGCGCCCTCAAGAGCGCTCTCGACCCGGCCCTCGACCTGCAGCTGTATCCGCTGGGCAACACCACGACCGACCCGCTCAGCAACACCGTGGGCACCCAGGTGGCCGACTTCCAGCCGGTCGGCACCGACCTGCTGACCGGGCAGCTCAGCGCCGGCGCCAGCGCGCGTGAACTGCTCGGCGGGCTGCCGCTGTTGGGCCCGCTGATCAGCGGCTGAGCCGACGGCCCCGGGCCGGCCGGCCCGAGAGTCCGGCCCCGCCCGCGCCCGCCGCCCCTGGGCCGGGCCCGGCGCTGGCCGGCCCGGCCGGGGCGCCGCGGTCAGCGGGCGGTGCCGGCGAAGGCGTCGACCCCGGTCAGCTCGGCCGACAGCGACCACAGTCGGGCCGCCTGCGCCGGGTCCAGCGCGTCCTCCCGGATGGCCGCCGGCTCGGCGATGTCGCAGTCCACGAGGTAGGCCCCGCCCAGGCCGGCCAGCCGCGGTGAGGTCGCGGCCCAGACCTGGGTGGCGGCGCCCTGCTCGGGCGTCTTGAAGCTCGGGTCCACCGCCCTGCCCTCGGCGTCCACCCAGCCCAGCTCCACCATCTCGGCGCGGGTGAGGTGCCGTTGCAGCGGCGTCAGGATGGCGCCGGGATGCAGCGAGAAGGACCGCACCCCGGACTCCCGCCCCAGCTCGTCCAGCCGCACGGCGAAGAGCATGTTGGCCGTCTTGGCCTGGCCGTAGGCCGCCCACTTGTCGTACCCGGAGGTGAAGTGCGGGTCCGCCCAGCGGACCGGGCCGGCGCGGTGTCCGGCGGACGAGACCGCGACCACCCGGGCCGACCCGGCCCGCGCGATGGCCGGCCAGAGGCGGTTCACCAGGGCGTAGTGCGCCAGGTGGTTGACGGCGAACTGGGCCTCCCAGCCCGGCCCGACCCGGGTCAACGGGGTCGCCATGATGCCCGCGTTGTTGATCACGATGGGCAGCGCGCGGTCGGAGGCCAGGAAGTCCTCGGCGAAGCGCTCGACGCTGGCCAGGTCCGTCAGGTCCAGCTCGGCCACCTCGACCCCGGCCAGGCCGGCGAGCGCCTCCCGGGCCGCGGCCACCCGTCGGCCGGCGACGATCACCCGGGCCCCCGCGCCGACCAGCGCCCGCGTGGTCTCCAGGCCGATCCCCGAGTACCCGCCGGTGACCAGGGCGAGGCTGCCCGTCAGGTCGATCCCGCGCACCACCTCGGCGGCGCTGGTCCGTGGGCCGAAGCCCGAGTCGATCTTCCGCTGCGGAGTGGTAGCTGTTGCCATGGCGCCAGGCTAGAAGTGTGAGTGCACTCCAAGTCAACAGCACGCTACGGAAGGTCAGTAGCGCCCCCGCGAGGCCTGCGCCGAGCGGGGAGACCACCCGGCGCGCCACGGACCACCAACCGCCCCGGGCGCCGCCGGCCGCACCCGCTCGCCCACCGCCGTGTCCCCGTCCAGAACTCATCGAACCCACCCCGCTCCCGCGCTCCCCCACCGGGACCGGCGGGGTGAGCACAGTCAAACACCCACCACTGACAGTCGGCGGTCACACCGTCACCCACCGTGCCCAAGCCGGTCGACCACCCAGATCAGGAACTTCCACGCGGTCGGCTCGTTGGAGAGGGCGGTGGCGGGTCGCCGGACCGCGCCACCGCCGGCGGTCCGCGCCGACCCCGGGGTGAACTCCGCCCGGACGGCCACTCCTTGAGGAGTGAGCGGAAGCGCGCGTGGCGCCGGCCAGCGCTGGAGCGTGCCGGCCGGCCCGGCCGACCGTCGCCAGCGCGCAGGGCGCCCGGACGACCCCGGTGGCGCCGCCCCGGGACAAGCGGGTGGCCGGCCGGCGGTTTTCGGACAGCCGAGGCACCGTCAGCCGCCGCCCCCGAGGCGGGGGGCCGCATCCCGCCTTCCCACGTGGGCAGATGACCGTCAGATGGCCTACGTTCAACTACCATGGAAACAGATCCTGAATTCGGCGGGACCAGCCGTCGGCTGTTGATCGCCGTGGCCTCGTTGGTGCTGGGCGTGGGGGTGTTCCTCTGGCTCTCGCCCGGTGGGCTCGGGGACGGCGAGCCGGTCTGGGTGGTGGGCGGCGCCTCGGTCGACGGCTACCAGTCGATCACCGAATGGGTTGCCGACACCCCCTCGTGGTTCGGGCACTCCCTGGAGATCGCCACCGAGGGCACCCTGGTGCTGCTCGGCCTGATCCTGCTGTGGGTGTGGTGGACCGCGCTGCGCGCGGGGAACGCGGCCCGCGCGGCCGGCGCCATCGTGGTGGGATTCGGGATGCTGGCCGCCTACGGGCTCAGCGAGACCCTGAAGGTGCTGATCGAGGAGGAGCGGCCGTGCCGCGCCGTGCCGGGCGCCAACGCGCTGGCCGAGTGCCCCCCGGTGGGCGACTGGTCCTTCCCCAGCAACCACTCGACGTTGGCCGTCGCCCTCGGCGTCGGCCTGGCCGTGCTGCTGCCCCGGCTGGCCGCGGTCACGCTGCCGCTGGCCGCGCTCGGCGCGCTGCTGCGGGTGGCCGTCGGCGTGCACTACCCGCACGACGTGCTGGCCGGCGCCACCCTGGGCGCGGCGGTGGTCACCGCCGTGCTGGTCCTGCTCGGCCCGCCGGCGGTGCGGCCGACCGCGACGGTCTTCCGCAGGTGGCTCGGGCATCAGCCGGGCTCGGGAGGCCAGCACCGCCGGGGCGGCCCGGTCCCCCCGCCCCCGCCGCGCCAGGACCTGGTCGCCCCGGGCGCTGAGGGCGCCCACCAGCCGGCGGGCGACGCCCGCTTCGGCCAGCCCTTCGGCGAGGCCGGCCAGCAGCAGCCGGTCCCGGGCGGCGCCCAGGTCGGCGGCCAGCCCCACGCCCTGGGCGGCCAGCCGGGCGACCACCCACGCCGCGACCACGGATGACGGACGGCCGGGCGTCCTCGGCACCGCCGCGGACGCCCGACGCCCGGTCGACCCCGAGGGACCGGCCAGGAACCGGCCAGAAACCAGGAACCGGAGCGTACGGCCGCTCCGCCCCGCCCCGCCGCGTCCGCCGGCCGCCGGTGGCGGCGGGGCCGCCCGCCGGCCCCGCACCGCACCGCACCCACCGCGGCTACTCCCGGGGCAGCACCCGCACCCCCAACTGGGCGGCCAGCAGCGGGGCCAGCTCGACGAGCTGCCCCGGGCTGATCACCGCCCCGGCCAACCGGTCGACGCCACGCCCCGGTTCGAACGAGGAGACCCCCCGCAGGTCCACGTCCCGCAGGGTGGCCCCGGTGAGATCGGGCGCCCGCAGCTCGCAGTCGTCGAACGAGACCCGCTCCAGCCTGGCCCCCGCGAAGTCCGGCTCCACCAGCACGCAGCCCTCGAAGGTGACGTCCACCAGCCGCGCCTGACGCAGGTTCAGGTAGTCGAGCTTGCCGCCGCGCACCAGCACCCGGGTGAGCGACGCCCCGCCGCACTGCGCGCCGCCCAGCCGGGCGTCGCTGATTTCCACGTCCCGCAGCTCGGCGTCGAACAGCTCGACCCCGACCGCGCGCACCTCCTGGAGCAGGCTGTCCAGCAGCCGCGCCCCGCGCAGCTCCGCCCGGTCGAGCACGCAGCCGCGCAGCGCGCAGTCCAGGAAGCTCGCCCCCGGGGCCCGGCCCCCGGTGAAGTCCCGCGAGACGAACTCGATCCCGTCATAGTCCTCCTCGGCCCCGAGGCCCGCCGCGTCGGCGAAGACCTCCGGCTCCGCCGGCAACGCGAGCTGGGGCCGCTGGGGCCCCCGCACCACGTCGCGCCTGCCCCTCGCGCCAGCACCGCCTCTGCTCACCATGACCGCCATCCTGCCGGCCGGCACTGACACTCGGCCCTGACCAGCGACGGCACCCCTTGACCTCAAGTCGACTTGAGGTAAGACGCTGGGCGCGCCCACCATCCCCAGCGTGTCGGAGCCGGTCAGCCACCGGCCACCGGCCACGAATCGAGGTCCGCATGTACGCCGTCCGACTGCACGCCTTCGGCCCACCGGAGAACCTGACCTACCAGCGCACCGAGACCCCGGTGCCCGGGCCAGGCCAGGTCCGGATCGCGGTGGCCGCCGCCGGTGTCCACCTGGTGGACACCGCGCTCCGGCAGGGTGTGACGCCCGGCGGCGTCTGGCGCCCCGTCGAGCTGCCCACCATCCCCGGCCGGGAGGTCGCCGGCACCGTCGAGTCGCTGGGCGAGGGCGTGGACCCCGGCTGGCTCGGCCAGCGGGTCTCCGCGCACCTCGGCATGGCCCCCGGCGGCTACGCCGAACGCGCCGTCACCGACGTGTCGCGGCTGCACCGGCTGCCCGACCACCTGCCCGAGAGCCATGCGGTCGCCGTCCTCGGCACCGGCCGGATGACCATGGGACTGCTCAGGTTCGCCACCGTCGAGCCCGGCGACACGGTGCTGGTGCTGGCCGCCGCCGGCGGGATCGGCTCGCTGTTGGTCCAGTACGCCAAGCACCGGGGGGCCACCGTGGTCGGCGCGGCCGGCGGCCCCGCCAAGGTCGAGGTGGTGCGGCGGCTCGGCGCCGACCTGGCCGTCGACTACGACCGGCCGGACTGGGCCGACACGGTGCGCGCCGCCCTCGGCGACCGGCCGGCGCGCCACCTCTTCGAGGGCGTCGGCGGCGAACGCGCCCACGCCGCGATCCGGCTGCTCGCCCCGGGCGGCGGCCAGGTGGCCTACGGCAACGCCTCCCTGGGCCTGGCCGGCGGCGACCTGGCCACCCCGTCGCCGGCGGAGCTGGCCGCGCTGGGCATCACCTCCCAGGTGGCGCTCGGCCCCGCGCTCTTCGAGCGGATCGGCGGCCCCGAGGGGCTCGCCGAGTTGGAGGACGAGGCGCTGCGGCTGGCGGCCGACGGCGTGCTGACCCCGTTGATCAGGCCGTTCCCCCTGGCCGAAGCGGCCGCGGCGCACCGCGCCCTGGAGAGCCGGGCCACGGTGGGCAAGGTGGTCCTGCTGCCCTGACCACCCGGCCCCCGACGCGCCGGGCACCGCGCCCTGGCAGCAGGAGCCCCGCCCGGGACCGGCCAGGGTCCCGGGCGGGCGCGTCGGGGAAGGAGCCGGTCAGCCGTCGACGCGGGTGACCTCCAGCAGGACGAGGCGCTCCGGGTTCTGGATCGGGGCGCGCACCCCGACCTCGCCCAGCACCCGGCCGGGCAGCGTGACGCCGTCCCGCCACCAGGTCAGCGCGTCCATGGCCGGCCCCCTGAGCCGGTCGGCCGGCGGCAGCGGCGCGACCCGGTAGACCGCGTCCGGGTCGAGGCCCGGCAGCCGCACCCGGCCGGGCGGGGCCTGCACGCTGGTGGCCACCTGGGCCAGCGCGAACACCGCCCGCGCGGCGTCCCTGGCGACCACGCCGTGCACCCAGAGCGCCGGGTCCGGGTGGTCCTCGCGCACCACCCGGCCGGTGTGCAGCAGCGGCCGCAGCCGCTTGTGCAGCTCGATCCACTCGGCGAGCGCGGCCCGGTCCTCCGGCGTGGCGCTGGTCAGGTCCCACTCGATGCCGAAGTGGCCGAAGAGGGCGGTGCCGGCGCGGAACTCCAGCCCGTGGGTGCGTCCGGTGGTGTGCGCCGTGGGCGCGCCGACGTGCGCGCCCATCAGCTCGGGCGGCAGCAGCAGCCCGGTCCACCGCTGGATGCGCTGCCGCTCCAGGGCGTCGATGCAGTCGCTGGTCCACACCCGGTCGGTGCGCTCCAGGATGCCGAGGTCGACCCGGCCGCCGCCGGACGAGCAGGACTCGATCTCCAGGCCGGGGTGGCGCGTGCGCAGCTCGTCCAGCAGCCGGTAGACGGCGCGCGTCTGGGCGTGCACCCCGGCCTGGCCACTCGGGCTGTGCCCGGCCTCCACCAGGTCGCGGTTGTGGTCCCACTTCAGGTAGGTCAGCGCGTACTCGCCGACCAGGGCGTCCAGCCGCTCCAGCAGGTAGGCGTACGCCTCCGGGTGGCCCAGGTCCAGCACCTGCTGGTGTCGGGACTCCGGGGGCAGCCGGTCCCCGGTGGCCAGGATCCACTCGGGGTGGGCGCGGGCCAGGTCGGAGTTGACGTTGACCATCTCGGGCTCGACCCACAGGCCGAACTCCAGGCCGAGGCCGCGCACGTAGTCGGCCAGTGGGTGCAGCCCGTCCGGCCAGACCGTCTCGTCGACGTACCAGTCGCCGAGCCCGGCGTGGTCGTCCCGGCGGCCGCGGAACCAACCGTCGTCCAGGACGAACCGCTCGGCGCCGATCTCGGCGGCGGCGTCGGCCAGCTCCTTCAGCTTGGGCAGGTCGTGGTCGAAGTAGACGGCCTCCCAGACGTTGAGGGTGACCGGCCGGTCGGTGCTCGGGTGGCTGGGGCGCGCCCGCAGGTAGTCGTGGAAACGGTCGGACAGCGCGTCCAGGCCGCGGCCGTAGGAGCCGTAGACCCAGGGGGAGGTGTAGGACTCGCCGGGGCCGAGCGCGATCTCACCGGCGAGCGGCAGCTCGCCGCCGGCCAGCAGGGAGACCCCGGTGTGGGTGCGTTCGGCGAGCGAGCGGTGGTTGCCGCTCCAGCCCACGTGCAGGCCCCAGACCTCGCCGCGCTGGAAGCCGAAGCCGGCCTCGCCGGCGATGTGCACGGTCACCGCGTCGGTGCCGGTGCGGCCCTTGCGGTTGTCCCGCAGGTGGGTGCCGATGGTGAAGGCGTGCCGCTGGGGGGTGCGCTCGCGCAGGTGGCGGCCGGTCATGTCGAGCAGTTCGGTGGCCCGCTCGGGCACCGGCAGCGCCAGCAGCAGCCCGCCGAGGCTGAACGGCGCGGCGCCGTCCTCGGCGAGGCTGGTGAGCCGGGCGCGCTGGCGCACCAGCCCGCTCTCCGTCAGTTCGATCTCCAGCCGCAGCTCCAGGGCGGCGACCACGTCCTCGGCGGTGACGGTGAGCGCCCGGTCCGCGGCCTGGAGCGAGGTGACGGCGAAGGCGGTGGAGAAGTCCGCGCCGGCCCGGTGGCCGGTCAGCCCCGGCGTGCCCTGCCAGCCGGCGGAGTGCTCGGGGAGCAGCGCGAGCGGGACGGGCAGGTCGACGTTGTTCGACGCGATCTGCGGGACCACGGCACGGGCCAGGCCGGCGAGCGTGTCCTGGTCGAGGTCGCCGAGGTCGGCGCCCCAGTGCACGACCCGGGGCAGCCCGCCGGCCGTACAGTCCAGCACCAGTGCGGTACCCGCCGACCGGAAGTTCAGGTAGGACCCATCGTGCATCGGCGATCCCTTGTTCGCTCCTGTTGAGACATGCATTTCTATGTTCGGGCAACGGCCTCGGTCAACATGTCCCGCCCCCGGTCGGCCGCTGTCACGGGGGGCACCGGTCGGACCCGTCCGGCGGTGCCGGGAGGTGGGTGGTCGCACGGGCCGACGGCGGATGGGCCACCGGGATGGAGGGGAGGAGGGGAACGCGCCCCGGGAGAACCACGAGGTGGGGGTGGGGCGGACGAGAGCCGCCTGTCGGATTCGAACCGACGACCTGCTGTTTACAAGACAGCTGCTCTGGCCAACTGAGCTAAGGCGGCGGGTGCCCACGCGTTTCTGGCGCCGTAACGGCCGCACCAGCGTACACGTCCGCCGGGAGGGGGCGCGGGCCGGTCGACGAGCTGGGGTTTTTTTGCCGGTGGGTACTGACTTTTATATGTCTTTCGAGTTAGGTTCACCGTGCGTCCATACACATGGTCGTAACACCTTCCTACTCGGATCGTCCGGCACGTTCCTGCCGGTAGAAGGAGACAACACGACATGGCAACGGTCACGTACGACAAGGCCACCCGCGTCTACCCCGGCTCGGAGACGCCCGCCGTCGACCAGCTCGACATCCAGATCGAGGACGGCGAGTTCCTGGTCCTGGTCGGCCCGTCCGGCTGTGGCAAGTCCACCTCGCTGCGGATGCTCGCCGGGCTTGAGGACGTCAACGGCGGCTCGATCCACATCGGTGACCGGGACGTCACCCACCTTCCCCCGAAGGACCGGGACATCGCGATGGTGTTCCAGAACTACGCGCTGTACCCGCACATGACCGTCGCCCAGAACATGGGTTTCGCGCTCAAGATCGCCGGCGTCAACAAGACCGACATCCGGACGAAGGTCGAGGAAGCCGCCAAGATCCTCGACCTCACCGAGTACCTGGACCGCAAGCCGAAGGCGCTCTCCGGTGGTCAGCGGCAGCGTGTCGCGATGGGTCGCGCCATCGTCCGTGAGCCCCAGGTCTTCCTGATGGACGAGCCGCTGTCCAACCTGGACGCCAAGCTCCGGGTCCAGACCCGTACCCAGATCGCCGGCCTGCAGCGCCGCCTGGGTGTCACCACCGTCTACGTCACCCACGACCAGGTCGAGGCCATGACGATGGGCGACCGGGTGGCCGTGCTCAAGGACGGTCTGCTCCAGCAGATCGACAGCCCGCGCAACATGTACGACAAGCCCGCCAACCTCTTCGTCGCCGGCTTCATCGGCTCCCCGGCCATGAACCTGGTCGAGGTCCCGATCACCGACGGTGGCGTGAAGTTCGGCAACAGCGTGGTCCCGGTCGAGCGCGGCGCGCTCACCGAGGCACAGAACAAGGGCGACAGCAACGTCGTCGTCGGCTGCCGTCCGGAGCACTTCGCCGTGGTCCGGGAGGGTGGCTCGGAGGCCGCGCTGGCCAAGGCGGACGAGAACGCCGCCGCCGGCCTGGCGGTGACCGTCAACGTGGTCGAGGAGACCGGCGCCGACGCCTACGTCTACGGCACCGCCGAGATCGGTGGCGAGGTCAAGGACCTGGTCATCCGCGTGGACAGCCGCGACGTGCCGGAGAAGGGCAGCAAGCTGCGGGTCGAGCCCAAGCCGGGCGAGACCCACGTCTTCGCCACCGGCTCCGGCGAGCGGCTCAGCGACTGACCGCACGCCGGACACCGGACGACCGGGGCCGCGTCTCCCACCACGGGTGGGGGCGCGGCCCCGCCGCGTTCCCGCGACGGGGGCCGGCGGCGACCCCGATCGGCCGGCGAGCCGCCCCCGAAGTCAACGAGAAGTGACGCCCGCGTCAACCTCCGCACCGGAAAGCCCAGCACGGGGTCACCCACGCGAGTGGCGGAATGTCATCAACCCACCACACCTCGCTACGATTCGGCTCGTGCCAACCACAAGGCCCGCTGCCGCGGGCCGGTTTGGCGCCCGAGGAGATCCGTTCCCGCCAGCCCCCATCGTTTCGCGTCACCGTTTCGCGAGGAAGCGCGAGGAAGACACCGTGAACCAGGCACTTCGCAACATCGGCCGAAGTCTCGCCGTCGCCCTGCCAGCCGTGCTGGTGCTCTCCGGCACCCTCGCCGTCGCCCGGGTGGACTGGGCGGCGCCCCCCTCCGAGGTCCAGATGCTCACGGCCACCGCCGAGGAGGTGGAGCAGACCCCGCAGGACCTGCTCCGCGACCGGCTGCTGACCACCCTCCGCCAGGAGGACCCGGCGGTGGCGCTCACCGCCCTCCAGACCGCGGTCAACGACGACCCGTCCCTGGCCCCGCACTGCGCCACCATCGCCCAGTCCCTCGGCGAGGCCGCGGTGGAGAAGTACGGCAGCGCCCAGCGGGCCCAGCGCTACTCCCGCCCCGTCTGCGACACCTCCTTCGCCGCCGGGGTCGCGCAGGCCAACTGACACCCCCGCCGGTGCCGCGCATAGGCTGCGGCCATGAGTGACGGCGCACACCAGCACGCGACCCGCCCGACCCAGGCCGTGGTCCTGGCCGGCGGGCAGGGATCCCGCCTGCGGCCCTACACCGACGACCGGCCCAAGCCGATGGTGGAGATCCCCGGCACCGGCGAGCCCATCATCGGCCACCAGCTGCGGTGGCTGGCCTCGGAGGGCGTGACCGACGCGGTGATCTCCTGCGGGCACCTCGCCGAGGTGCTCCAGGACTGGCTCGGCTCACACGACCTGCCGCTGCGGGTGACCACCGTGGTGGAGTCGGAGCCGCTGGGGCGCGGTGGTGGCCTGAAGTACGCCGCCGCCGCGCTGCCGCGCCCGACGGAGCCGTGGTTCGCCACCAACGGCGACATCTGGACCCGGTTCTCGCTGCGCGAGATGGCCGAGTTCCACAACGAGCGGGACGCTCTGGCCACGCTGGCCCTCGCCCGCCCCCGCATCCCGTGGGGCGCGGTGGAGACGGACGAGTTCGGCCATGTGCTGGACTTCATCGAGGCGCCCCCCTCGCCCTACCTGATCAACGCCGGTGTCTACGTCTTCGCCGCCGCGTTCACCGCGCTGCTGCCCGACCGGGGCGACCACGAGCGGCACACCTTCCCCCGGCTGGCCAGGGAGCGGCGGCTGGCCGGCTTCCCGCTCTCCCAGGGCGCCTACTGGCGCGCCATCGACACCGCGAAGGATCTCACCGAGGCGGCCAGGGAGCTCGCCCAGGGCTGAGGCCCGCCGGGCGCGCCCGCCCGTTCCCCGGGCTCAGGCGTCGGGGGCGCCGAACGCGACGAGGCAGTGCCAGAGTCGTTTCAGGGCCTGCCCGTCGTACCGCCCGGCGCACGCCGCTTCGCCGATGATCCGCGGGTCCAACCAGCCCCGTTCGGCGATCGCGCAGCCCAGCGCGACGATCTCCGGGCCCCGGAACCCCGGGTGCCGGCGCAGCTCGGCGGTGGCCAGCCGGTACCCCGGATGCCACTCCACCGGGCAGGGCAGCGCGGCGGCCGCCTCGGCCACCGCCGTTCCCCGGTAGCAGGGGTCGAGCACCAGCGCCCGCACGTCGGTGGCCAGCGTGACCGGGCCGTGGACCTGCGCCTCGATGTGCCCGTCCAGCGCCGGCCGCCCCTCGGCCAGGGCGAGCCGCACCAGGTCGCAGCGGTCGGCGACGCCGAAGGTGGTGGACTCGGCGGAGCTGTCCGGGTAACAGAAGGTGGTGCGCGGCAACACCTCGGGCGCCAGCCGGAAGTGCGCCGAGCCGAAGCGGGGCGCCGCGCCCACGGAGCGCCGGAGGTGGTTCAACCCGCCGTAGACCGGCCGCTGCCGGGCCGGCGCCCGGTCGTAGGCGGCCCCGAACATCCGGCTCTCCCAGCGCCAGCGGTCGCCGCCGGGGTGCGCGGTGAGGCCGCCGTTGCTGGTGCCCGTGACGAACTGCGAGACGTAGACGCCGTCCTCCGCCATCCGGCGGAGGATCGGCCGGCCGGCCACCGGTCGGTCGGGGTGAAAGTTCAACGTCAGCGGCAACGTCGGATCGACCGGGCCGCCTACCGCCCGCGCGGCCACATGGCGCAGGGCCCGGCGCTGCGGGGAGTCCTCGGGGTGATCGGACGCGGTGGGCACCACCCCAGTCTGCGCGGGTCGGGTGCCGGGCCGCCACGGAGATAACCGCGCCGGCCCGGCACGCCACGGAGCCTGCCGGTCCAAGACCGCTCGACGGCGGTCGGGACCGGCCCTGGCCGGCTAGCCGAGTACGCCACCTAACCGAGCAGCCCGCCAAGGGGGTCGGGGCTGCTCTGATCACCCCCGTCGTCCTCGGCGCCACCGGTTTCGCCGCCCGGCTCCTCGACCCCGCCGGTGCCCGGGTCGCCGCCCGAGCCGTCCTCCGGGCTCGACGGCGCCGCCGGCACGGAGTCCTGCGGCTGCTCGGGAACGGGGTCGGGGACGGGCGCCTCCCGCTGCTCCTCGGGTGAGGGCTGGGCCGGCTGGGTCGGGTCCTCGGTCGGCGGGGCCGACGGCCGCTCCTCCTCGGCCCGCTGCTCCGCCGCCCGTTCCTCGGCCCGCTGCCGCTCGGTCTCGGCCCGCTGGACGGCCTCCCGCTCCTCGGCCTCCCTGGCCTCCGCCTCCTCGTCGACCAGCGGCTCACCGGGGAGGTGGTTCCGCGGCGGCTCGCCGGGCTCCGGCACGGTGGCGAACTGCGCGGACCGCACCGCGCTGCCCAGCAGCGAGCCGACCAGCAGCGCCACCCCGAGGAGCAGCGCGGCCAGCAGTCCGCCGCGGCGCAGCACCCGGCGGCGCAGCTGGGCGAGGGGGGCCCGGGGGCCCAGCCGGCGCCACGCCTCGGAGGCCAGCCTGGCGTCCAGCGAGTGCACCGGGGCACCGGCGATCACCAGCGGGGTCCAGGCGGCGAAGAGCACCACCTCGGGGGTGTCGTACGCCGGTCCGTGCTGCCAGCTGACGGTGGTCAGCAGGGCCAGCGAGAGGGCGGCACCGAGCAGCGCGGCCAGCCGCTGCCAGAGCCCGAAGAGGGTGAGCACGCCCACCACGATCTGCAGGAAGGCGACGGTCAGCCCGGCGCCGACCGGGTGCGCCAGCGTCCAGTCGTGCAGCGGGGCGGCCGCCACCCAGGGGTCCAGGGAGGCCAGCCAGGTGTAGAGGGAGCCGCGCTCGCCCCCGTCGAAGTAGACCGGGTCGGTGAGCTTGCCCATCCCGGCGTAGATGGCCATGAAGCCGAGCAGCAGCCGCAGCGGCAGCAGCACCAGGCCCAGGCTGAGCCGCCGGTCCGGGTGGAAGGCGCGTGCCCGGCTCCGGCCGCCGCCGTGTCCGGCGCGCGGCGTCGGGCCGGGCTCCAGGCGGGCGGCGAACTCGCCGGTGTCCTGGCCGCGGTCGCCTGGCCCGGCCGGCACCGTGGGCAGCGGCCGGGTGATCTCGTCCGAGTGCGGTGGCCGGGGGGCGACCACCGTGCCGACCCGCTCGACCGCCCGGGCGCCGGCGCCGATCCTGGGCAGCACCTCGGTGGCCAGCGCGGCGCCCGGCTCGCCTGCCGCGCGCACCGCTTGGAGGAGAGAACCGGCGGCCCGGTCCCCCGGCTCGCTGCGGCCACTCCACACCAACGGCCGACGCTTGCCGCCGGCCGCGCCGGTCAGGCCGGCGGCCCCGGGCAGGACGATGCTGACCGGGGGTGGCGTGGCGAGCCGCACCCGGAAGCTGGCGTGGTTCACGACGACCTGCGCCGGGTCGCATGGCACCTTGACCATGCTCAGCACCGGCTCGTCCATCGGGCGGCCGCGGAGTGTTCTGGTGTCCACACTCATCTAACCGAGTGACACAGACTTAAGACACTGCCTTTGGCTGACAAAGTCTGTCCGCGACCCGTCAAAGCCACACAGGCGCACGGGTTTACCGGACGGCGCGCGTCAACTGCCGTGCGCCGTCCGGGGCTTTCCGAAGCGTTCGGTCACGCCCGGCGGGTGGCCGCCGCGTAGAGCACCACGCCGGCCGCGACGCCGGCGTTCAGCGACTCGGCGCCGCCCGGCATCGGGATGCGGACCCGCAGGTCACAGGTCTCCCCCACCAGCCGGGACAGGCCCTTGCCCTCGCTGCCCACCACGATCGCCACCGGCCCGTCCAACGCCTCCAGGTCGGCCACCTCGGCCTCGCCGTCGGCCGCCAGCCCCACCACGGTGAGGCCGGCCCGCTGGTAGCCCTGGAGCGCGCGGGTGAGGTTGGTGGCCCTGGCCACCTGGGTGGTGGCGGCGGTGCCGGCCGAGGTCTTCCAGGCGGCGGCCGTCATGCCGGCCGCCCGGCGCTCGGGCACCACCACGCCGTGCCCGCCGAAGGCGGCCGTGGAACGGACCACGGCGCCCAGGTTCCGCGGGTCGGTGACCCCGTCCAGCACCATGATCAGCGGGGCCTCGCCGGCCTGGGCCGCGATGTCCAGCAGGTCGTCGGGGTGCGCGTAGTCGTAGGGCGGCACCTGGAGCGCCAGCCCCTGGTGGTTGAGGCCGGCGGTGATCCGGTCCAGCTCCGGCTTGGGCGCCTCGACCAGGTGCAGCCCCGGCCTGGCGACCGCGAGCTTGACCGCGTCGTGCACCCGGTCGTCGTTCTCCAGGAACTGCTGCACGTAGAGCGCGCTGGCCGGCACCCCGGCGCGCAGCGCCTCCAGCACCGGGTTGCGCCCGACCACCAGCTCGTTGGCGGACCGGCCGCCGCCCTTCCGGCCGCCCTGGCGGGCGTTCTGCTGCCGGGCCTTGATGTCGGCGGCGCGCTTCTTGGCGTGGCCGGTGCGCATCTCGGCGGGCGGGGTGGGCCCCTTGCCCCGCAGGCCGCGGCGGCGCTGGCCGCCGCTGCCGATCTGGGGCCCCTTCTTGTTGCTGGTGCGACGGTTGGGGCGCGAACTGTTGCCTGGCATGGATGTCTCGTGTCTCTGTGGGAGCCGGGGCTCGGCGGTCAGCCAAGCTCCCAGCGGGGGCCGTTGGGGGTGTCCTCGATGACCAGCCCGGCCGACTTCAGCTGGTCCCTGATGGCGTCGGCGGTGCCGTAGTCCTTGCGCTCCCGCGCCGCCTGCCGCTGGGCGAGCACGATGCCGACCAGGGAGTCCACCACGCCGGAGAGCTCCGCGCCGTGGTCGGCGCCGCCGCCCCAGACGGGGTCGAGCGGGTCGAGACCCAGCACGCCGAGCATGGCGCGCACCTGGCCGAGCAGCGCGATCAGCGACTCCTTGTCGCCCTCGGTCAGCGCGGCGTTGCCCTGCCGCACGGTGGTGTGCACGGCGGCCAGCGCCTGCGGCACGCCGAAGTCCTCGTCCATCGCGACCGCGAAGTCCTCCGGGACGACGTCCGCCGGCGGGACCTCGCCGACCTGCTCGATGCCGCGCTGGAGGAAGCCCTCGATCCGCGCGAAGGCGGTGTCCGCCTCGGTGAGCGCCGCCTCGCTGTAGTCGATCGCCGAGCGGTAGTGCGGGGTGCCCAGGTAGTAGCGGAGCACGATCGGCCGCCAGCGCGTGACCATGTCGGCGACCAGCACGGAGTTGTCCAGCGACTTGCTCATCTTCTCGCCGCCGATGGTCAGCCAGGCGTTGTGCACCCAGTAGCTGGCGAACGCGTCGCCGTACGCCTTGGACTGCGCGATCTCGTTCTCGTGGTGCGGGAAGACCAGGTCGATCCCGCCGCCGTGGATGTCGAACGCCTCGCCCAGGTACTTGTGCACCATGGCGGAGCACTCCAGGTGCCAGCCGGGGCGACCCCGGCCCCAGGGCGTCTCCCAGCAGGGCTCGCCGGGCTTGGCCGCCTTCCAGAGGGCGAAGTCCCGCGGGTCGCGCTTGCCGGTCTCGCCCTCGCCACCGGGCTGGAGCAGCTGGTCCAGCTCCTGGTTGGAGAGCCGCAGGTACTCCGGGTAGCTGCGGACATCGAAGTAGACGTTGCCGTCCGCCGGGTAGGCGTGGCCCCGACCGATCAGGGCGCGCATCATCTCGATCATCTCCGGCACATGGCCGGTCGCCCGGGGCTCGTAGCTGGGCGGCAGGCAGCCGAGCACGTCGTAGGCGGCGGTGAAGGCCCGCTCGTTCTCGTACCCGATCTCCCACCAGGGGCGGCCGAACTCGGCGCTCTTGGCGATGATCTTGTCGTCGATGTCCGTCACGTTGCGGACGAAGGTGACGTCGTAGCCGCGGTAGGCGAACCAGCGGCGCATGATGTCGAAGTTCAGCCCCGACCGGATGTGGCCGATGTGCGGGGGTGCCTGCACCGTGGCGCCACACAGGTAGATCGAGACGCGGCCCGGCCGGAGCGGGCTGAAGTCACGGATCTGCCGGGTGCTGGTGTCATACAGGCGAATGGTCACGCCCCAAGAGTAGTGGGCGCCCGTGGTGCGCCGCGCCCCCCTGGCGCGGCGCAGCGGGCCGGGCCCCGGGCCCTCGGTCAGACGATCCCCTGCCCCACGATCTTCCGGGCCCGCACCCGGACCACCACACGCTCCGCGTCCCGCTCGGACGCCGGGTTGAACTCCGCGTAGTGCTTGCCCGTGTACTTCAGCGACAGCTCGTCGATCAACGCCTGCCCGCCCTCGGTGGTGAGCGACGCCTCACCCCGGATCTCGGCGTAGCTGTAGGGCTGCTCCGGGTCGACCACCAGCACCGTGACCCGTGGGTCGCGTCGCAGGTTGGTCTCCTTGCGCCGGTCGACCGTCGTGGAGATCAGCACCTCGTCGCCGTCCCACGTGGCCCACACCGGGGAGAGCTGGGGGCTGCCGTCCGGCTGGATGGTGGCGATGGTGACGAAGACCTTGCCGTCCAGGACCCGCTTCAGCGCGTCGGGGAGCTTGACTGCCACGGTGACACCTTCTTCTTCGGTCGCTCTGGTACTTCTTCGGTCGCTCTTGGGTACGCGCCCCGCCCACGCGGGGGACGGCCCGCGGCGGGCGGGCCGTCGGAACGGTCATACCCCGGAGCGCGCGAAGCACCGGGGAGCGACCCCGGCGCGCCGGCCCGGGTCATACCCGGGTGGTCAACCGGCGCTGGGCAGCAGCAGCGCGGTGGCCAACGCGGCCAGCCCCTCGGCACGGCCGGTCAGGCCGAGGCCGTCGGTGGTGGTGCCGGAGACCGAGACCGGTGCGCCGACCACCGCCGAGAGCACCGCCTGGGCCTCGGCCCGCCGGGTGCCGATCTTGGGCCGGACGCCGATCACCTGGATCGCCACGTTGCCCACCACGAAGCCGGCGTCCCGCACGATCCGGGTGGCCTCGGCGAGCAGCGCGACCCCGGAGGCGCCGGCCCACTCCGGCCGGTCGGTGCCGAAGTGCTGCCCGAGGTCGCCGAGCCCGGCGGCGGAGAAGAGCGCGTCACAGGCGGCGTGCGCGGCGACGTCGCCGTCGGAGTGGCCGGCGAGCCCGAAGCCGGCGTCCGGCCAGTGCAACCCGGCGCACCACAGCTCCCGGCCGGCCTCGAAGGCGTGCACGTCGGTGCCGATCCCGACCCGGGGCAGCGGCGGCCCGCCGGCGGGGGGCGCGGCGGGGTACTCAGTCGTCATCGTCGGTCCTCCGTCGCGCCAGCAGGGCCTCCGCCAGCAGCAGGTCCAGGGGTCTGGTCACCTTGAACGCCTCCTCGTGCCCGGGCACCAGCACGACCGGGACGCCCAGCAGCTCCACCAGTCCGGCGTCGTCGGTGGCCAGATCGGAGGTGCTGGCCCGGTGGGCGGCGAGCAGGGTCTCCCGGTCGAAGCCCTGCGGGGTCTGCACCGCGCGCAGCAGGGCGCGGTCCGGGGTGGCGACCACCGGCTCCGGCTCGCCGGCGACGGCCGGCGCGGCGACCGCCTTCACGGTGTCGGTGACCGGCAGCGCCGGCACCACGGCCGGGGCACCGGCCCGGACGGCCGCGGCGACCGCGTCCACGGTGGCCACCGGGACCAGCGGGCGCGCCGCGTCGTGTACCAGCACCACCGTGACGTCCGCCGGGAGCGCGGCCAGGCCGAGCCGCACCGACTCCTGTCTGGTCGCGCCCCCGGCGACCACCGACACCTCGACCGAGGGCGGCGGCGGATGCTCGGCGAGCAGCGAGCTGACCAGGGAGAGGCGCTCGGCCGGGGCGACCACCACGACCAGGCCGACGGCCCCCGAGCGGGCCATCGCCCGCACGGCGTGGACCAGCATGGGAACGCCGCCGATGGGGCGGAGCGCCTTGGGCGCGCCGGGGCCGAGCCGGAGGCCGAGCCCGGCGGCCGGGATCACCGCGGCGGCGCGGGCCGCCGGCGGCTCTTCGATGAACGCTGTGACGTCTGACATTGATGACCCGTGCAGGTTTGTTCTCGGGGCGGTGATGGGTATGGCCTGAGCGTGCCGGGCTCACACGACTGGCCCTTCCGTGACAGACCAGTCGAGCGGAGCTTCACCGGCCCGGCACATTCTCGGCACCTTCGGGCCCGGCCCGGCGATGCGGAGGGATGGCGGGGAGGAAGCTGACCGGCGGCGTGTGTGACGCTGGCTGATTGGCCTTACTGCACACACACCTTCCACACGCGACTACAGCGCCCGGTGTGGCATGGGAATACCCTCGGGCGCTGTAGCACGTTATGTCGTCACACGTTCAGGATTGCTTCGGCGGGCGCCCCGGGAGTCCGCCGCGACCGGAACGGCGAATACCGGGAAACGTACCGCGACCCGTCGGAACAAAGCCGCGTGTGCCCGCCCGTTGGGCTGGACGGTGGAATGTGTCGGGAGCCCTGGAATCCAGCGGATTCCAGCCCCGGAATCGGTGGCCGGGGCGGGACCGGGTGCGGCCTCAGGAAGCGAGCACCTCGTCCAGCAGGGACTCGGCCTTGTCCTCGTTGGTGGACTCGGCGAGAGCCAGCTCACTCACCAGGATCTGCCGGGCCTTGGCCAGCATGCGCTTCTCACCTGCGGAAAGACCGCGCTCGCGCTCGCGGCGCCACAGGTCGCGGACCACCTCGGCGACCTTGATGACGTCGCCGGAGGCCAGCTTCTCAAGATTGGCCTTGTAGCGGCGCGACCAGTTGGTCGGCTCCTCGGCGTACGGGGCGCGCAGCACCTCGAAGACCCGATCCAGGCCGTCCTGCCCAACCACGTCGCGCACACCGACGAGTTCGGCGTTTTCCGCTGGCACACGCACTTCCAGGTCGCCTTGCGCGACCTTCAGCACCAGGTAAGTCTTGTCCACGCCTTTAATCTGGCGAGTTTCAATGGCCTCGATCAGCGCGGCGCCGTGATGGGGATAGACCACGGTGTCGCCAACCTTGAACGTCATGTGACAGGTACCCCTTCCGTGGCTCTCCATCCTAACACGGCGCGACGCACCTTTGAATGACGTTTCCGCAGGTCAGACCGCATCTCGGGGGTTGACAAGGGCGCCCGCGACGTGCTTCGGACGGCCCCCGGCGGCGGGTATCCGCAGGTCGGGGCCCGGTTTGCCAAACCTAGAACTTCCACGCGAGGGCCCACGGGACGGAAGAAAGAAGTTCCCCCGAAGATGGAAAGCTGTCCGTTTTGTCATGGTTGACAGAATGCCTTCGGGTGGCGGTCCCGGAAGCCGAAGAATTGATCAACGGAAAGCCTCTTGATCGCCATTTCAGTTCACCGAACCCGGCCCGGGTGTCAGCCCGCGGGACGGGCTCGGTACCCTGAGGCGGCCGAAGTAGATCACCAGACCGTCCGAGGAGATGCCGCCGCCGTGAGCAGCAGACTTCGACGCGGCGTGGCCGCCGCGTTCTTCGCGTTCCCGCTGTTCGCCCTGACCGCCTGCGGGGCCGGGTTCGACGCCGAGACCGGCAACGTCCGGCCGGACAACGCGTCCGCCCAGGTGGACGACATCAAGGTGCAGAGCGTCAACCTGATCCTGCCGGAGGGCGGGGACCGGGCCGGGCTCAGCGCCCGGATCATCAACAACGGCACCGAGGACCAGACGCTGGAGGCCATCGGCCTGGGCGGTCCAGGACAGCAGCTGGAGCTGACCCCCGCCGAGGGCGAGACCCGGGTGACGGTGCCGGCCGGTGGCTCGGTGGCGCTGGGCGGCGCGGGCAACGCCACCGCCGTGATCGACGACGCGACCGCCGCCGACGTGCGGCTGGGCAACGCGCAGCACCTGGTCTTCCTGCTCAGCGAGGCCGGCGAGGTCGGGCTCTCGGCCCGGGTGGTGCCGGCCACCGGCGCCTACGCGTACTACGCGGACTGGGCCCCGGAGCCGGCCGAGGAGGAGATCGTCGAGGAGGCGCCGGCCGACGGCGGCACCGAGGGCGACGCCGCTGGTGAGGAGAACGCCGAGGAGCCAGGGGCGGGCACCGAGGGCGCGGAAGGCGACGGTACGGAAGGCCCGGGCACCGAGGGCGAGAACGCCGAGGATGGCCCCGCGGGCGCCGGCGAGAACGCCGAGGACGCGGAGGCTTCGGCCGGCGGGGAGACCGCGGAGGGCGACGGCACCACCCCGGAGGACACCGGGGACGACGACGCGGACACCGGCGTGTCCCCCCAGGACTGAGGTCCGCGGCGCACGACCAACGCGGTGGGGCGCGTCGCCAGTCGGCGACGCGCCCCACCGCGTTGGTGTGTCGGCCCGGACCCGGGCCGCACCCCTAGGGCTCGAACTTGTAGCCGAGCCCCCGGACCGTGACCAGGTAGCGCGGCGCGCCCGGGTCCGGCTCGATCTTGGCGCGCAGCCGCTTGACGTGCACGTCCAGGGTCTTGGTGTCGCCCACGTAGTCGGCGCCCCAGACCCGGTCGATCAGCTGCATCCGGGTGAGCACCCGGCCGGCGTTGCGCAGCAGCATCGCCAGCAGGTCGAACTCCTTCAGCGGCAGGTCGACCTTGCGGCCGGCGACGGTGACCACGTGCCGGTCCACGTCCATCCGGACCGGGCCGGCCTCCAGGGCGATCGGGCTCTCTTCCTCCGACTCCCCCCGGCGGCGCAGCACCGCGCGGATGCGCGCCACCAGCTCCCGGGAGGAGAACGGCTTGGTGACGTAGTCGTCGGCTCCTATTTCCAGGCCGACCACCTTGTCGATCTCACTGTCCTTGGCGGTCACCATGATGACCGGGACATTGGAACGGCCACGGAGCTGGCGGCAGACCTCGGTGCCGGGCAACCCGGGCAGCATGAGGTCGAGCAACACCAGATCGGCGCCGTTGCGCTCGAACTCGTCCAGCCCCTCGGGCCCGGTGGCCGCCGTGGCGACCTCGAAGCCCTCCTTGCGGAGCATGTACGACAGCGCGTCGCTGAACGACTCCTCGTCCTCGACGACGAGCACTCGGGTCACGGGAGGACCTCCCGGGCAGTTTCGTTGGTGCGGGTGGGTGGGTCGCCCGCCTGGCCGCCGACGTCGGAGTCGGGATCGGCCTGTTCTGGGAACTCGGCGGGTTCGTGCAGGGTGCCGCCGAGACCCTCGCGGTCGCGGCGGACAGCCAGATGGCGCTCACGCGCGCTGCCGGGCTCCGGCAGGCGCAGCGTGAACGTGGAGCCCTGGCCCTCGGCGCTCCAGACCAGCACCTCGCCGCCGTGTGAGGCGGCGACGTGCTTGACGATGGCCAGGCCGAGGCCGGTACCGCCGGTGGCGCGGGAACGGGCCTGGTCGACGCGGTAGAACCGCTCGAAGATCCGCTCCCGGTCGGTCTCCGGGATGCCGATGCCCTGGTCGGTGACGGCGATCTCGATCAGGTCGCCGCCGGACGCGCTCACCCGGGAGCCGGCGATGGCGACCCTGGTGTGCGGCGGGCTGTAGTTGACGGCGTTCTCGACCAGGTTGCCCAGGGCGGCGGCCAGCTGGCCGCGGTTGCCCCAGACGGAGAGGTCGGCGGTGCCGCCGGAGGCGATGGTGATGCCCTTGCCGTCGGCCTGCTGGCGGCAGCGGTCGATCGCCTCGGTGACCAGCTCGTCCACCGAGACCAGCTCGGCCTGGCTGAGCATGTCGTTGTCCTGCACCCGGGAGAGGTCGATCAGCTCCTGGATGAGGTTGGTCAGCCGGGTCGCCTCGTTCTGCATCCGGCCGGCGAAGCGGGTGACCGTCTCGGGGTCGTCCGCCGCGTCGAGCACGGCCTCGGAGAGCAGGGAGAGCGCCCCGGCCGGGGTCTTCAGCTCGTGGCTCACGTTGGCCACGAAGTCGCGCCGGACCGCCTCGATCCGGCGGGCCTCGGTGAGGTCCTCGACCAGCAGCAGCACCAGCCGGGCGCCGAGCGGCGCGGAGCGGGCGGAGACCGCCAGCAGGTCGGCGCGGCCGGGCCGGTCCCGCCGGGGGAGGTCCAGCTCCAGCTGCCGGATCTCGCCGTCCCTGCGGGTGTCCCTGGCCATCTTGAGCATCGGCTCGACGGCCAGCCGGCCGCCCCTGACCAGGCCCAGCGCGTACGCGGCCGAGCTGGCCTTGAGCACGCTGTCGCTCTCGTCCAGCACCACGGCCGACGAGCGGAGCACCGAGAGCACGGTGTCCACGCCGGGCGGCAGGCTGGGCTCGGTCTGTAGCGGCGAGCGCAGGGGACGCGTACGCTCGCGCTCGCTGAGCCGGAAGGCCAGCATGGCGACCACGCCGGTGCACACCCCGGCCACCGCCGCCACTGCGGCGACCGCCGCGTTCACGTCCATATCCTCAGGCTATGCGGCTTGGGCCCGGTGCCACAGGGGTGACCGAAGATGCTCGTCCGGACGCCCGGGAGAGTTCACCTTGGTGACAGCGATGGTTCACTTGGCGGGGCGGAAACGGCTGCTTTCCGAACAGAACTTGGGACGCGGACCGTAGGGCCTGTCGTCCGGAGCTTGGCGGGCCGGCCTGGTCCGCGTGGGTCCAGACGACAGCGCCTGAGTGTCGGGTGAGGAAGGAAACAGTCATGCGTGACGCGTATCACGAGGAACTGGATGCGATCAGCGACAGCCTGGTCGAGATGGCGCGGTTCGTCGGCTCGGCGATCGGGCGGGCGACCACCGCGATGTTGGACGCCGACCTGAAGCTCGCCGAGACGGTGATCGAGGGCGATGACAAGGTCGACGAGATGCACCGCGACCTGGAGAACGCGGCGATCGCGCTGCTGGCGCGGCAGCAGCCGGTCGCCACCGATCTGCGGATCGTGGTGACCAGCCTGCGGATGAGCGCGGACCTGGAGCGGTGCGGCGACCTGGCCCAGCACGTGGCCAAGGTGGCCCGGCTGCGGTTCCCGGACTCGGCGGTGCCGCGGGACCTGTCGGCGACCATCCTGGAGATGGGGCAGCTGGCGCAGCGGCTGATGGCCAAGGCCACGGAGGTGCTGCTCACCAAGGACGTCGAGTTGGCGATGCAGCTGGAGCAGGACGACGACGAGATGGACTCGTTGCACCGGACGCTCTTCAGCCACCTGCTGGACGACCGGTGGAACCACGGCATCGAGACGGCCGTGGACGTGACCCTGCTGGGTCGGTACTACGAGCGGTTCGCCGATCACGCGGTGTCGATCGCCCGGCGGGTGGTGTTCCTGGTGACCGGGGAGCACGCCGACGAGTTCACGCCGGAGCCCGAGGCGACCGCCTGAGGTGGGATCTGGGCACGCGCGCCCCGGGGCGCGCGTGCTTCACCTCCGCGCGCTGGTAGTGCGCGGTTGACGCTCCCTGGTGCGGTGGACATCCAATGAGAGGGGAAACACACCGTCGAGGAGGGGAATCACCCATGGCTGCCTCACCCACCCCGTCCGAGTCGGCGCCGGCCCCCGCGCCCGCCGAGGAGCGGCGCCGGCTGCCGCTGCTCGGCGCCTGCGGCTGCGGCTCCGGCTGCGGCTGCGGGTGCCAGTCCGGCTCCAACTGTCAGTGCGGCGGCAACTGCGGCTGACGAAGAGCGCCGCCCGGCGGCGGGCGCCGCCCCCGGCCGGGGGTGACGCCCGGCCGTCGGGCGGCGGTCCCGCGCCCGCCCGGAGCGGGCCCTCGGCCGGCTCCGGGCGCCTCCCGGGGACCTCCCCGGCTACTTCTTGCCCTGGTTCGCGACCGCCTGGATGGCGGACTCGGCGGCCTCCGGGTCGAGGTAACGACCGCCGGGGACGACGGGGCGGTAGTCGGCGTCCAGCTCGTAGAGCAGCGGGATGCCGGTCGGGATGTTGAGGCCGACGATCGCCTCGTCGGAGACCCCGTCCAGGTGCTTGACCAGCGCGCGCAGGCTGTTGCCGTGCGCGGTCACCAGCACCGTCCGGCCCGCGTTGAGGTCCGGCACGATGCCGTCGTACCAGTAGGGCAGCATCCGCTCGACGACGTCCTTGAGGCACTCGGTGCGCGGGCGCAGCTCGCTCGGGATGCCGGCGTAGCGCGGGTCGTCGCTCTGCGACCACTCGGCGCCGTCCGCCAGCTCCGGCGGCGGGGTGTCGTAGGAGCGGCGCCACTTCATGAACTGCTCCTCGCCGAACTCGGCGAGGGTGGCGGCCTTGTCCTTGCCCTGGAGCGCGCCGTAGTGCCGCTCGTTGAGCCGCCAGGCGCGGTGCACCGGCACCCAGGCGCGGTCGGCGGCGTCCAGCGCCAGGTTGGCGGTGCGGATGGCCCGCTTCAGCGTCGAGGTGTGCAGCACGTCGGGCAGCAGCCCGGCGTCCTTCAGCAGCTCACCGCCGCGGATCGCCTCCTTCTCGCCCTTCTCGGTGAGGTTGACGTCCACCCAACCGGTGAAGAGGTTCTTCGCGTTCCAGTCGCTCTCGCCATGGCGGAGCAGGATCAGCTTGTACGGTGCGTCGGCCATGTGGTCGAGCGTAGACGAGGCCGGTGGGGCGGTCGCCCGCCGGCCCGGTCCGTGGACGGCCGGGTCAGTCCCGCTCGCTCGGCTCGGTGGCCGAGGGCCTGGTCAGCTGGCGGAACGCGGCCAGGTTCGCGGTGGACTCGCCCCGCGCCACCCGCCAGGCGTACTCCCGGCGGATGGCGCCGGCGAAGCCCAGCTCCAGCAGGGTGTTGAAGGACCCGTCGGCGTTCTCCAGGACCACCCCGAGCAGCCGGTCGACCTCGTCGGCGGTGATCGCGGCCAGCGGCAGCCGGCCGGTCAGGTAGATGTCGCCGAGCCGGTCGACGGCGTAGGCCACCCCGTAGAGGCGGGTGTTGCGCTCCAGCAGCCAGCGGTGGACCGCCTCGTGGTTCTCGTCGGGGCGGCGCACCACGAAGGCGTTGACGGAGAGCGCGTGCCGGCCGACCACCAGCGAACAGGTGGTGGAGAGCTTGCGGGTGCCGGGCAGCGAGACCACGTAGTGGCCCGGCTCGGGGGCCTCCCAGGTGGCCTCCGCCTCCCGCAGCGCCGCCTCGATCACCCGGGCACAGCGCCGCTGGGCGGACTCGGCGGGCGGGGGCGCGGGGGTGGAAGCGTCAGCCATGGGCAGATCGTAGGCCCGACCCGGTGACGGCACAGCCGGGGACGGCCGCCCGGTAGACCTCCAGGGTGTCCCGGGCGGTGGCCGCCCAGCCGAAGCCGGCGGCGTGCCGCCGCGCCGCCGCGCCCAACCGCTCGACGAGCGCCGGCTGGTGACAGAACGGGCGCAGCGCGGCGGCGAAGTCGGCCGGGTCGTGCCCGTCCACCAGGCGGCCGGTCTCGCCCTCCCTGACGACCACCGGCAGCCCACCGACCGCGGCCGCGACCACCGGGGTGCCACAGGCCTGTGCCTCCGCCGCCACCAGGCCGAACGACTCGCTGTAGGAGGGCATCACCAGCACGCTGGCCGCCCGGTACCAGTCGGCCAGCCGCTGCTGGGCCATCGGCGGGCGGAACCAGACCAGGTCGGCGATGCCGAGCCGGACGGCCAGCTTCTGGAGCCGCTCCGGCCGGGCGAGGCCGGTGCCGCTGGGCCCGCCGACGACCGGCACCACCAGCCGCTCGCGGAGCGCGGGCTCGGCGTCCACCAGCTCGCGGACGGCGTGCAGCAGGATGTCCGGGCCCTTCAGCGGCTGGATGCGGCCGGCGAAGAGCAGCACCGCCGCGTCCGCCGGCAGGCCCAGCCGCTGCCGGGCGGCGCGCCGCCCGTCGCCGGGCCGGAAGACGTCGAGGTTGACGCCCGGGTGCACCACGGCGGTCCGCCGCGGGTCGGCGTCGTAGTGCGTGACCAGCGCCTCGGCCTCCTCGGCGGTGTTGGCGATCAGCCGGTCGGCGGCCCGGACGATCTGCGTCTCGCCGATCACCCTGGCCGCCGGCTCGGGGGTGTCGCCGGTGGCCAGCGCCGCGTTCTTGACCTTGGCCATGGTGTGCATCGCGTGCACCAGCGGCACCCCCCAGCGCTCGGCGGCCAGCCAGCCGACGTGCCCGGAGAGCCAGTAGTGGGAGTGCACCAGGTCGAAGTAGCCGGCCGCCCTGGCCGCCCAGACCTGGGTCACGCCGTGCGTGAACGCGCAGAGCTGGGCCGGCAGTTCCTCCTTGCTGAGGCCCTCGTAGGGGCCGGCGTCGATGTGCCGCACCAGGACGCCGGGGGCCAGCTCGACGCAGGGGTCGAGGCCGGCGGCGGTGGCCCGGGTGAAGATCTCCACCTCGGTGCCGAGCGCGGCCAGCTGCCTGGCCAGCTCCACGATGTAGACGTTCATGCCGCCCGCGTCCCCGGTGCCCGGCTGGTGGAGCGGCGAGGTGTGCACACTGAACATCGCTACCCGGCGGATGTGCGGCACGTACGGCTCCTCAAGCGACGGCTGGGCGGACCCCGGGTACAACCGGAGGACGGCTGCTCCTGTTCCCATTGTGCGGGGGATACGCTCCCCCGCATGACGGAGGGGTTTGTCACCCGGGGGACCACCAATCCCAACCGGCTGCGGCGGATGGACCGCTGGATCGCGGCCACCCACGGGCCGGCGCTGCGCCGCGCGGACCGGCCGCTGGCCGTGGACCTGGGCTACGGGGCCGCGCCGTGGACGGCCGTGGAGCTGCTGCGCCGGCTGCGCCGGGTGCGGCCCGACATCCGGGTGACCGGGGTGGAGATCGACCGGGCCCGGGTGGCGGCGGCCGGGCCGTGGGCGGAGCCGGGGCTGGCCTTCGTGCACGGCGGCTTCGAACTGCCGCTGCCCGGCGGGGAGCGGCCGGTGCTGGTCCGGGCGGCGAACGTGCTGCGCCAGTACGACGAGGAGCGGGTGGCCGGCGCGTGGGCGCGGCTGTGCGCCCGGTTGGCGCCGGACGGGCTGCTGGTGGAGGGCACCTGCGACGAGATCGGCCGCCGGCAGGTCTGGGTGGCGCTCGGCCCCGAGGGCCCCCGCACGGTCACCTTCGCCACCCGGCTCGGCTCCCTGGGCACCCCGTCCGAGCTGGCGGAGCGGCTGCCCAAGGCGCTGATCCACCGCAACGTGCCGGGCGAGCCGGTGCACGCCTTCCTGCGCGACTTCGACCGCGCCTGGGCGTCCGCGGCGCCGTACGCGCCGCTGGGCGCGCGCCAGCGCTGGCTGCACGCGGTGCGCGCGCTCCGGGCCGACTGGCCGCTGACCGACGGCCCCGCCCGCTGGCGTCAGGGCGAGGTGACCGTCGCCTGGTCGGCGTTGCGGTAGCGCCGCGCGCCGGGGGACTCCCTGCCGGCCGACGGTCAGGCGGGACCACCGGCGGGTGACCGGGGGCGCGTCAGCCGGCGTTCCGACGGCCGCCGGCGGTCAGGCTCGCGGTGGCCTCGTCGAGCAGGGCGACGTCCTGCGGGTGGGTCAGCGCCTCGGCGGCCGGTCCGGGGGCCAGCCACCTGACCTCGTCCACCTCGTCGTTCGGGGTGAACCGCCCGTCCAGGGCACGGGCCAGCCAGTACTCGACCCGCTTGGTGCCGCCGGGCGCCGGGTAGCGCTGGGTGCTCAGCGGCTGGCCCAGCGCGCAGCGCATCCCGGTCTCCTCCAGCACCTCACGGCGGGCCGCCGTGCTGGCCGACTCCCCGGGGTCGAGCTTGCCCTTGGGGTGCGACCAGTCGTCGTACCTGGGTCGGTGGACCAGGGCGACCTCGAAGCCGCCGTCCGCCGCCGCGCGCCACAGCACGCAGCCGGCGGCCAGGATCACCACCGGCTCTCCGGCCCGTTCAGCTTCCCGTGCCACGCCGCTTCCTCCTGGCCTCTATCAACGTCTCCTGCACCCGCCGCAACGGCTCCCCCTCGGCGTCCGTGGCGTGCCGCTCCCAGTGGCCGTCCGAGTGCAGGTGCCAGGACTCGGTCCGGTCCGAGGTGCCGGTGGCCAGCAGCCTGGTCAGGGTGGAGCGGTGTCCCGGGTCGGCGACCCGGACCAGCACCTCGATCCGCCGGTCCAGGTTGCGGTGCATCAGGTCGGCGCTGCCGAGCCACACCTCGGGGTCGCCGCCGTCGGCGAACGCGTAGAGCCGGGAGTGCTCCAGGAAGCGGCCCAGCACGCTGCGCACCCTGATGTGCTCGGAGAGCCCCGGCACCCCGGGGCGCAGCGCGCAGATGCCGCGGACCCAGACGTCGACCGGGACGCCGGCCTGCGAGGCGCGGTAGAGGGCGTCGATCACCGCCTCGTCCACGATGGAGTTGACCTTGATCCTGACCCACGCCGGCCGCCCGGCCCGGTGGTTCTCGATCTCGCGGCCGATCCGGGAGACCAGGCCCTCGCGCAGCGAGCGCGGCGCGACCAGCAGCCGGCGGTAGTTGTCCCGGCGGGAGTAGCCGGAGAGCCGGTTGAAGAGGTCGGAGAGGTCGGCGCCGACCGCCGGGTCGGCGGTGAGCAGGCCGAGGTCCTCGTAGCTCCTGGCCGTCTTGGGGTGGTAGTTGCCCGTGCCGACGTGGGCGTAGCGGCGCAGCTCCTCGCCCTCCTGGCGGACCACCAGGGAGAGCTTGCAGTGGGTCTTCAGGCCGACCAGGCCGTAGACCACGTGGCAGCCGGCCTGCTCCAGCTTGCGGGCCCACTTGATGTTGGCGCTCTCGTCGAACCTGGCCTTGATCTCGACCAGCACCAGCACCTGCTTGCCCGACTCGGCGGCGTCGATCAGCGCGTCCACGATCGGCGAGTCGCCCGAGGTGCGGTAGAGCGTCTGCTTGATCGCCAGCACGTCGGGGTCGGCCGCCGCCTGTTCCAGGAAGGCCTGGACGGAGGTGGAGAACGAGTCGTAGGGGTGGTGCAGCAGCACGTCGCGGGAGCGCAGCGCGGCGAACACGTCGGGCGGCGAGGCGGACTCCACCTCGGCGAGGTCGCGGTGGGTGCCGGCGACGAACTTGGGGTACTTCAACTCCGGCCGGTCCAGCGCGGCGATCGAGCCGAGGCCGGTCAGGTCCAGCGGGCCCGGCACCGCTATGACCTCCTCGCGGCGGATCTTCAGCTCGCGGACCAGCAGGTCGAGGACCTCGGGGTCGATGGACTCCTCGACCTCCAGCCGGACCGGCGGCCCGAAGCGGCGGCGCAGCAGCTCCTTCTCCAGCGCCTGGAGGAGGTTCTCCGCGTCGTCCTCCTCGACCTCCAGGTCCTCGTTGCGGGTGACCCGGAAGACGTGCTGGGCGAGCACCTCCATGCCGGGGAACAGCTCCTCCAGATGGGCGGCGATCACGTCCTCGACCGGCACGAAGCGCTGCGGCGAGACCTCCAGGAAGCGGGAGAGTAGCGGTGGGACCTTGACGCGGGCGAAGTGCCGGTGGCCGGTGGCCGGGTTGCGGACCACCACGGCGAGGTTGAGGGAGAGCCCGGATATGTAGGGGAACGGGTGCGCCGGGTCGACCGCCAGCGGGGTCAGGACCGGGAAGATGCGCTTGCGGAAGAGCGAGAACAGCGCGGTCTGCTCGTGCTCGGCGAGATCCGGCCAGCGCAGCAGGTGGATGCCCTGCTCGGCGAGGAGCGGGTTGACCACCTGCTGGTAGCAGGTGGCCTGGCGGGCCAGCAGCTCCCTGGCCAGGCTCCAGATGTCCTCCAGCACCTCGCGGGGCGGCCGGCCGGTGAGCGAGCGGATCGCCACGCCGGTGGCGATCCGGCGCTTGAGGCCGGCGACCCGGACCATGAAGAACTCGTCGAGGTTGCTGGCGAAGATGGACAGGAAGTTGGCCCGCTCCAGCAGCGGGGTGTTCTCGTCCTCGGCCAGTTCGAGGACGCGTTCGTTGAACGCCAGCCAGCTGCGCTCGCGGTCGAGGAAACGGTCCTGCGGAAGCGGGGCCAGCCCGTCCTCCTCGTGGGCGACCTCCTGCGCGGCGTCCCGCCCGGCCTGCTCGGCGTCCAGCACCGCCGGGGACTCCCCGTCGGCCAGCTCGCCCAACTCGCCGAGCTGCGGCACCTCGGGCAGCTCGCTCCGGCTGCCCAACGCGGCCGGCTCGGCCCGACGGTCGGACGGGTCGGACGGGTCAGCCGGGGCGGACCGGGCGAACGGATCGGACGGGTCAGCCGGGGCGGGCTGGTCGGACGGCTCGGACCGGGCGGCGGCACGGCGCTCGGCGTGGCCACGCGCCATCCGGGCCCGGCCGGCCGCGCGGGCCCGCTCCGCCTGCGCCGCGTGCTCGGCCTCGGCCGTCAGCTCCGTCGGCCGCTGGCGGGCGGCGGCCTTCCGCGGCTTCGCCGCCTTCGCCTGCTCCGGTTTCTCGGGCTTCGCCGGCTTCTCGGGCTTCGTTGACTTCGCCGGCTGCGCTGACTTCGCCGGCGGCTCGGCCGTCGCCGCCCGGGGCGCCTTCCGGGACTTGGCCGGCTGCCCCGTCCGCGCCGGCTGCTCGGAGCGGTCCGCCGGCCGGGAACGCGGGGCGCGGGACCGCCCGCGCGCCGTCGGCCGCTCCGGCGCCGCCGGCTCCGGCGACTCGCGCGGCAGCGGGTCCTGGGACCGGGGGCTCGCCGCGCCGGCCGCCGGCTCGTCGTCCACGGCGGTGCGCCCGGGCTGCGCTGGTGAGGTCATATCGCCATTCTCCCGCCATCCGGGCGAACGAGACATGACGCCCAGGTTACCGGTGGAAGCACGGGCGGGTACGCCGGTCAGCTCCTCGCGGTAGTGGTCGGCCCAGCGCTTGACCGTGCGGGGCGAGACGCCGTACTCGGCCGCCGCCCGGCGCATCGACCAGCCGTTCCGCAGCACGGCGCGCGCCAGGCTCCGCCGGTCCGCCTCCGGGAGGTTCCCCTCGCGTTTACCACCAACGCTCATGTTTTGGACAGTACCCCGCCCGCCGTCCACCCCCCACCTACCAGCCAGAACGGATCGCGCCGACAGCCGCGCGCCGGGACGGGCGCGCCCGAGCGCGCGCCGGCGCTCAAGGCGCCGCGCGCGACCGTCCGCCTGGTCGGGCCGGGGCCGTCAGGTCTCGGTGCGGTACATCAGGTCGGTCTCGTGGGTGGCGAAGCCGAGCGACTCGTAGACCCGGACGGCGGCCGCGTTGTCCGCGTCCACGTAGAGCATCGCGGTGGGCAGCCCCCGGTCCACGGCCAGGTGGCGCAGCCCGATGGTGGTCAGTGCCCGGCCCAGGCCGAGCCCCTGGGCCTCGGGGGCCACACCGAGCACATAGACCTCGCCCAGACCCTCGGCGGCGTGCACCTTGGTCCAGTGGAAGCCCAGCAACGTGGCGTCCCGCTCGGCGAGGAAGAAGCCCGCCGGGTCGAACCAGGGCTCGGCGCGCCGCGCGTCCAGGTCCCGCTGGGTGAGCGAGCCCTGCTCCGGGTGGTGCGCGAAGGCCGCCGCGTTGAGCGCCAGCCAGGCCGCGTCGTCCCGGCCCGGCTCGAAGGCGCGCACCGTCACCCCGGCGGGCAACTCCGGGTCGGGCAGGTCGAGATCGGTCAACGGGCGGCGCAGCTGGCGGAGTTCACGGAACTCGGTGAGCCCGAGACGGCGCGCGAGCCGGCGCGCGGGCGGATGCGCGCCGTGCGCCCACAGCCGGAGCCGGTGTCCTGACTCGGCCAACAGGGCCCGGCCCAGCACCATGCCCAGCCGGCGGCCCCGGTGCGCCGGATCGACCAGCAGCTCGGCGGACGGCGGCTCCACCGCGTCGGTACCGTCCAACTGGGCGTAGCCCAACAGGCGTTCGCCGTCACGCAGCAGCAGGTGGCGGACTCCGGCCCGGGGACCGCCGCGGAGCAGCAGCCGGCCCTGCTCGGAGACCGCGGGCTGCCCGTCCTCCCGGGCCGCCGCCTCGATCAGCCCCTCCACCAGGGCCAGTTCCTTCCCGGACACCTCGTCTAGCACCACGACCTCAGTCATGCCAGCGACTCTATGCCTCGGGGCGCGGTTTTCCTTTCACTTCCTTGTTACACGCGGGCCGCTGACGCGCTACGCGCGTAACAGCTAGGGTGCGGCTGATCCCGCCCCCCACTCGCCGAGAGGGACGCCGAGTTATGCATCTACGTCACAGACACCGACTGGCCGCCAGCGGGCTGGTGCTGGCCGCCGCCGGGGCGCTGGCGCTGGCCCCACCCGCCGCCCAGGCCGCCCCCGACGAGCACGGCGGCCAACCGGGCCACGGGCACGGGCGGACCGTGGACCTCCAGGTACTGGCCCTCAACGACCTGCACGGCGCCCTGGAGCCGCCCACCGGCTCGAACGGTGAGCTGCTGCACGAGCACGAGGACGGCAGCACCGAGGTGATCGAGGCCGGTGGCGTCGAGTACCTGGCCGGCGCGCTCGCCGAGGCGCGGGAGGGCGAACGGCGCTCGGTCACCGTCGCGGCCGGCGACCTGGTGGGCGCCACCCCGCTGTTGTCGGGGCTGTTCCACGACGAGCCCACCATCGAGGCGCTCAACGAGCTGGGCATGGACGTGGCCGGCGTCGGCAACCACGAGTTCGACGAGGGCTACGCCGAGTTGGTCCGGCTCCAGGAGGGCGGCTGCCACCCGGAGGACGGCTGCTACGTCGAGGGCCGCGAGTTCGCCGGCGCCGACTTCCCCTACCTCGCTGCCAACGTGGTGGACGAGGACACCGGGCGGCCGATCCTGGCGCCCTACACGGTGCAGAACCTGCGGGGCGTCAAGGTCGGCTTCATCGGCGTGACGCTGGAGGGCACCGCCGACATCGTCACCCAGGAGGGCATCGAGGGCCTGGAGTTCCTGGACGAGGTGGAGACGATCAACCACTACACCGAGGTGCTGGAGCGGCGCGGGGTGAACGCCGTGATCGCGCTGGTCCACGAGGGCGGCTACCCGGCCAGCGAGGCGTACAACCACGACTGCGACGCGGCCGGCGGCGGCCTCTCCGGCCCCATCGTGGAGATCGCCGAGCGGACCCACGCCGGCGTCGACGCGCTGATCACCGGCCACACCCACGAGCCGTACGTGTGCACCGTGCCCGACCCCGACGGCAACGACCGGCTGGTGACCTCGGCGGCCTCCAACGGGCGGCTGTTCACCGAGCTTTCGATGTCCTACGACCGGCGGGCCCAGGACATCGTTCGGACCTCGGTGACCGGCAGCAACGTGGTGGTGGACCGGGACCGGGAGCCGGCCACCGAGCTGACCGAACTGCTCGACTTCTGGCGCGAGTTGGCCGCCCCGGTGGCCAACGCGCCGATCGGCTGGATCAGCGGCGACATCCCGGGCCGGGACGCCGGCACCCACGAGTTCCCGGCCGGCGACCTGATCGCCGACGCCCAGCTGGCCCACGCCCGTGCGCTGGACGAGTCGGCCGACCTGGCGCTGATGAACGCGGGCGGAGTACGCGCCGACCTGACCTACGCGGCCTCGGGCGACGAGGGCGACGGCGTGGTCACCTACGGCGAGGGCTTCACCGTGCAGCCGTTCTCCAACACCGTGAACCTGCTCGACTACACCGGCGAGCAGCTGCTCGCGGTGCTGACCGAACAGGTCACCGGCGAGAACGAGGCGACGCCGAAGATCCTCCAGCCGTCCGACGGCTTCTCCTACACGCTGGACCTGACCGCGACGGGGGCCGACCGGATCGTCGCGGACTCGGTGACGGTCAACGGCGAGCCGCTGGACCTCTCGGCCACCTACCGGGTCGCGGTCAACTCCTTCCTGGCCGGCGGCGGGGACGGCTTCCCCACCCTCGGCGAGGGCGCCAACCCGGTGGTCGGCAACGACGACATGGCGGTGCTCGCCGACTACCTGACCGCCAACTCCTCGGCGGACGCCCCGCTCGACCCGCCGACCGCGGACCGGATCACCGTCATCGAGTGACCCCGCGCCGCACGCAGGACCACGGCCGCGCCGTCCGGGCACCCCGCCCGGGCGGCGCGGCCGTTCCGCTGTCCGGCCGGCGACACCACCCCGCACAACGGGGCTCGGCGCCCGGCGGGGTCAGTGGCCGGCGGTCTCGTCCAGCATCGGGGTGTAGGTCTGCTGCTCGCCGGAGACCCAGGTGACCCGCAGGTCGTCGCCCTGGAGCAGCACGTGGGCGCTGCGCTGGCTGAAGGTCTCGCCGCCGTTGTGCTCGCAACTGGACAGCTGGATCAGGCCCTTGTCGATGGTGCCCTCACAGGTGTCACCCTCGCCGGTCTGGCTCTGGGTGTAGTAGACCAGCCCGGCGTTGATGGTGAGGATCGCGGCGGTCTCCCCCTCGCCGGCCAGCCAGATCCCCTCCAACTCGCCGTGCAGCGCCGGCCGCACCGGCTCGCCCGAGGCGTCCGCGCCGGCGCCCGGGCCCGCCTCCGACCCGCAGGCGGTCAGCGCCGCCAGCGCCGTCGCGGTCAGCGTGGCCCAGGCCAGGCCGCGTCTCCGATTCCGATTCGCTCGCATTTGGACTCCCCCGATCGGCAACCCATCGGAGGCAGGCTAGCGAGGTAATCAATCGGGCAAACCAGGAAAGAGTGAAATCGCGGTGACGACCAGCCCCCGGTCGGCCAACCAACGGCCGTCGAAGCTCTGGATCTTGACCCCGTCGACCACCGGCCCCGGCACCAGCAGCTCGGCGTGGAAGGTGCCGCGCTCCGGGTCGATGGTCAGCCTGGCCTCCTCGAAGTCCAGCCACTTGGCCATCAGCGGGTACCACACCTTGTAGACGCTCTCCTTGGCGCTGAAGAGCAGCCGCTCCCAGGCGACCGAGGGGTGGCTGGCGGCCAGCCCGGCGAGCATCGCCCGCTCCTCGGGCAGGGCGATCATCTTCAACACCCCGGCGTCCCGCAGTGGTTCGTTCGGCTCGGCGTCTATCCCGACGCCGGTCACCTCGCCCACCCGGCCGACCACGGCGGCCCGGTAGCCGCGGCAGTGCGTCATGCTGCCGAGGAAGCCAGCGGGCCAGCCGGGGGCGCCCCGTTCGCCGGGCAGCAGCGGCACCCGTGGCCCGCCCAGCTCGGCGAGGGCCCGCCGGGCGCAGTGCCGGACGGTGGTGAACTCCCGGCGGCGGACGTCCACCGCGCGGGCGATCACCGCCTCCTCCTCGGGGAAGAGCGGCGGCGGCTCGGCCGGGTCGCCGAACGACTCGACCGCGGCGAGCGGCGCGGGCAGCAGCTCATCGATCATCGCGCCGCCACCACCCCGGGCAGGATCGGGACCAGCCGGCCCGGCGTCGCGGCGCGCGGCTTCCACTCCCTCGGGTAGCCCAACGAGACCTCCTGGTGCGGGACACCCTCGTGCCAGATGAGCCGGGGGATGTGCAGGTGGCCGTAGACCACGCAGGCCGCGCGGTACCTGGTCGGCCAGTCGGCGGTGCGCTCGGTGCCGCACCAGAGCGCGAACTCCGGGTAGCGCAGCACCCGCGTCGGCTCCCGGACCAGCGGGTAGTGGTTGACCAGCACGGTGGGCAGCCCGGGCGGCAGCTCGGCGGCGAGCCGCGCCTCGGTGCGCGCCAGCCGGTCCCGGCACCAGGTCTCGGAGTCCGGGTGCGGGGACGGCGTGATCATGTACTCGTCGGTGCAGATCACCCCGGCCGCCTCGGCGACCGCCATGGCCTGCGCCTTGGTGTGCGTGCCGGCCGGCCGGAAGCTGTAGTCGTAGTGCACGAAGAGCGGCACGATGACGGCGGGCCCGCCCTCGCCCTCCCAGACCGGGTACGGGTCCTCCGGGGTGACCACGCCCAACCGCCGGCAGAACGCGACCAGGTGCTGGTAGCGGGCCTCCCCGGTCAGCTGGACCGGGTCCTCCTTGGGCGTCCACAGCTCGTGGTTGCCCGGCACCCAGATCACCTTGGCGAACCGCTCGCTGAGCAGCCGCAGCGCCCACTCGATGTCCGACATCACCTCGCCGATGTCGCCGGCCACCAGCAGCCAGTCGTCATCCGCCTCGGGCCGCAGCCGCTCCACGATGTCCCGGTTCTCCGAGTACCGAACGTGGAGGTCACTGATGGCAACCAGTCGCCCCATCCGCAACTCCCCTCCTCCAGCGCGCCATTGACCTACGCTACCCGATCGCCCCGGGGCGCCCGCGACGTCCGGATTACCATGGGGCCATGGCCACCGAGACGGGCGGCGCCCCGCGGATCACCAGGGAACTCACCATCGGCCAACTCGCGGAACGCAGCGGGGTGGCGACCTCGGCGCTGCGCTTCTACGAGGAGCGCGGACTGATCAGCAGCCGCCGCACCACCGGCAACCAGCGCCGCTACCACCGCGAGACGCTGCGCCGGGTGGCGTTCATCCGGGTCTCGCAGAACGTCGGCATCCCGCTGGACGCGATCCGTGCGGCGCTCGGCCGGCTGCCGGAGGGTCGCACCCCGACGCCGGCCGACTGGGCCGAGGTGTCGGCCTCCTGGCGGGCCGATCTGGACGCCCGCATCGGCCAGTTGGTGCGGCTGCGCGACGATCTCACCGAGTGCATCGGCTGCGGCTGCCTCTCCCTGGAGAGCTGCATGCTGGCCAACCCGTACGACGTCTGCGCCCGGGAGGGCGCCGGCCCGCGCCGGCTGCTCCAGACCGACCTGCCGGGCCGCCCGCCCCGCCGTGGCGGCGGCGACGCGGCCGAGCGCTGCTGCTGACCGGACGGCGACGGGGCGCCGCCGCTGGCGCCAGCCCGGGGCGGGGGTAGCCCGGAGCCGGCCAGCGCCGGTTGGGCCAGCTCGGGTTGAGTCAGCTCGGGGCGGGCCAACTCCAACCGGAACAGCGCGGCGGGTCGGATCAGCTCGAGGTGGGCCAGCACGGGCCAGGTCAACTCAGGCCGCGCCACCTCGGATCAGGTCGACTCAGGCCAGGCCAGCACGGGTCGGGCCGCACGGGTCCGATCAGTTCAGACCACCAGGCCAGCGCGGTTGCGTCAGCGCGGAGCGGATCAGCTCGGTGTCGGGCAGCCGCAGGAGGCGCGCAGCCGCAGCGTCACCGGGAACTGCCGGATCCGGTCCGACGCCGGGCCGGAGCCGGACGCCGGCTCACCGATCGCCAGATCGACCGCCGCCCGCGCCATGGCCTCCCGGTCGGAGCCGACGGTGGTCAGCGGCGGGTCGGTGAGCGCCGCCTCCTTCACGTCGTCGAAGCCGGCGACCGCCAACTCCCCCGGCACGTCGATGCGCAGCTCCCGGGCGGCGCGCAGCACGCCGATCGCCTGGTCGTCGGTGGCGCAGACCAGGGCCGGCGGCCGGCCGGGGCCGGCCAGCAGCTCCAGCGCGATGCGGTAGGCGTCGTAGCGGTTGTAGGGGGCCTTGAAGAGCCGGCCCTCGGTGTCGAGGCCCGCCCGCTCCATCGCCTGCCGCCAGCCGATCACGTGGTCGGTGACCGGGTCGCCCAGCTCCGGCGTGGAGTCCACCCCGCCGAGACAGGCGACGTACGGGTAGCCGTGGTCCAGCAGGTGGCGGGTGAGCCGCTCGGCGCCGCCGATGTCGTCCAGCACCACGGACACGTCGTCGATCGCCTCCGGCCGGCGGTGCAGCAGCACCACCCGGGCGTCCCAGGCGTCGATCTCGGTCGCCGCGTGCTCGCTGGGGCCCTGACTGATCAGGATCAGGCCCGACACCCGCATCCCCAGGAAGGCCCGCAGGTAGTGGACCTCGCGCTCGTCCAGGTAGTCCGAGTTCCCCACCAGGACCATCTTCCCGCGCTCGGCGGCGGCCTGCTCGACGGCGTGCGCCATCTCGGCGAAGAACGGCTGCCGGGCGTCGGGCACGATCAGCCCGATCAGGTCGGTGCGTTGGGAGGCCATCGCCTGGGCGACCCGGTCGGGGCGGTACCCCAACTCCTTGATCGCGGCGAGGACGCGCTCGCGGGTGGCCGCGGCCACCGGGCGCGGGCCGTTGTTGATGACATAACTGACCACGGCGGTGGACGTCCCCGCCAGTCGTGCGACATCGTCCCTCGTCACCTTGGCCACGGGAGGAGTCTACGCGCGCAACCGCCCCTTGGGATACGAATGTCGCATACCAAGGGGCGGTTGCCCGGAGTTACTCCCAGGTATCGGCCGTTTCACGGACCGTGGCGCCGCCGGCGGGCCGGCGGCGGCCTCAACGGCGGCGCGCGGCGGCCTCCTTGACGACCTTCTCGGCCTCCCGGGTGATCGCCCTGGCCTGCTCCTGCTCGGCGTTCTTCTCCTTCTCCGGCACCACGAAGCGGTAACCGACGTTGCGCACCGTGCCGATCAGCGACTCGTGCTCCGGGCCGAGCTTGGCCCGCAGCCGCCGGACGTGCACGTCCACCGTGCGGGTGCCGCCGAAGTAGTCGTAGCCCCAGACCTCCTGGAGCAGCTGCGCCCTGGTGAAGACCCGACCCGGGTGCTGCGCCAGGTACTTGAGCAGCTCGAACTCCTTGAAGGTGAGGTCGAGGACCCGGCCGCGCAGCTTGGCGCTGTAGGTGGCCTCGTCGACCGAGAGGTCGCCGTTGCGGATCTCCATCGGGCTGTCGTCGGCCGTCAGCTGCTGCCGGCCGGTGGCCAGCCGCAGCCGGGCCTCGACCTCGGCCGGCCCCGCGGTGTCCAGCACCACGTCGTCCACGCCCCAGTCGGCGGTGACGGCGGCCAGCCCGCCCTCGGTGACGATCAGCAGCAGCGGGCAGCCGGGGCCGGTCGAGCGGAGCAGCTGGCAGAGGGAGCGGACCTGCGGCAGGTCCTTGCGGCCGTCGATGAGGATCACGTCGGAGCTGGGGGCGTCCACCAGCGCGGGGCCCTCGGCGGGGGCCACCCGGACGTTGTGCAGGAGCAGTTCGAGCGCCGGAAGTACCTGGGAGGACGGCTGCAGCGCGTTGGTAAGCAGTAGCAGGGAACTCATCTCGGGGGCGTTCCTTCCTCAGTCCTGGCACGTGGACGGTCGAGCGGCACTGCCCAGAAAGCGCGAAAGGACCCGTTATGGCGTCGCTGCCCGGGTCCTGCTCGTTCAGCAGCATAGCCGAAACAAAACGGGCTGCGCAGGGGCGTGAGTCACACTGTTCGCCCGCTGGCTTCCTCCCGGTTTCCCCCACGTTTCGCCGCTGTTACGACCTGCCCGCGGGGCGGTTTCCCGGCGTCGGGCGGGCCCCCGGGGTGGGTCAGGGCGTGCCGGGCGGGCGGCTGCGCCATCATGGGGCGGCACCACAAACCCTCCGCCGGGACACGGCTCCGGCGGGCGGCAGGCGGAGAGCGGAGACGATGGCGAGCGGCACGATCCGGTACTGGGCGGCGGCCAAGGCGGCGGCCGGCACGGCGGAGGAACCATACGAGGCGGCCACCCTGGCCGAGGCGCTGGCGGCGGCCGGGCGCCGGCACGCCGACCGCGCCGAGTTCGGCCGGGTGCTGGCCCGCTGCGCCTTCCTGGTGGACGGCGGGCAGGTCGGCGCGCGCGACCACACCACGGTGCCGCTGACCGAGGGCGGCACCGTCGAGGTGCTCCCGCCGTTCGCGGGGGGCGCCGCGTGAGCCGGCCCGAGGCCGGGGCCGGTCGGGTGAGTCCCGAGGCGCACGGCGGCCGGCCGGCGGGCCGGGCCAGGCACCGGGCGCGCTCGCCGATCATCGACCCCGGCTGGCAGCCGGCACTGCTGACCGCCGCGCTCTGCGGGCTGCTGGCGGCCACCGCCCCGGTGGGGCAGCTCGCCGCGCTGCCCGCCGTGGTGCTGCTCCAGGCGGTGACGGCGGCCGGCTGGTTCCGGCTGAACGGGATGTGGCCGGCCCGGCAGGGCATCCTGCTGGCCTTCGTCGGCGGGCTGGCGGCGGACGCGGCCGTGCTGGTGGTGGACGAGGGGAACGCGCCGGGCGCGCTGCTCGGCGTGCTCGGGGTGTGGTTCCTGCTGGTGGTGGTCCTCCAGCTGCGGCACCGGGGCAGCGGCGACGAGCGGCTCGACTCGTTGACCGCGACCTCGGCCTCGACGCTGCTGACGGTGCTGGCCGGCGCGCTGCTGGCCGCCGTCGAGGTGTCCGGCGCCGCGGTGGCGGTGGGCGCCGGCGCGGTGGCGGCCGCCACCCTGCTGCGGGCGCTGCCGGGGCCGGCGGCGCTGACCGCGCCGCTGGGGCTGGCCGCCGCCTGCGGGGTGGGCGCGCTCGCCAGCGGCCAGGACATCGGCACCCCGGCGCTGGCGCTGGCCGCGGCGGCCGGCGCGTGCGCGCTGGTGGGAGTGCGGGTCGCCTCCTACGACTTCCCCTCCCGGTTCGTGCACTTCACCGCC